>DATCGA010000157.1:0-7024 GCA_036509215.1 Trebonia sp.
CGGTTCTCGGTCGCGAGCGCGCTGACCGTCTCCCGGCCGGCCGCGAGCCTGGCCGCCGCGGCCGGGTCGCGTTCCGCCCAGCGGTGCGCGGGCGGCGGTCCGCCGGTCGCGGTGGCGCCGGCCACCTCGGGAAGCTCGCCCTCGTCGAGTTCGCGGGCCCGCATCACCGCCGCCTGCCAGCGGGCCGAGTGCTTGCGCGCGTTCCGCGCGTGGAACCCGCTGATCCGGTCGAGCTGCGGCCGGCCGGTCGGCGGCGGCTTGCTCGCCTCGGCCCTGGCCGCCTCGATGATCGCCTGGTCGGCGAGGATCCGGCGGGGGGACAGGTCGGACTCGCGGGCGACCTCGTCGCGTTCCTGCCAGAGCTCGCGGACGACCGCGAGCGACCGTCTGGTCCGCACCTTGTGGATGCCCGAGGTGCGCCGCCAGGGATCGACGCGCGGCGGCGCCGGGGGAGCGGCCGCGATCGCGGCGAACTCCTGCCGGGCCCACTCGGTCTTCCCCTCGGCGTCGAGCTGGTCGGCCAGGGCGTTGCGCAGGTCGGTCAGTATCTCCACGTCGAGCGCCGCGTACTTGAGCATCTCGGTCGGCAGCGGCCGGACCGACCAGTCGGCGGCCGAATGCTCCTTGGCCAGCCGGAAGCCGAGTACCTCTTCGAGCATGGTGCCGAGGGCCACCCGCGGGTAGCCGAGCAGCCGCCCGGCCAGCTCGGTGTCGAACAGCTCCCTGGGCCGGTAGCCGATCTCGGCCAGGCACGGCAGATCCTGCGACGCGGCGTGCAGCACGGCCTCGACATCGGCCAGCGCGGCGTCCAGCCCGGACAGGTCGGGGGCGCCGACCGGGTCGATCAGCACCGTGCCGGCGCCGGCCCGGCGGAGCTGGACCAGGTAGGCACGCTGCCCGTAGCGGTAGCCGGAGGCCCGCTCGGCGTCCACCGCGACCGGCCCGGTCCCGGCCGCCAGCCGTTCCACCGCGGCGGCGAGATCCTCGGGCGTCGCGATGACCGGCGGCAGCCCCTCGCGCGGTTCGAGCAGGTCGGTGACCTCCCGCTCCGGCTTCTCGTCAGCCACCGAACCGTCAGCCACCGAACCGTCAGCCGCCTCGTCAGCCACGGAACCGTCAGCGTCCAGCGCCGTCGCCTCCGGCGTCTGCTCCTCGGATTCCTCGCTCGCAGCGGTCATCGGCGTCGCCGCCCGCTGGAGAGGGCGCCGCGACCGCCGCCGCCCGCCTGCGGATGCGAGGCCCGGCTGCCGATCGCGAGCGTGCCCGCCGCGGGCAGCCCGGCCGCCGACGCGAGCAGCTCGCACCAGGCGACAACGGCCCCGCCGATCTCGTCAGAAAGCTCGTCAGAAAGCTCGTCAGAAAGCTCGCCGCCGTCGGCCGGGCACCACGAGGCGCGCAGCTCGAACGCGGTCGCCGGAGGATCGTCGGACTTCGCCCCGTAGCCCTCGGTGATCACCCGGGTGACGGTACCGCTCGGCGCGGCGTAGCCGGGCGCGTGCAGGTCGAGGGCGTCGGTGAGCCAGGACCAGCCCACTTCGCCCAGCAGCGGGTCGGCCGCCATCTCCTCTTCCACGTCGGCGTGCACCTGCGCCACGATCCGGAAGGTCCCGGTCCAGCCGTCATGGCCGGCCGGGTCGTACAGCAGCATGAGCTTGCCCTCGCCCGCCTCCTCGCCGTCGCGGAAGGCGGTGGCGGCCAGCGCGACCGCGTGCGGCGCGAGGCGCTTGGGGGCCGGCCAGGCCTCAAGCTCGATGTCGTCCCTGGCCGAGGCGACCGCGTCGCGGCCCGCCGCCAGCGCCGCCACCGCAGCGTCGAAGACCGGATCGCCCGAGCTGGAGTCGCGCGCCGGAGCCAAGTCGTCGCGGCCCGCGGCCGCCATTCGGTTGTGGCCAGCGGGGACGGCATCCGCCTGTCCGCCTGCCCGCAGCGGCGCGGGCCCCTCAGCCAACCTCATGGCCTGAGCGTACGTCGTGCCTGCCACCGGCCGCTGCCCGGGCGGCCGTTTAGCGGCCCTGAGGTGCGGTTACGCGGCACGGACGGACTGCTCGGCCGCGACCTCGGCGTCGGGAAGAGCGCCGACGGCGCCCGTGAACACGGTGCCCATGATCACGCCGGCCCCGCAGGCCGCGCAGGCCCACTCCGGGCACTCGCCGACCACATCGGGGCAGACACCCTCGTGCACCTGCTCGAATGACTCGTCGACACCACAATCGGGACAGTTCCCGAGCGGCTGCGTCATCGCGATGCCCCCCTACACTTCTCGGCCCACTAAAATCACTGAAATCTCTGAAATCTCTGTGCGGTGCATGGCGAGATTCGTCTTGATCTTGGCATGTGCAGGTGCGATTTCGGCGGATCTCGCCCGGCGTGTCGCCGAGGCGGTTAGCTGACGCCGGAATCGGGTATGAGAGGATACTCCGAGTGAACCAGCCCCAGACGAACTCTCCCTTCATCCGCGCCTGCAGGCGCGAGCCGGTGCCGTATACCCCGGTCTGGTTCATGCGCCAGGCCGGCCGCTCGCTCCCCGAGTACCACAAGGTGCGCGCGGGCACCGCGATGCTGGAGTCGTGCACCCGGCCGGAGCTGGTCACCGAGATCACCCTGCAGCCGCTGCGCCGCTACGACGTGGACGCGGCCGTCCTCTTCAGCGACATCGTGGTGCCGCTGAAGGCGATCGGCGTGGACGTGGAGATCAAGCCGGGCGTCGGCCCCGTGGTCGCCAGCCCGATCCGGGCCCTGCCCGATCTCGAGCGGCTGCGCGACCTCGAGCCCGGCGACGTCCCGTACATCACCGAGTCGGTCAAGGCGCTGACCGGCGAGCTTGGCGGCAAGCCGCTGATCGGGTTCGCGGGCGGCCCCTTCACGCTGGCGTCCTACCTGATCGAGGGCGGTCCGTCGAAGAACCACGACCGGACCAAGGCGCTCATGTACGGCAACCCCGAGCTCTGGCACGCGCTGATGGGGCGGCTGGCCGCCATCGCCACCTCGTTCCTGCAGGTGCAGGTGGAGGCGGGGGCGTCGGCGGTGCAGCTGTTCGACTCCTGGGTCGGCGTGGTCTCGCCCGAGGACTACCGGCACGCGATCCTGCCGCACACCCGGCGGATCTTCGCCGCGCTGGCGGCGTCCGGGGTGCCGAGGATCCACTTCGGCGTCGGCACCGGCGAGCTGCTCGGCCTGCTCGGCGAGGCCGGCGCGGACGTGGTCGGGGTCGACTGGCGGATCCCGGTCGACGAGGGCGCCCGCCGGGTCGGCCCGGGCAAGGCGATCCAGGGCAACCTCGACCCGTCGGTGCTGCTGGCCCCGTGGGACGTGATCGAGCCCCGCGCCCGCGCGATCCTCGACCGCGGCCGGACGCTGCCGGGGCACATCTTCAACCTCGGCCACGGCGTGCTCCCCGAGACCAACCCGGACATGCTGGCCCGGCTGGTCGATCTGGTCCACGAGGTCTCCGCCGCCCGCGCCTGACGATCAAAAAGATCAAAATCCGTTTATCGAACGGACCGTGGTCCCACCCCTGCCGCCAGCCCGATGCCGCCCGCGGTGGCGAGCGGGCGGCATCGGGCTCACCGCAGACTAAGCGGATTAAAGACGCCGGTCAGGACGCGGCCGGCGCGATATCCCACTGCTGGCAGACGTTGTCGAGCTGCGCCCACTGGCGGACGACGGTGCCGTTGGCGACCTCGCAGTCCTCCGCGTCGAGGACCATGCCGTTGCCGACGTTGCTGATCGTGTAGTGGCTGCCGTCCGCGGTCACGTCCCATTCCTGGCAGGTGTTCCCGAGCGACGACCACAGATCGGTCAGCGTGCCGTCGAAGTTGCCGCAGTCCACCGAGTCGAGGACGGTGCCGCTGGCGGCGTTGGTGATCGTGTAGTGGCCGTTGCCCGCGCTGGTGAACGTCCACTGCTGGCAGCTGGTGCCGCTGGCGCTCGAGAGCTCGATGCCGGTGCCGTTGGCGGTGGCGCAGCCGTCCGGCTGAACCTCGGTGGCGCTGTTGACGTTGGTGATCGTGTAATCGGTGCCCGCCGCAGGGAAGGCCGGGGTGACCGCCTGGTAGCGGGCCGCGACGATGTTGGCCTGGACGGCGCTGTCGGTCCCGGCCGACGGGTAGCCCGCCGTGACCACGCCCTCGAAGAAGGAGCCGTCGGAGCCGTTGCTGTCGTCGCCGCCGGTGCCGAGCAGGATCGAGCCCTCGGTGTTCATCGGGGCGTAGCCGCCGACGTCCGGCAGCGGTCCGCTGTACTCGACGTGCACGCCGCCCGACTGGGCGTTGGCGTCGGCGATCGTGTAGTCCGTCTTGCCGTTGTTATTCATGATGGCGGTGACGAACTTGCTCGCGTTGCCGACGTTGCCGGTGTCGGAGCCGTTGCCCCCCATGAAGAGCCCGTTCTCCAGGTCCGCCTGAACCCAGGGGCCCGATCCGGCGCACGGGGTGAACCAGCACTCGGTGCCGAAGTTGATCGCGTCCATGTGCCCGTTGCCGGTGTCGGTGTTGGTCGTCTCCGCGTTGCCGAAGTCGAAGCAGCACAGGTCGTCGACGTGGGTGCCGCTGGCGACCATGTAGGCGCCCTGCGGCTGGCTGCCGGTCGGGACGCCGTTGGTGACGTCGTTCCGGTACCCGACCCCGGCCTGCACCGACACCCCGTAGACGAGGTGGCCATCGATGCGCACCGGTAGAGCGTTGGCGAGTCCGCCGACGTCGGGCGAGCCGTTGCCGCCGATCGGCTCGACGCCGAGCGTGTTGTCGTGCCCGCTCTGGTCGTAGATCCGGCTGATCGTGCAGGTGGTGGCCGCGCAGAACGCGGTCTGGGCGGCGGCGTTGGCGTAGCCGCCCGGCCGCTGCGTCCAGATCTGCTCCGACGCGCCGTCGGAGGCCCGCGTGACCTGGTACATCGGGCCGAAGTAGCCGTGGTAGAGCGCGCGGACGGTGCTGTAGGCGGCCACGCAGGGGGTGCCGCCGCCGGCGTAGATGTCGCACGGCCCGGGGGAGGCGGCCTGCGCCGTCCCGGAAAGGCTGGTGACGCCGGCGAACGCGGCGAGGCCGAGCGCGGCCGCGGTGGCCACGACCGACACGAGCTTTCTGACGCTCGGGAATCTGATCTTTGCCAAGTGAAACACTCTCCGGACGGTTGATGGCGCCCCGAGTGGCCAACTCGGGGCGCCGACGATATGTGACCGGTAACATGTTTTACTGGACGCAAATATCCGTCCGTCCGGCCGTCGTGTCAACCCCCCGCTTTGGGCTTCCCGCAACCCCGCCCATGGATCTCGACGCCGCGGGGTGACGCCAGAGCGGGTCTGGCGTCACCCCGCGGCGGCGGGCCTGGGGTAGAGCGTTACGCCCCGCGCCTGCGGATCAGCCAGACGGCGCCCCCGATGAGGAGCGCGCTGACGATCAGCAGCCAGCCGCCCTCGGTCAGCTGGAACTGCCAGAACCGCGAGTCCGGCTGCACCGACTGCCACATCGTGTAGCCGTGGCTGGTCAGCCAGTTGTTGAAGGCGTCCGGGCTCTGCGAGTTCTGCACGCTGGCCGGGATCGGCAGGCTGCTGACGGCGGCCTGGCTCAGCTGGTGGCCGTCGGGTGCCTTGACCCAGCTGCTGATCACCCAGCCGGCCCCGGCGCCGTGGTTCCAGCCCGATTCTGTGACCGGCGCCGCATAGTGCGGCCTGATCGTGGTCGCGGTCCCGATCGCGAGCACGATGTAGACGATCAGCGTCACCGCCATCGCCGGCACCGTCCGCCTGAACAGGGTGCCGGTGAACGCCGCCAGCGCGAAGGCGAACAGCGTCCAGGCGGCGAAGGCCACCCCGAGCAGCCCGAAGGCGAGCGGCAGGAACTCGCTGACCTGCCCGTCGGCCAGGAACGGCCGGAAGTACCACCAGAACAGCGCCGTGAACGCCCCGGTCACCGCGGTCAGCAGCAGCGCGGGCAGCACCAGGGTCGAGACCGCCCACCTGGTCCGGCCGGCGCCCTGGGTCCAGGCGAACCGGAACGTGCCGGTCTCCAGCTCACGCGAGATCAGCGGGGCGCCGACGAACGCGCCGAGCAGCACCGGCACCACGAACATCAGGCTGGAGACGGTCTGCGCGCCGCCGCTGCGCAGCGCGCTGCTGCTGCCGCCCCAGTAGGTCGCGGAGAACGCCTGGGCGAGCTGCTGGCACTTGACCGCGGCGGCCGGGTGGCAGGCGGTCACGGCGGTGTAGGCGTGGTTCTCGATGATCGCCATGATCACCAGGTACAGGGCAATGAGGCCGAGCAGCGCGGAGACGCCGATCATGGCGCCCCGCCGCTGCCGCAGCGTGACCCAGCCGATGCTCGTCCAGGGCACGGGGCGCCGGGCAGCGGTCGCCGGCGGGCTGGCGGTGGTGGAGGTGGCTCCGGTAGTCATCGCTGCGTGTCCGTTCCTGTTGTCGCCCCGACGCCCGCCCGCAGATGCCGGAGGGCGATCTCCTCAAGCCCGGCCCCGTGGGACGCGAGCAGGTCCTTGACCGAGCCGGCCACCTGGACCTGGCCTCGGGTCAGCACGATCAGATAGGTGGCGACCCGCTCGAGCTCCGCCAGCACGTGCGAGGAGAGCACGACCGAGATGTCGTCCTCGCGGGCCGCCTCGACGACCGAGGCCATGAAGTCGTCCCTGGCCACCGGGTCGAGCGCCGCCAGCGGCTCGTCAAGCACCAGCAGGCCCGGCCGGCGGGCCAGCGCGATCGTGAGCGCGAGCTGCGCCTTCTGCCCGCCGGAGAGCTCGCCGACCTTCTGCCGAGACGGGATGCCGAGCCGTTCGAGCCGGTCGTCGGCCCGGCGCTGGTCCCAGCACCGGTTCAGGCTGCGGGCCACCCGCAGCATGTCCGCGACCGGCAGGTTCCGGTAGAGCGGGGCGTCCTGGGCGACGAAGGCGATCCCCTCGAGCGCGTCGGGCGAACCCGCGGGGATCCCGCCGAGCACGGTGACGCCGCCCTCGGTGGGCTTGGTCAGGCCGACGGCCATGGTGAGCAGGGTGGTCTTGCCGGCCCCGTTCGGGCCGACGA
>DATCGA010000158.1:0-12082 GCA_036509215.1 Trebonia sp.
GCCCCGATGGAGTCCCGCTCCGCCGCCGCCGCCTGGGGCGAGGACGGCCGCCTCACGGCCTGGATCCCCAACCAGGGCGCCCAGGGCACCAAGGGCGCGATCATGGGCCTGCTCGGCCTCGAGCCGGAGAAGGTGCGAATCATCACGCCCGACGTCGGGGGCGCGTTCGGCGCGAAGTTCGGAGCCGACGCCGAGCACGCGGTCACCTGCTGGATCGCCGGAGAACTTGGCCGGCCGACCCGGTGGTCGGAGACCCGCATGGAGAACCTGCTGGTGATGCCGCACGGCCGCGCGCAGCAGCACAAGATCACGATCGGCGGCATGAAGGACGGCACCGTCCTCGCCTACCGGATCGAGATCCTGCAGGACAGCGGTGCGTACCCGAAGTTCGGCGCGTTCCTGCCGTCGCTGACGATCCTGATGACCCCGGGCCCTTACCGCATCCCGCGGGCCGAGTCGTGGGCCACCTCGGTCGTGACCAACACCACGCCGGTCGGCGCCTATCGAGGCGCAGGCCGCCCGGAGGCTGCCGCCGCGATCGACCGGGCGATGGACCTGTTCGCAGACGCGGCCGGGGTCGACCCGGCCGAGGTCCGCAGGAAGAACCTGCTGCCCAAGTTCACGGAGCCGCACACGACGGCGTTCGGCGCCAAGTACGACTCGGGCGACTACGTGACCGCGCTCGAGAAGGCGCTCGACGCGGCCGACTATCCGGCGTTGCTGGCCGAGCAGGCGCGGCGGCGCGCGGCGGGCGACACGCTCCAGCTCGGCATCGGGCTCTCCTCCTACGTGGAGATCACCGGCCCGGGCGGCGAGGCCGGCGGCCCCAACGAGAACGGCACCGTCGAGGTCCACCCGGACGGCACCGCCACCGTGCTGACCGGCACCTCGCCGCATGGCCAGGGCCATCAGACGGTGTGGGCGATGCTCGTCAGCGAAGAGCTCGGCATCCCGATCGACAAGATAACCGTCAAGTGGGGCGACACCGACCTGGTTCCCAAGGGCGGCGGCACCGGCGGCTCGCGCTCCCTCCAGCTCGGCGGCGCCGCCGTCCAGCAGGCGTCCCGCGAGCTACTCGACGTGGCTCGCGAACGCGCGGCCGCCACCTTGGAGGCCGCGCCGGCCGACCTGGAGTACAACGTCGAGACCAGCACCTTCAGCGTCAAGGGCGACCCCGACGTGTCGGTGCAGCTCACCAGCCTGGCCGAGTCCGAGCGGCTGTTCGTTCGCAGCGTGTTCACCGCTCCCGGCCCGACGTTCCCGTTCGGCACGCACGTGGCGGTCGTCGAGGTGGATACCGAGACCGGCAAGGTGTTCTTCCGCCGGATCGTGACCGTCGATGACGCCGGGACGATCATGAACCCGCTGCTGGCCGAGGGCCAGCGGCACGGCGGCATCGCCCAGGGCGCCGCCCAGGCGTTCCTCGAGGAGGTCGTCTACGACGAGGACGGCAACCCGCTGACGGCGACGTTCGCCGACTACCCGTTCCTGTCCGCGACCGAGGTGCCGAGCTTCGAGCTGGTGAGCATGGAGACGCCGACCTCGTACAACCCGCTCGGCGCCAAGGGCATCGGCGAGGCCGGCTCGATCGGCGCCACCCCGGCCGTGCAGAACGCGGTGATCGACGCGGTCTCGCACCTCGGCGTCACCCACATCGACATGCCCACCTCGTCCCAGCGGGTCTGGCGCGCGATTAACGCGGCCCGAGGCTCGGCCGCCAACGGCTCGAAGGAGGCCTGATCCGGTCATGGAGATCAAGCTCACGGTTAACGGGGTCACCCACAGCGACGAGGTCGAGCCGAGGCTGCTGCTCGTCCACTACCTGCGCGAGACCCTTGGCCTGCGCGCCGCCAACATCGGCTGCGACACCACGTCCTGCGGCGCCTGCACGGTGCTGCTCGACGGCGAGTCGGTCAAGTCCTGCACGGTGCTCGCCGTCCAGGCGGCCGGCCGCTCGGTGGCCACCGCCGAGGGCCTCGTCGCCGCCGACGGCACGATGAGCGTCGTCCAGCAGGCGTTCCGCGAGAACCACGGCCTGCAGTGCGGCTTCTGCACGCCCGGCATGGTGATGGCGTCGACCAGCCTGCTGGCGGAGAACCCGCACCCGTCCGAGCAGGAGGTGCGGGAGGGCCTGGAAGGCAACTTCTGCCGCTGCACCGGCTACCACAACATCGTCCGCTCGGTGCTCGCCGCGGCCGACAAGCTTTCCGGCCCGTCCGCTTCGGCCGGCCCCGCCTCGGAGGGCTCCGCTTCGACTGACGAGGCCGAGGTGCTCGCATGATCCCCGCGTCGTTCGACTACGAGGTGGCCGAGTCTCCGGCCCACGCGATCGCGCTGCTGGCCGAGCACGGCGAGGACGCCAAGCTGCTGGCGGGCGGCCACTCGCTGCTGCCGATGATGAAGGTCCGGCTCGCGCAGCCGGCCGTGCTGGTCGACATCGCCCGGGTGACCGAGTTGTCGGGCATCAGGCTCGAGGGAGACGAGGTGGTCATCGGGGCGACCACGCGGCACGCCGAGGTCGCCGGGTCGTCGCTGCTGCGGTCGGAGGCGCCGATCCTGGCCTACGCCGCCGCGCAGGTGGGCGACCCCCAGATCAGGCACCGCGGCACCATCGGCGGCTCGCTCGCGCACGCGGACCCGTCAGCCGACCTGCCGATGACGCTGCTCGCGCTCGGCGGCTCGGTCGAGATCAGCGGCCCGTCCGGGGTGCGCGCGGTCGGCGTCGATGACTTCTTCGTCGGGCCGTTCGAGTCCGCCCTGCAGCCCGACGAGCTGCTCACCGCGGTCCGGGTGCCGCGCGGCGGCTCGGTGCGCTGGGGATACCAGAAGTTCGTCCGGCGAGCCAACGACTGGGCCATCGTGGGCGTCGCCGTCTACGACGGGCGGGTCGCGCTCGCCTCCATGGGCGGAACCCCGCTGCGGGCGTCGGCGACCGAGCAGGCGCTGAGGTCGGGTGCGTCGATCGAGGAGGCCGCCGCCCTGGCGGCCGACGGCGCCTCCCCCGGCTACGACTTCCACGCCGACGCGGACTACCGCGCGCACCTCGCGCGGGTTCTGACCAGGCGCGCCCTCGAAGGCAAGACCGGCTGACGCCGTCCCTATGAGTGCCTGAAGGTGGCGCGGTAGTCGGCCGGAGAGGTGCCGACGAGTCGGTGAAAGGTCGCCCGGAACGCGGCCGGGCTGCCCAGCCCGCTCAGCCGGGCGACCTGCTCGACCGGCACGGCGGTGGTCTCGAGGAGTTCGCGGGCCCAGTCGATGCGGGCCAGGGTCAGCCACGCCAGGGCGGAGGTGCCCGTCTCCTGCCGGAAGCGCCGCGCGAACGTGCGGCGCGCCATGTGCGCCCGCTGCGCGAGCTGGTCCAGGGTGTGACGGCGATCGAGGGCGCCCAGCATCCAGGACCGGATCGGGGCGAGGTCGTCGCCGCTGGCGGCGGGCCGGAAGCGCTCGATGAACTGCGCCTGGCCGCCGGAGCGCCGCGGCGGGGCGACCAGTACCCGCGCGCGGACGTTGGCGGCCGCGGCGCCGTGATCCTTCCCGATGATGTGCAGGCACAGGTCGACTCCGGCGGTCACCCCGGCCGAGGTGAGGATGTCACCGTCATCGACGTAGAGCTGGTCGGGCCGGACGTCGATCGCGGGATACATCCGCTGCAGGCGCGCGCTCTCCTGCCAGTGGGTGGTGGCCGGGCGGCCGTCAAGCAGCCCGGCGGCGGCGAGGGCGAACGCCCCGGTGCAGATCGATACCAGCCGCGCTCCGCGTGCGTGCGCGGTCCGCAGCGACTCGAGCACCGACGCGGAGACCGGCGCATCGGGGACAAGGTAGCCAGGGACGACGACCGTCGCGGCCTCCTCAAGCGCCTCCAGCCCGCAGTGCGGCGTGAGAGTGAAGCCGCCGCTCCTGATCGGCTGGTCCGACGGGTCGCAGCAGACCGCCACCCGGTAGTGCGGGTCGGACCCGAACGTCTGCACCGCGATGCCGAGGTCGAGCGGAAGCACCCCGGGCAGCGCCAGCACCGCGACGCGGCGCCTGCCCATGGCCGACATGGCCCGATTCTAGCGCTATTGAGCTCACGGGCCACTGTGCGGACCGGCGGCAGCGCTCCTAGCGTTGGCCCATGACCTTCTCGCTCGATCTGCCCGCCGGCCCGCTGGCCGAGTCCGCGCTGACCTTGGTGCGGAGCTCCGAGTGCGCCCCGATCGCCAATCACAGCCTTCGCAGCTTCTTCTTCGCGCAGCTGCTGGCCGCCCACGAAGGGTGCGAGCAGGACGCCGCCTACGATCGCGGGCTGCTGTTCGCCGCCACCGTCATGCACGATCTCGGAACCGGGGCCCTGGCCAAGGGCGACGCCCGCTTCGAGGTGGAGGGAGCCGACCTGGCGGCGGCCGTGCTGCGCGAGCACGGCGTGTGCGAGCCCGACGTCGACCGCGTGTGGGAAGCGATCGCCCTGCACACCTCCCCCGGCATCGCCAGCCGGCGCGGCCTGCTCGCCCACCTGACCAGGGAGGGCGTGGGGGCCGACTTCGGCCGCAACCCTGAGATCGTCGCGGCCTGGGTAGGGCAGATCCACACGGCCTACCCCCGCCTCATGATGGTCCGTTCGCTGGTCGACGCGATCGTGGAGCGGGCCGCCCGCTCCTCCGCCGCCGGGCCGCCCTACTCCATCGGCGGCGAGCTTCTCCGCGAGCGCCAGGCGAACGGCATCACCAGCATGGAGCTTGCGGCCGCGTCGACCTCCTGGGAGTGACCCGCCTTCTCCTGCCGCGCGGCGACCCGATGCGCACGAGGAAGGACCCGCATCAGCCCAGGGCGGTCGAGACCGAGGTCGACGGCGACGGGGTCGGCGACGGCAGCTGCACCGGCGACGGCGACAGCGCCGGGAAGGCCTGCTCGTCGGCGAGCGCGATCGCCAGCTCGCCGGCCGCGTTCGGGTGCAGCGGCGCCGGGTCGGACGGGCCCTGCACCCACGGGTCGGCCGTGCAGAGCTCGTGCCCGGTGAACTTGGGCGCGGCCACCCCGAAGCCGAACAGGCCCGCCCCCTGCGCGAGCACCGTGTTCAGCCGCCCGAGCCTGGCCAGCAGCACCCTCGCCTTCGCGGGGGTAATCCCGGAGCGCCCCAGGCACCCGGCGTCGGCCCCGAACGGCAGGTAGTACTCGTTCACCAGCACCGACGGATGCGCCGGGAGCCGGCCTAGGTCGCTCAGCAGCTCGTAGTAGTTCCTGGTGAACGTGTCAAGCAACTGGTCGAAGTAGGCCGTCGACACCTTGTCGTCGCAGACGGCCGAGGCCGCGCACAGCTCGGTCAGCACCGACCACGACAGGTCGTCGGCGCCGACGCTCACGATGACCACCCCGGCATGCGTGGCCGCCTCCGCCCGGGGCAGCTGCGGGGGCGCGATCTCGCCGTCGTACAGCACCTCGGGCCCGATCAGGCCGTTCTGGATCGTCGCGCTGCCACAGGCGAGGTTGAGCACGTTCCACTGGTTGGCGGCGGCCAGGTCGGCCGCGTAGGACTCGGGCGACCGGCCGCACGCCTTGTCCTCCGCGCTCGGGCTCGGCTCCCAGGGCAGGCCCCAGCCCGCGGCGGTCGAATCGCCGATCACCACCGCCTGGACACCGGGTTCCGGCCCGCCAATCGGGGCGGGCTCGGCCAGCGGGTCCGCGCCGACCAGGTCGTCGAGCGTCTTGACGCTGCGCAGCACCCTCGGCGTGCTGGCGGCAGTCAGCGCGATCCCGCCCACGTTGACCAGGCAGACGACCGCGACGCCGGCCGCCAGCATCTTCCACAGGGCGGGCCGCCTGCGCACCGCCGCCACCGCGACCAGCGGGATGACCGCGAACCCGATCGCGATCAGCGTCTCCCAGATGAAATACCGCTCCCAGCCGGCCGCGAGCTGCTGGCTGAGCGTCAGCTCCACCCGGGCCGGCCCCTGGGCCCGCAGGATCTGCACTACCTGCGGGTCGATGGTGACGTGCTCGAGCGCCAGCTTGGGCCTGATCACCCCCGCGAACTCCGGTTTCGTGGCCATCACCTGGCCGAACAGGTCGAGCTCGCCCGGCCCGCGCAGGCTCGCGTTCGGCAGCGTCGCGCCGACCTGGGCGGTCTGCCCGGCGGCCGATACCGTCTGCAGCGGGGTTACCCGCAGCGCCAGCCAGATCGCCCCAGCCGTCACGATGATAAATACAGCCGCGTAAAAAGCGGCGGTCCGCGCATGCGACAGAACCCGCGAAATCGTCCTATCCCCTCCTCGGCAGCCAAAGCTGCCTAGATACCCATCGAACTAGGTTTTATTCAGCAATTCGCGGCCGGATGGAACGCGATCGCGGCCAATCTGGTCGCCGTAAAGCAAAAGCGCGCGGTGAGCGGCCCGGCCGGGGCTGCTCACCGCGCGCTAATCGGCGTGCGGCAGATTCTGCGCGAGACGCAATTGCCTAATAGCGGGTGCCGCCCGCGGCCTTGCGGCTGTCGAGGTAGGAGCGGACCGCGGGCACGACAACCGGGCCGGCCGCCGCCAGCGCGGCCAGCAGGGCGATGAACGCACCCCAGGCCCAGCCCACCCCGTCGCTTCCGTAGGGGATGTCAATGAACGCGATCAGCACCAGCAGGAGCTGCAGGGCGGTCCCGGCGATCAGCAGCGGCGCGTGCGCGATCGGCATCGTGAACGGCAGCCGGTCCCAGGCCGCGCGGGCCGCGAGGTAGGCGAGCAGCGCCAGGGCGACGATGAACTCGAGCCAGAGCCAGCCGTGCCCGGTCGTCCCGCTGATGCTGGCGCTCCCGGCGTCCTGGAAGGTGCTGCTCCCCCAGGAGATCGAGAACCACGGCAGCCAGATCGAGATCATCGTGATGAACGTGCCGCCCGCGACGATCTTGTCGACCTTGGTCAGCCGGTTGTGGTCAAAGTTGACGGGCGGCAGGCTGGACGGGCGCGGCGCCTGCCGCCCGCCGCCGGCCGGAGGCTGGTACTGCCCCTGCGGGTACCCGGCGGACTGCTGCGTCGCCTCGGGGTCGTAGCCGCCTGCGGCGTTGTAGCCCTGGGGGGCGTCATAGCCGGTCGGCGCGCCCGAGGCGGCGTAGCCGAGCGGCGCGCCCGATCCCTGCGGCGGGGGATAGCCGGCCGACCCGGCGGCCTGCGCCACCGTCATCTGGGCGCCGCAGTTACCGCAGAAGGCCGACCCCGAGCCGTTCGCGGTCTGGCATTGAGGGCAGTTCATTGCATTGACCTCCGCAAGTCTCCCGTGGGAGCTTCTCTTTGATTCTTCCCCGTTCGGCCGCGGGGGGACGGGGAGTCATCCCCCCGGAAATAGCTACGGTCGTGCGCCAAATCGTAGAGCAAGTGGTCGCCTATGCAATACCTGCTTCCCCAATACTTCTAAAGCGTTACCGTTAATTTCACAACACGGGTACCACATCTCGCACAAAAAGCATCATTAGCCTCCAGTGATGCCACGCAATTAACGCGCGCAACTCGCGTTAGCCGGGAGCCGGGGCGGTGGCGGCGCAGCGGCCCCGTGGCCAGCCGCGATGGCGTTTGTGCTCAGCCGAGGGTTTGGCCACCGCCGCGCTGTGGCAATTCCCGCTTACCGCCGGCGCCTGTCCTGGCCGATGATGACCACATGGAGACGGTGACGCTGCCCGAGGTGCGCAAGTCCGGCGGGCTGATCGGCGCGGAGGTCCGCGGCCTGGACCTGACCAGGCAGTACCCGGACGAGACCTATCAGGCGGTGCTGCGGGCGTGGGCCGAGCACGGGGTCATCTTCCTCCGCGACCAGCATCTGAACGCGGCGCAACGGGACGCGTTCGCGTCACGGCTCGGCGAGATCCGGGTCCGGCAGGAGCTGCGCAAGGAGCCGGAGCAGACCAAGGCGATCGGCGAGGGCTGGCACACGGACATGACCTGCTTCGACGAGCCGCCGAAGGCCACCATGCTGTTCTGCGAGGAGGTGCCGCCGTGGGGCGGCGACACCCAGTGGGCGGCGATGGGGCCGACGTTCGAGGCGCTGTCGGCCGGGCTCCAGGCGACGCTGCTGGGGCTCAACGCGATCCACGCGAACGTCCGCAAGCTCGGCTACAGCTACGCGCAGACCGACCCGCCCGAGCCGTCGATCGCCGAGTACGACGCGGCCGAGGGCCCGGTCCACCCGGTGGTCCGGCTGATCCCGGAGACCGGGCGCCGGGTGCTGTACGTGAACCCGGAGTTCACCACCAGGTTCGAGGGCTGGACCAGGCGCGAGTCGCTGCCGCTGCTCAACTACCTGTTCGCGTTCGGCACCCGCCCGGAGTTCACCACCAGGTTCCGCTGGGTCCCCGGCTCCATCGCGATGTGGGACAACCGGCAGACCTGGCACTTCGCGGTCAACGACTACCAGGGCCAGCGCCGCGTCATGCACCGCATCCTGCTGGCCGGCGCCAAGCCGATCCCCGCCTCATCCTTAGGGGGCCGCGTCCCGCCGCCCCGCGGACCTGTCACCCAGGCCATTGAGGTTTTCTCAGCGACTTTCAGTTGATCATCTTGTGCTCGAATTGCGTGAGGACGAGCACGGATTTGACGATGTCGCCGATGGTCGTGGGGCTGACGCTGACGTGCTGGATGGCGCGCCATCGCTGGGACATCAGCGCGAAGCCGCGTTCTCCCTGGTAGCGCAGGGACCGCAGCAGCGCGTTGCGGGTTCTCGTGTCAATGTCGAGTTCGCCGCTGCGCGGCTTCTTCACCGGCACGTGGACGCCCGCGCCGGCGCCTTCGTAACCGGAATCAGCGAGGATCGGCAGGTCCTTCAGGTAAGGCCGGGCCACGGGCAGGACGAGATCGCGGGCGGCGGTCAGGTCGTGGGCGCTGCCCGGCAGCGCATCGGAGACCCACAGCGGCACGCCGCCCGGGGCGGCCAGGGCCTGCACGTTCCCGGCGGGCTGATGGGCCTTGCCGGAGTACCACTTGTCGATCTCCTTCCCCTTCCTGCTCGTCTTCTTGTCCGCGCACCGGTCGGAGGAAATGAGCGTGCCGTCCATGATCAGGTAGGGAAGCCCCTGCTCAGCGGCTTTGTCCAGGGCCTCGCGCAGCGTGGGGGCCTTCGCGGCGAGGACCTCGACGGCCTCGTCCTTGTACCGGTAGGCGGTGGCCTGGGAGATCCCGAAGCCCTGGCCCAGCCGGCGCAGGTCCGGGCGGTCCCGGAACCACGCCAGCGTGAAGACCGCCTGCTTCCAGCAGCTCAGGGCGCGCGTCCCGTCGCGGGTGCCGAGCTCGCGGCGGCGGGCGGCCAGCAGGCGCGACACGAACAGGACCAGTGGCAGCGGGACGTCAAGAGTGACACGATAGGACAGCACGCGGAGCCTCCGGGCAGGTACGGATCTTGTGGTGAGACCTCTTGTACCGGGGGCTCCGCGCCTTCCCGGGGATCTCCTGTTATGTCCGCGCGCCTGCCCGCACCAGTCCAGATGGGCGTTAAGTCGCGAATGCCCGGTTCACCCCTGCTGAGAAAACCTCATTGACCCGAAACGCCGCCTGTCACCTACGCCAGCGACACCAATAGGCGCTGTCGCTGGCGTAGCCGACCGATAGTGGAAGTGGCATTGCGCGAATTTCCGGCATAACCAGTTTGTCGCTATTATCATGAGAGGTACCGCAGCAATCTGCGGCGAGGCCGGTTTCCGCAAATTTGCGTTTCGCAAAACGAATCGAAGTACTTCAGAAAAGACTGTGCCCCGGGGCGCTTGCGAAGCAGAGGCACACACCGGGGCTCACGAAGAAAACTATACCACGGGCTTGACGGGATGAGGAGGGTTCCCATGGAGACAGGAGCGTTCTCTGTGCTCCGTGCGAGCGTGTCCGGCGATCGACTCGGACCGTATCTCGCGGCCTGCACTGGCGACCAGGCCGCCGCAGCACGGCTGTACGCTTGGAATATTCGGATTTCCGGCGCCTTTCATGCGCCGCTTGGATGCCTAGAGATTGCGTGCCGCAACGCAATGCACCAACAGCTCTCGACGATGTTTGGGCGCGATGATTGGTGGGACGCACCGGAATTGGGACTACACCACACAGCGCAAAGAATTGCCAGTGACGCGAAGCGAGAAGTTCAGCGATGGCGCGGCGGCATCACATCCGGTCGGATGGTGGCGGAGCTGCCATTCGGCTTCTGGGTCTCGCTGCTCGGCTCGGGAACAGACTATGAAACCAGGCCATGGCGGCCTGGGCTGCGACGCGCGTTTCCCGGATATCGGGGACGCCGCGCGGCGCTCCACCTTGAACTTGACGCCTGCAGACGTCTAAGGAACCGCATTGCTCACCACGAGCCGATCTACGCACGCGACCTCAACGCTGATCACGCGCGCATCTTGCGCCTGCTCGGGTACGTCACCTGGGACTACGCGGGCTGGGTGCGGGCGCACGACCGGGTTCCGGCGTTGCCCGCCGCTCGGCGCGACATTGGCAGCGGGGCGCTCGCGGCGGGCTTCTAGCGTTCTCGCCGTCGGGCGCGGACATGGGTGGGACGGACAGGCAAAACGGGATAGAAGCTGGGGACGGGCACATTACCGCGCGCGCTGACCAGGCATAACATCCTTGGCGATGGAGACTTTTGAGGGTTCGGCCGCTGGTCGGGTGGTCGAGCTGGCCGCGTCGACCGCGAGACCCGGGCGCCGCCTGGGGATGCTGGCGCTGCTCGGCGCGCTCTCCGCGTTCGGGCCGCTGTCGATGGACATGTACCTGCCGTCGACCCCGACGATCGCGGCCAACCTGCACGCGTCCCAGACGCTGGTGCAGCTCACGCTCTCCGGCTGCCTGGCCGGGCTGGCCGTCGGGCAGCTGGTGGCCGGGCCGCTCAGCGACGGGCTCGGCCGGAGGAGGCCGCTGCTGGCCGGCGTCGCCGCCTTCGCCCTGCTGTCGCTCGGGTGCGCGGCCGCGCCCGACATCGGCGCGCTGATCGCCCTCCGCTTCCTGCAGGGCATGGCTGGGGCCACCGGCGTGGTGCTGTCGCTCGCGATCGTCCGCGACCTGTACGCGGGCAGCGATCTCGCTCGCGTGCTGGGGTCGCTGATGCTGGTCTTCGGGCTCGCGCCGGTGCTCGCCCCGGTGATCGGCGGGCAGGTGCTCCGGTTCACCAGCTGGCGCGGGGTGTTCGGCGTGCTCGCCGCGATCGGGCTGGCGCTGCTGGCGGCGAGCTGGTTCCTGCCCGAGACGCTGCCGCCCGGGCGGCGCACCCGGTCACGGCTGCGCCGGCTGGCGGCCGACTCGCGGACGCTGACCAGGGACCGCCAGTACGCCGGCAACGCGGTGGCGGTCGCGCTCGGCAACGCCGCGCTGATCACCTACATCTCGGCCCTGCCGTTCATCGTCGAGGACGCTTATCACCAGTCGCCGCAGCTGTTCAGCCTGTTCTTCACGATCAACGCGATCGGCCTGACGTCGATGTCGCAGCTCGGGGCGCGGCTGGTCAGGCGGCTGCCGGTGACGCGGGTGGTCCGCATCTCGCTGCTGGCGATGGCGGTCGGCGGCGGCGGCTTCCTCGCCGCCGCCCTGACCGGGCATCCGCCGCTGGCCGCCCTGCTCGTCCCGCTGTTCGTCTTCGTCGCCGCGTTCGGCATGATGCGCCCCAACGCGACCGCGGTCGCGCTGGCCGGCCAGGGCGCGATCGCGGGCACCGCGTCGGCCTGGCTCGGCGCGCTGCCGTTCCTGCTCGGCGCGCTGCTGTCACCGCTGGCGGGTCTCGGCGGCCAGGGCGCGGCCACCGTGGCAGGCCTCCTGATCGGCGCCCTTTGCCTCGGCGGCCTGGTCTGCCAGCTGCTCATCACCAGGACCAGATAACCCACCAGAAGTTCACCGTCGGCAAGGCGAGCCGCCGTGCCCGGGCGGAAAACACACTGGCAGGATGTGACTATGAGTGCTGATCAAGTCGACGCGCTGGTGATATTCGGGGCGACCGGGGACCTGGCCAAGCTGGAGACGTTCCCCGCGCTGGTGGGCCTGGTCGAGCGCGGGCTGCTCGACGTGCCCGTCATGGGAGTCGCCAAGAGCGGCTGGGGAGTGGAGCAGTTCCGCAATTACGCGGCCGCCTCGCTGAGGCAGAACAACATGGACGCGAACGCGCCTGC
>DATCGA010000159.1:0-7304 GCA_036509215.1 Trebonia sp.
ACGGCTTTGGCCCGCTCGGCCGACGCGGTCTGCTCAGCCGCGATGACCTGCGCCAGCCCGTTCGAGGCGCTGAGCAGGGGACGTCCGCAGGCGAAGATGGCCACGAACCACCAGTAGGTGGGGCTGGCGGCGGCCAGCGCGGTCAGCGCCAGCCCGGCCCCGACCGTGATGAGCAGCATCCTCCGGCGGCCGAAGCGGTCGGCCACGCCGACCACCAGGAGGCCGCCGAGCGCCGCGAGGCGGATGATCGCCAGGCCGAGGCCGAGGTCGGTTCCCGACAGGCCCGCCTGGTCGGCGAACGTCGCGCCGGACGTCACCTGGCCAAAGCCCTTGGCCACGTCGCCCAGCGCGGCCACCACCCCGAACTGGCCGAACCCGGAGGCGAAGGCGGCGATGGCCGCGCCAACCACCGCCCGGTCGGTCCAGCGGTGGAGCTGGAGGCCGGCAGTGGTGGGCTCCGGGGCCGTGCTCGGCACGTGGACACTGTATTGCTTAGCTGCCCGATTGCTTAACCGCCCGGGGGTTGCCGAACGGCCCGCGGGTAGATGCAGGGCATGCTGAAGAAGATTCTCGAGCTCCTGATCTGCATCCTCCACCCGCTCGCGGTGGTCCTCATCTGGATCAACCTGGCTGTCCGGCAGGACATGGGGGCGGGCGCGAAAATCGCCTGGGCGATCCTCAGCATTATCCCGCTGGTGCCCTTCGTCTACGTGCTGACCGGCAACGACCTGTGGTGAACGCGCCCGCCTGAGGAGATAATCCTCAGGTGGAATCGCGGATTCGCACGCTGGTCCAGGTGGAGGGCGTTGTCCAGGGGGTGGGCTTCCGCCCGTTCGTCTACTCGCTTGCCACCAGGCTCGGGCTGGCCGGCCACGTGGGCAACGACGCGGCCGGGGTGTTCATCGAGATCGAGGGACCGCCGGGCCGGGTGCTGGATTTCCTGGCGTCGCTTGAGCACGACGCGCCGCCGCTGGCCCGGATCGAGGCGGTGCGGACCACGGCCCTGCCGCCGAACGGCGGCGATGGGTTCGCGATCGCGTCGAGCGACTCCGGCGGCCGCCGCCAGGCGCTGGTGTCGGCCGACACCGCGACGTGCGCCGACTGCCTGGCCGAGCTGGCCGATCCCGGTGACCGCAGGTTCGGGTACCCGTTCATCAACTGCACGAACTGCGGGCCGAGGTTCACGATCGTGCGGGACGTCCCCTACGACCGGCCGCTGACCACGATGGCGGGCTTCGGCCTGTGCGCCGAGTGCGCGGCGGAGTACTCGGACCCGGCCGACCGCCGGTTCCACGCGCAGCCGGTGTGCTGCCCCGCCTGCGGTCCCCGGCTGCGCCTGGTCGACGCGTCCGGCCGCGAACGCGACGGCGACCCGATCGCCTCGGCGGCGGCGGTGCTGGCCTCGGGCGGGGTCCTGGCGGTCAAGGGGCTCGGCGGCTATCACCTCGCGGTCGACGCGGGCAGCGAGCCGGCCGCGGCGGCCCTGCGGGAGCGCAAGCACCGGGAGGACAAGCCGTTCGCGGTGATGGTGGCCGACGTCTCGGCGGCCGCCCGGCTGTGCGAGGTCGACCAGACCGCGGCGGCGCTGCTGTCCGGCGGAAGGCGGCCGATCGTGCTGCTGCCGCGGCGGGCGGACGCCGCGGTCGCGCGGGCGGTGGCGCCGGGCAGCCGTCAGCTCGGGGTGATGCTGCCGTACACGCCGCTGCACCACCTGCTGCTCCGCGCGCTGGGCCGTCCGATGGTCCTGACCAGCGGCAATACCTCGGATGAGCCGATCGCCTACGACGACCAGGACGCGCTCGCGCGGCTGGCGGGCATCGCCGATTTCTTCTGTCTCCATGACCGGCCGATCCACATGCGGGCCGACGACTCCGTGGTCCGCGCGTTCCGCGGCCGGGAGATGATCATGCGCAGGTCCCGGGGCTACGCGCCCGAGCCGGTCCGGCTCCATCGGCGGTTCCCCCGGCCGGTGCTGGGCTGCGGCGCGGAGCTGAAGAACACGTTCTGCCTGGGCCGGGGCGATCACGCGTTCGTCTCCCATCACATCGGCGACCTGGAGAACTACGAGACGTTCCGGTCCTTCGCCGACGGCATCGCGCACTTCCGGCGCCTGTTCGCGGTGACCCCGCAGGTCGTGGCGCATGACCTGCACCCGGAGTACCTGTCGACCAAGTACGCGCTCGACTGCGAGGACGTCTCGCTCGTCGCCGTCCAGCATCACCACGCGCACATCGCGTCCTGCCTGGCCGACAACGGCGAGGACGGCCCGGTCATCGGGGTCGCCTTCGACGGCACCGGCTACGGGACCGACGGCACGATCTGGGGCGGCGAGTTCCTCATCGCCGACCTGGCGGGGTTTTCCCGGGCCGGGTTCCTGGTCCCGGTGCCGCTGCCGGGCGGCGCCGCCGCGATCAGGCAGCCGTGGCGGATGGCGGCCGCGTATCTGTCGGCCGCCTACCCAACGGGGGCGCCGGGCTCTCTCGACGTGGTCCGGCGCAACGCCGGGCGCTGGGAGACCGTGCTGGCGGTGGCCCGCAGCGGTATCAACTCGCCGCTGACCTCGAGCGCCGGCCGGCTGTTCGACGCGGCCGCGGCGGTGCTTGGCGTGCGGGACGCGATCAACTACGAGGGACAGGCGGCGGTCGAGCTTGAGCAGCTGGCCGATCCCGCGTCGGCCCTGGGCGGCTACCCGGCCGGCATCGAGGAAGGCGATCAGCTGAAGGTGGCCGGGGCGGACCTCATCCGCGCCGTCGCGGAAGACGTTCGCCGCGGGGTACCTGCGCCGGTTGTCGCGGCTCGGTTCCACGTCGGGGTGGCGGACGCGATCGCGCGGACCTGCGCGATCCTGCGGTCGCGGACCGGGCTCGGGGTCGTCGCGCTGTCCGGCGGCGTCTTCCAGAACCTGCTGCTGCTCGAGCGGACCGTCGGCCGACTTGAAGCCGACGGCTTCCGGGTCCTGGTGCACGGGCGGGTGCCGCCCAACGACGGAGGGATAAGCCTCGGCCAGGCGGCCGTCGCCGCCGCCCGCGACCGCCTGTTACTCCGGGTACTCGTCCGGGGTTTCCAGGAATTCCCTGGTCATTACCCCCATGGTTATGTCACCAGGCTGGAGCGTGGTCGTCGGGACGGCGGCGGGATTGATCTTGATAAACGGCGGGAGCTCCGGCTCGGCCCAGACGACCTGTCGCCGCTTGCCGAACCAACGCCTGATTCTGACCATGCGCCACGGACTACCCGCCTAGGGCGATTTATACCTTCTCCGGCTCACTGTTAACGCGGTTTGCTCGATTATTTGGCGCGACCTCGCCGCGCTCGCGACCCCGTCCACCGACGCCGGCGAGTAGCGCTAAGCCCCCGGCTACCGTTCGAAACGTGTCGGCTCTACGAGCACAGCACGAGCGTGATCGAGGTCCGCCAACCTCCTCGCGAGGGTCGCCGCCGCCAGCGGCCGCGGCAGCGCCTCGGAGAACTTGAGCCCGGTCAGTGCTTTCTCGTCGACCTCCGGCAGGCACAGCCGATCCCGGACCGGATCGATCACGCCCCGCCAGCTCGACGGCCGGAGATCGGCCCGCAGCCGGATGCTCAGGTCATCAACCCGCTGCGCCTCGTCGGCGACGTTGCTGAGCGTCGCCTTCAGGGTGGCGTTCACCCGGTACCCCGCCCACGTCCACCAGCGCAGGTCATCATCGCCCCGGCTGATGACGAGGCCGCCGGCGCGCACGCGTCCGATCGCGTCGCTGCGCAACCCGGCCAGCACCCCGGCCGCCCGCTGCGTCAGCACCACCGGCGCTTCCGCGCCGAGCACGACATCCCGCATCGACCGGGCGATTTCGAAGGACAGCCCGCCGACCCCGGCCGACAGCCACCGGGCCCGCCCGCCGCCCTCGGCCGGCTCGACGAAGCAGCGCCGCCGCTTCCAGTCCGTCCAGCTCACTCGCCAGGAGCGGCCGCCGAGCAGCAGCAGCCGGGGGCCCTCCACCCGGTCGGCGAGCAGTGAAGGATCTACGCGTCCGATCTCATCCCTAACGTGCAGAACCGTGAACTCCGGCGGCGCGGTGAACACCGCCATCAGGCCCATGAAGTGCCGGCGGCCGAACCGCCGCTCGGCCTCCGGCCCGATGAACAGCATCCCGCCGTCGGCATTGAGGAACCCCTGCTCCAGCAGGTAAGCCGTGATCTGCTGCGCGTCGGCGGTGAGAGCGGGCACCGGCAGCCATTCCTGCCAGGTTCGCTCCCCCACCTGCCCTTCCTGCAGGCAGAGCGCGAGGAGCTGCTGCGCGGTGATGTGCCGCGGCGAAGGCGGCGCGGCGACCGGCTCGACGAACCCCCGCGACCAGGCGAGCAGCAGCCCGGCGGCGAGCAGCAGGTCGTCCTCGCGCAGGGCGAGGAACAGGCAGTTGCGACGCGTCCCGGGCCGCCGCCCGCTACGCCCGAGCCGTTGCAGGAACGCGGCGACCGTGAGCGGCGCGTTGATCTGAATCACCCGGTCGAGGTCACCGATGTCGAGCCCGAGCTCAAGGGCGGACGTGGACACGATCACGCAGTCCCGCCCCTCGGCGAACGCCAGCTCCGACCTTCGACGCTCGTCAAGCGAGAGCGACGCATGGATCAAGTGCGTGGTGACGCCAAGCTCGCGCAGGTGCGCGCCGAGCTCCTCGACCAGCCTTTTGGAGTCGCAGAAGACAAGGCGTTTCTCGCCCCGGTACAGCGCCGCGATGACCTTGGCCGCGTTCGACACGCTCCCCACGTAGTCCAGCTGGATGTCCGCGTCCGCTGCGGGGAGGGTGGTGGTGACTGTCTTGGCCTCCGGTGCGACGACGACTCCGGCACGATGCCCGGCGGCGGATCCCTGTAGCCAGCTCAGCAGCTCGGCCGGGTTGCCCACGGTCGCCGACAGCCCGATCCGCTGGAGCGGACGGCCCGCGATGCGCGAGAGCCGTTCAAGGACGGCGATCAGGTGCCAGCCTCGGTCCCCCGCGCCGAAGGCGTGCACCTCGTCCACGATCACGGCCCGCAGGTCGGCGAACAGCCGCCGGTGGTCGACGCTGGTGCTGACGAGCATGGACTCGAGCGACTCCGGCGTGGTGAGCAGCACGTCAGGCGGGTCGATGAGCATGGACTGGCGCTGGGAGGCCGGGGTGTCTCCGTGCCAGAGGGCGACCCGGCGGCCCGCCCACGCGCCGTACACCTCGAGGCGCGGCAGCAGGTTGTTGAGCAGTGCCTTCAGCGGGCACAGGTAGATCACCGACAGCCCGGTCCAGCCCTCGGCGGCCATCCGGGTCAGTATCGGGAAGGCGGCCGCCTCGGTCTTGCCTCCGGCGGTGGGCGCGAGCAGCAGGGCGTCGTCACCGCGCAGCACCGGCGCGAGCGCGTCGCGCTGAAGCGGGCGGAGCGTGGTCCAGCCGAGCGTGTTCACCACGTGGTAGGCCAGCGTCGGGTGCAGGCCGCCGAGCGGCGGCTCGGCCTCCTGCGGCGACGCGTCGGTCACAGGTCGAGGTCCACGTCATCAGCGCTGGCGGGGCGGAATGCGGCCGCGTTACGCTCGGTGGCGGTGAGCTCGGCGGGCGAAAAGGTGAGCTTGTAATGCAGGCGCGGGTCGAAGTCGTCGTACTCGGCGACCCGGTCCAGGACGTCGGCGACCAGCTTGCGCAGGAACACCCGGGGGGCGACACCGACCTGGCCGCCCAGCTCCCCCGCGATGGCGGCGGCCAGGTCCGCGACGTAGGCGTCGTCGACGAGGGCGCCAATCCGAGCGGCCGCAGCCCCGCCAAGGCCGCTTACGTAGACATCGCGGATAGAGGTGCCCAGGAGCGTGAGCTTGGGCAGGTCGAAGCCGGTGAGCCGCAGTTGCACGGCACGCGGCGAGTCGAACCGGGGGTCGGTGCCGAAGTCCGTGGCCAGCCGCTGGGCGAGGGGCGTCAGCCGGGCAGCGCCCTGGGGTCCGTCGTAGAACGCAGGGGTCCCGGTAATCAGCAGGTACAGTCCGGGGAAGCGTCCGGCGTCCACGTCGTCGGCCAGCTGGCGCAGTGCGTTGAGTCCCTTGTCGCGCACGTCGGAGCGGACCCGCTGGAGCGTCTCGATCTCATCGAGAACGAGCAGCAGTCCGGGGTGGCCGCAGTCACGCAAGATCGTGAGCAGCCCCTGGAGGAAGCCAAGCGCGGCGAAGTGATCGAGGTCGCCCTTCACTCCGGCGGCGCGACGGGCGGCGGCCGCCACGTTGGGCTGGCCGCCGATCCACGCCAGCAGCGCCTGCGCGGTGGCCTGGTCGCCGTCGCCGGTCGCCTTCCAGTAGGCGCGCAGCGCCGCCGCGAAGGCCGGCGTGGTCCGCGCGACCGCCGCCAGCCGGAGCTCGAGCAGTTCGTCAACCGCCTTGCCGAGCGCCTGCGCGTCGTCTGGCTTGATCACGCCCTCGGCTAGCACGTCCTCCTCCAGGGTGTAGAACCAGGCGTCGATGACCTCGCGGAGCGCACTCGGCGGGTAGGCGGCCGTCGACAGCTGCTCGACGAGACGACGGTAGACGGTCTCAAGCTTGTGCAGCGGTGTCTCGGTCTCGGAGATCTGCACCTCGGCCGCGGCCATGCCCCGCCGCTTGGCCCGCTCGGCGAGCCAGCGGGCGAAGAACGTCTTGCCTGCCCCGTACTCTCCGCGCACTGCCTTGAAGGTAGCCCGGCCCGCGGTGACACCGTCCAGCTCTTCATCGATGGCGCGCTCGAACCGCTCCATGCCGACCGCGAACAGGTCAAGGCCCGCCTGCGGCACGGTGCCGCGGCGCAGTGCGTCGATGACCTCCGCCCGGCGGGCCGGGCTGATCGCCTCCGGCATGGCCCCTACTCTCCCAGGAACTGCTGGCGGAGCAACGGCAGGCTGAGCTGCGCGAACCGCTCCGCTTCCGAGTGGCTCAGCACAGCGTAGCTGTCCACGTTGAGCAGGCGCGCGACCTGCGCCAGGTACCGCGACATCCGGACGGCCGGCTGCCCGGTCACGTCGGCCGCCTCGGCCAGCGTGAGCCGTCCGCCAGCCTGGGCGAGCGCGTCGATCAGCGCGGCGACGTCGGCCTCGGCGGGTGCCCGGGGTATCGCCTGCCGCTGGCTTGCCATCCTGGGCGAGGCGACAATCTGGCCGCCGAGGGTGACCGGGCGCTGGCCCTTCTGCCGTGGCGAGGGCGCCGCCTCGGTGACGTCGAAGAGGGCGTTACCGTCTGGCTCATCACTCACGGTGCGCCGGCGGCGCGGCTGGGCCGGCTTGGCCGAGTCGGCGGCCTGCAGGGCCGCCGGTCGCGTGGCGCGAGACGCCGGCGCGTCCCA
>DATCGA010000160.1:0-4854 GCA_036509215.1 Trebonia sp.
CCGTGACCCCCGTGACCCCCGTGACCCCCGCGGCTGGCCCGACTCAGCCGGCCGGGCCGACTGCGCCGGCCGCCCCGCTGCGCCGTTTCGGCGTCGCCAGCCCGATGATGTCCGAGCGGATCCCCTCCACCGTCTCGGTCAGGGCCGGCAGCAGGTCGGCGATCTTGCCCCGGTTGAACCGCACCGTCGGCAGCGCGACGGCCGCGGCCGCGATCGCCGCGCCGGTCACCCCGCGGACGGCCATGCCGAGCGCGACCACGCCGCGCTCGCCCTCGGAGAAGGCGGTGCCGAAGCCCTGCCGCTGGGTCGCCGCCAGCTGCCGCCGCAGCGCGCTCAGCCCGGCCGGGTCGCCCGCCAGCTGCGGGTGCAGCAAGGCGACCTCCTCGAACGGCAGGTCGGCGAGGAGGACCTTGCCGCCCGAGCACAGCCGGGCGGCGAGCCGGACGCCGACCCGGCTGCCGACCCGGAGCGCCTGGCCGGTCTCGACCGTGTCGATGAACTGGACGTCGGCGCCCACCCGGATCATCAGGTTGCTCGACTCCCCGACCCGCTCGGTCAGCCGGGCCAGGTGCGGCCGGGCGATGCCGAGCAGCGCCGTGCTTGAACTGAGGCCGCCGCCGCCCAGATCGGCCAGCGCGCTGCCGACCCGGTACGTGCGGTCACTGGCCTGCTCGACGAACCCGCGGAACCGAAGCATGGAGATAAGGCGGTGCGCGGTCGACTTCGCGACCCCGAGCTCGGCCGCCGCGTCGCTCACCCGCAGCAGGCCGTCCCGCTTCAGCATCAGCAGCAGCTGGAGCACATGGTCAACCGACTGCACGGGATAGGGCGGGGCCGGGTTCTCCATCACAGAACCATAAGCAAACTCCGTTCCGTAATACAGACGTTCGGTCTACCCTAAATCAGCCCGAACTGGTCCGATTAGCCAAATTCGACCATTGAGGAGAGACGTGGACAGCAGCGAGGAACGCCTGATCGCCGAGACCGCGCAGGCCAATCGCGCGCTCGGCGCCGGCGGCCAGGGCGACATGGTGTGGGGCCACGCGTCGATTCGCGATCCGCACGAGCGCGGCGTCTGGATGAAGGCCTCGGGCTGGTCGTTCGACGAGGTCAGCTCCGACCGGGTGGCGCTGGTGAGCCCGGACGGCGAGGTGCTCGGCGGCAACGGCCCGAGGCACATCGAGTACCCCATCCACACCGAGGTGATGCGGGCCAGGCCGGACGCCGGCAGCGTGGTGCACACGCACGCCCCGGCCGCGGTCTCGTTCGCCTCGCTGGACGTGCCGCTGCTGGCCATCTCGCACGACGGGGTCGAGTTCGCCGAGCCACAGATCCCGCGCTTCAACAAAACCGGCGCCCTGATCAGCTCGGCCGAACTCGGCCAGGCGCTGGCCGAGGCGATCGGCGACGGGGTCGGCTGCCTGGTCCCGCAGCACGGGCTGGTCACGGTCGGGCCCGACCCCGCGACGGCGGTGATGCGGGCGCTGCTGCTCGCCCGGGCCTGCCACAACCAGTTGCAGGCGATGGCGGCCGGCCCGATCAAGCGGTCGTCCGACTCGGCCGAGATCGCGCTGAAGAAACGGCAGGTCTGGCCGCAGGCCCAGATCAACGCCGGCTACGCCTACCTGTGCCGCCAGGCCGGCTGACGGCCATGCGCGAGATCACGGTCGGCGTCGTCGCCCCGGCCTACGTCAACGTGCCGCTGTGGGTGGCGCAGGAGCAAGGTTTCCTCCAGCGCCGGGGGCTGACCGCCACCGAGCGGATCCTCGGCCGCACCGACGCCGTGACCGGCGCGCTCCGCGACGGTGAGATCGACATCGCGCTGACCGCGCCGGAGGGAAGCATCGCCGACGCGGTCGCCGGCGGCCCGCTCCGCGTTGTCGCCGGGCTCATCGACCGCCCGCCGCTGTCCCTGATCGCGCTCCCGAGGCACCACACCGTCGACGACCTGCGCGGCGGCCGGATCGGGACCTCCTCGATGACCGAGGGCACCAGGCACGTGGCCGAGCGGATGCTGGCCAGCCGCGGCCTGGCCTACCCGGCCGACTACGAGTTCGCGCTCGAGGGCTCGCACGTGGAGCGGTGGAAGGCGCTGCAGGCCGGAACGATCGACGCCGCCCTGCAGATGATCCCGTACGACGACCTCGCGACCGACGCGGGCTTCAATAACCTGGGCCCCGCGACCGGCGCGTTCAGCTTCAACGCGGCCTGCGTCCGCCTCCCGGCCGACCCCGCCGTGGTCGCCCCGTTCCTGCAGGCGCTGGCCGAGGCGGTGACCTGGTTCCGCGACCACGTCGAGGAGTCGGCCGCGATCGCCGCCGCGCGCACCGGCATGGAGCCGCGTTACGCGCTGTCGGCCTGCCGGAAGCTGGCCGCCGACGGCGTCATCCCCAACGATCTGCGGTCCGCGCCCGAGGCCCTCGCCGCCGCGGTCGCCGCGCTGCGGTCGAGCGGCCTGATCCCGCCGGACGGTCCGGACCCGGTCGCCGCCGCCGTCGACCACTCCTACCTCCCATGAACGGCCACGACATGAGCAATTACGACGTCGCCGTGGTCGGCGGCGGCCCGGTCGGCATGTGGCTGGCGGCCGAACTGCACCGCGCGGGCGTCCGCCCGGTCGTGCTCGAACGCCGGGCCGAGCGGCCGCCGCACTCGAAGGCGCTCACGATCTACCCGCGCACGGTCGAGCAGTTCGCGATGCGGGGAATCGCCGACCGCTGGCTGGCCGAGGGCAGGCCGGTGCCCTCGTCGCACTTCGCGCTGCTGAAGAACCGCCTCGACTTCGCCTTCCTCGACGCCGACACCCGCTACCCGTACACGCTCTTCGTCCCCCAGCAGCGGACCGAGCAGCTGCTCGAGGAGCACCTGGCCGAGCTCGGCGTGCCCTATCTAAAGGAGCACGCCGTCACCGGCCTGCGCCAGGCCGACGCAGGCGTCGAGCTCGACGTGGACACGCCGGACGGCCCGGCCGTCATCCGCGCCGCCTACGTCGCGGGCTGCGACGGCGCCAAGAGCGTGGTCAGGGCCGCCGCCGGGATCGATTTCGAGGGGACCCCGGACAGCTGGCAGACGATCCTGGGCGACATCGAGCTGACCGACCCCCCGGAAGCGCCCGCGCTCACCCTGGACCAGCCGGGCGGCGCGCTGTACATGGTGGCGCTCGGCGGCGGCCGGCACCGGGTGGCGGTGATCGACCACGCGACGCTGTTCGACCCGGCCGACCGGCCGGTGACGTTCGAGGACCTGCGGGCGAGCACGCGGCGGGTGGCCGGCACCGACTTCGGCATGCGGGAGACCCCGGACGCCTGGCTGAGCCGGGTCGGGAACGCCACCAGGCAGGCGGCCCGCTACCGGGCCGGGCGGGTGCTGCTGGCCGGGGACGCCGCCCACATCCACTACCCGGCCGGCGGGCAGGGCCTCAACCTCGGCCTGCAGGACGCCACCAACCTGGCCTGGAAGCTGGCGGCCGAGATCCGGGGCTGGGCGCCGCCCGGCCTGCTCGACAGCTACCACGACGAGCGGTACCCGGTCGGCCTCGACGTGATCGACGACTCGCTCGCCCAGTGCGGGCTGATCGCCAACCCGAGCCGGGAGGGCATCGCGCTGCGCGACCGGTTCAACCGGATCCTCGGCGCCCAGCCCGCCGTCTGCCAGGACCTCGCCCGGCGCCTGTCCGGCCTCGCCATCCGCTACCCGGCGGCCGGCCAGCTGGCCGGCCAGCGGGTCCCCGACCTAGCGCTGACCGGCGCCCCCGCCGCCACCGTCTTCGGCCTGCTCCACCCCGCCCGGTTCGTCCTCCTCGGCCTCGGATCCCCGGCCGGCGCCGGGTCCGACGTCCTGGCCGGGTACGCGGACCGCCTCGACGTGGTGACCGCCCAGCCGGCCGCGCACCACCCGGACTGGACCGACGTCCGCGCCCTGCTGATCCGCCCCGACGGCTACCTCGCCTGGGCAACCACCGCCGACGACCCGCCCCCATTGGAGACCTGGCTGGGCCGCCCGTAACTCCGAAGATCGAGGTCAACATCAGGATTTTTCCGAACGGACCGGTAACTCCGCCCCTCTCGCAACGGCCGTCCCGGCGCCCTTTCCGCCGCCACCAGCCGGCGCCCGGTTCTGACCAGCAGAATTAACCGGACTCCAGCGTGGCCCAGAACCCACTCCGGGGCGTTGACTGGGAGCATGACGACCTCGTTCGACTCTGCATCGCCGGTCCGCCTGAAGGCCGTGGACGCGACCGACCAGCCACCGGTGACACCCGCCCTCGAGGAGCTCTACCGGGGCTTCGAGCGGGAGCTGCTGATCCCGCTCTGGACCGAGATCGGCGACCTGATGCCCGCCCACCCGAGGTCGAAGGCGCAGCCGCACCTGTGGCGCTGGGACGCGCTGCGGGCTCTCGCCGCCCGGGCGGGCGAGCTCGTCCCGGTCGGCCGCGGCGGCGAGCGGAGGGCGATCGCGCTCGCGAACCCGGGCCTGGCCGGCCGCCCGTTCGCCACCCCGACGCTGTGGGCGGCGATCCAGTACCTGATGCCGGGCGAGAACGCCCCCGAGCACCGCCATACCCAGCACGCCTTCCGGTTCGTGCTCGAGGGCGAGGGCGTCTGGACGGTGGTCGGCGGCGACCCGGTGGCGATGCGCCGGGGCGACTTCCTGCCGCAGGCGGGCTGGAACTGGCACGCCCACCACAACGCCACCACCGAGCCGATGGCCTGGATCGACGGCCTCGACATCCCGCTTCAGTACATCACCGAGGCGCAGTTCTTCGAGTTCGGCCGCGACGAGATCAGCGCCGAGGAGAAGACCACGCCCGAGCGGTCCAGGGGCGAGCGCCTGTGGGGCCACCCGGGCCTGACC
>DATCGA010000161.1:0-3584 GCA_036509215.1 Trebonia sp.
TACGGGTTTCCGAGCCCGCGGCGGCTGGAGGGCGGTCACCGGCGGTATCACCCGGGCGACGTCGTGCTGGTCCAGGAGGTGCTCCGACAGCGGGCGGCCGGGCTGGGCCTGGAGGCCGCCATCGGCCGGGCCACCGCCCGCGGCGCGGAGGCCGAGTCCTCCGTCTTCGCCGGCCTGCGCCGCCGCCAACCGGACCTGCTGCCCCAGGTCGTCCGCAAGAGCACGCTGCTCGCGCTGACCCGGGCGATGGAGGACGAGTACTGCGCACGAGCCGAGCGGGCGGTGCTGTTCGCCAGCTTCCAGCGCCAGCGCTTCTACCGCCGCTCGCGCGACCGGTGGGCTGAGCTCGCCCGCACCGCCCTCGTCACCACGGTCTTCGCCGACTTCACCGAGCCCCCCGCACCGGACGCGGCCCTGCTCGAGGTGCCGGTGCCGGCCGGCGCCCCGCTGCGCCGCGAGTGGACGCTGGTGTGCGAGGCCCGCGACTACCCGGCCTGCCTGTCCGCCTGGGAGTTCCCCGGCCAGGACGGCGTCGCCGACGCCGACCGGCGATTCGAGACGGTGTGGACGCTGAGCCCGGCCGCGGTGCGGGACGCGGCCACCCTCTGCGCCCAGCTGGCCGAGCAGTTCTCGCCCGGACTGGGTCTGCTCGGCCGGCTGCCGTCGGATCCGCCGCCGCCGGCCTCGGCCGACCTGCAGCACGCGACCGGGCTGCTCGGCCGGATGATCAGCTACCTGGACGCGGCCGCCCAGAGACAAGCCCAGACGTGAGCCGGAACGCCGAACGGCCCCGAGGCCGTCGTTTCCGGGGAACGGCTCGTCGTATCTCGTCTCTCCCGGTTTGATCCGCCGGCGCCGGCCGATCCGCCGCCTTGCCTGCTCGACGGCCATCATCGTGTGCCGATTGGGCGTCTTTCTCGCGCGATGGCCATCAGCGTGTTCCGTTGGGGGCGCTATACGACCCGAAGTTCCCACAATGACGCCCGAAGGCCGGAACGCCCCAATCAAAGGTGATCGAGAGGCGGGTGTTACCTACCCGAATGCGAATGCGAATGCGAATGCGAATGCGAACGCGTCCGGCCGCGCCGACCTGACCTCCCCGCGGGCGTGGGTGGCGGCGTCATCCTGGCGTCGGCGCCGCCCGCGAGGCGCGGTGCGCGCTCCGCGGCGGCGCGGGCTTGCCCCGGCCGAGCTCGGCCGAGACCGCCTCGGCGGTCGCGCGCACCTCACCGCCAGGTAGGCCACCGTCTCCGGGGTGGCCAGCCGGGTCGGGAACACCAGCGCGACGACCAGCGGCAGCGAGTCGGCGCTGCCGGTCGGGCAGCAGGAGGTCTTCGGCCCGGTCCAGGTGGCCCAGCGGTTCGGCTCCGAGGACGAAATTAGATCTTATGGGTGAAACCACGGTCCGTTCGATACAAAGATCTTGAATTCCAATTCTTTTGTTCCGAACGGACCGTGCATGACTCTGTTCAGCTCCGCTGCTCGTGGATCTCGATTGACTGGTCGAGGTCGGCCTCGATCTCGGCCAGGATGCCGCGGCGGCGCCGGCTGAGGATGAACAGCCAGCTGCCTCCGGCCGCGATGTAGGCGGCGAACAGGTAGGGGAAGATGTTGACCGGGAACGGCGGCACCGGGTAGAAGCTGCCCTCGGTCGGCACCAGCAGGCACAGGCAGGCGATGACCGCGATCACCACGTGCCTGGCCCGCAGCTCGCCCCGGCGGTGCAGGTAGACCGGGGCCGCGATGGTGATCAGGAAGTAGGCCAGCAGGAACCCGAACGCGGCCAGCGTGCCGGCGTCGCCGAACGTGGTGACGGGGTTGGTGAAGAGCTCGAGCGTGACCGGGATCGCGAGCATGATCACGATGTAGACGGTGAGCGCGACGTGCGGGGTGCCGTTCCTCGGGTGCGCCCGGCCGAGCTGGTGCGGGAAGACGTGGTGCTCGCCCATCGGGTAGAGGATCCGCGCGCCCGCGTTGAGGCACGACAGCGAGAGCGAGAAGAAGCTGATCATCGCGCCGAGCGCGATCGGGGCCTTGAAGAAGGTGACGTCGTAGAGGCTGGACAGCACGGTCAGCGGCGCGGTGATGCCGCTCAGCGAGGTGCCGTAGTGCCGGGTGCCGAAGACCTCGACGTATCCCATGATCACCATGAACGTGCCGGTGATGATCAGCGACCAGATCACCGCGCGGGGCACGGTGCGGAGCGGGTTCCTCGCCTCGCCGCTGAGCGCGGTCGCGCTCTCGAACCCGACCAGGCTGAAGATGCAGGCGACGACGGCGAGGCTCATGCCGTGCGGGCTGACGCCCTTGAGCTTGAGCTGGTCGGTGTCGATCGAGATGCCGTGCTTGAACAGCACGACCGCGGCCAGGGCGAGGATGAGCGTCACCGAGATGCCCTCGAACGCCAGCGTGACCAGCGACGAGATCCGGATGTCCTTGTAGGCGATGTACCAGCAAGTCACGGCGCTGATCGCGAAGAAGACGTCGGGCGGGATGGTGACGGTCGCGCCGAGCGCGTCGAGGAACTGCTGGCAGAAGATGGCGAACCCGGTCAGCCCGGCGGTGCCGATGAACAGGTAGCACCACAGCAGCGTCCAGCCCGAGATCACCCCGGTGGCGGGGCCGAGGCCGCGGGCGGTGTAGGTGTACATCGCGCCCGGGGCGGCCGACCGCTTGGTGAACTGGTTGAGGCACAGCACCACGAAAAGCAGCATCACGGTGCCGAACAAGTACGCCAGCCAGGTCCCCTGGCCCGCGCTTGAAAAGGCCAGCGGAATGATGAGGACGGCGGTCATGGTCGGCGATATAAGCGCCACCGACTGGGCCAGCAGCGCCGGGAATCCGAGTGCGCCGGTCCTTAGTCCGGTTTTTACAGGGGCGTCCTTAACTGGAGCGACGGCCATTTGCCGGTCCCTTCTCCGAGATAATACGGGAGGCGATTCTGCGTCCCATATTTAATTGTCTCTGGAGAAATCACTGGGGACAATGGGTCGGATGTTAAGTCTGGCCGGGTTATGTTACAGCGAAATAAAATGATTTCTATTGGGTCGCCGATTCGGATATGGCCGGGGGAGTCGGGGATGAGATTCTGCCCGAATACCAGGTTCTGGCCGAACCGGCGGCGGGCCGCCAGCATTTTCAGCGGCTGGCCGCCGCGCTCGCCGGTGGCCTGGTCGGTGGTGGTGACCACGCACCGGCCGCAGGGCTTGGCGACGCGGAACCAGACCACGCCGATCCGCACCCGCCGCCACCGGTCCTCGGCCCACGGCCCGAACCCCGACACGACCACGTTCGGCCGGAACCGGCTCATCGGCACCGGCTGGTCGCCGGCCTCGGTCAGCCACTGGCCGAGTTGGCCGAGCGAGCCGGCGCTGGTGAGCAGCAGCGGGTACCCGTCGGCGAAGCTGACCATGTCGCCGTCGGCGCCGTACTCGGGGTCGACCGCCCGCCTGGTCGGGTCGTCCAGGTAGACGAGGCGCACGCCGCGGCCCAGGAAACGCGACAGCCAGCCGTCCGCCTGCTTACCGGCTGCGGCGGCGCACAGCCTGGACTTCCACACCGAAACGGAAACCATCTCGGCGTGA
>DATCGA010000162.1:0-4539 GCA_036509215.1 Trebonia sp.
ATCCCGAACCCGGAAGTTAAGCCCCTCAGCGCCGATGGTACTGCGAGGGAGGCCTCGCGGGAGAGTAGGACACCGCCGCACATCACATCCAAAGAAGCCGATCCCTCAGGGGATCGGCTTCTTTGCGTTGCGGGCTCAAAGTCGCCCGCACCAGGCCCCGGCATCTCCACCCCTCCCTGGCCACGCCTTCCACTTCCACGCCCGCAGTCCCATCCTGACCCGGTTCCCAACCTCGCGCTTTCGCCCCGGCATTCCCGACAGGCGCATCGGCCCCGGGTCGGACGCAAGATCTTGGAAACTAATTTCCTGGCGGAGGAAAAGCACTCGCATGGCGTGCTTTTCATCCAAGATCTTCTATTCAGCGCCATCTGTTGCGGATAACAGCAAGAAATTGACTGGGCGAGTCGTGCTGGCGGGCCTCGCGGGTCTTCCGGGGGGTGGCGGGGCGGAACGTCTACTTGTGGCGGCGCTGGACGTGGCTCTTCTCAAAGCCGCCTGGCGGTGGTGGGAGCCGGACCCGCCGGCCGCCTCGCCAGGTGTTCGACTTCGCCATGGCGCGAAGGTGTTCCTGTTCCTGTCGGTCATGCGCGCGCCGAAGCGCACGGAGCCAGTGCGCGAGCTTTGGGGGCAGCTTCATAGGGGGCATGCTAGGCCCGATTTCTGGGGAGTTCTAGGAGGCCGGCCCGGCGAGACGGGTAGAGCGCAGGCACCGGCAGATCATCGGCAGGTCGATCTGCTCCCACGGCTGGCGGTCGAGGAAATCCCTGGCCCGCTGGGAGAGGTCCGCCCGCTTCGCCCGGTCGAGGGCGATCACCCCGCTGTAGGTGCCGAGCAGCCCGAACAGGTCGTCCTTGGTCATCGGGAGCGAATACTCCCACAGGCGCTCCTCGACCGGCGACATCGGCGAGCCGGGTGGGAAGGCGACCTCGGGTCGGCGGCGGCGGTCGCGCCGGCGGCCGTCCGCCACTGCCCCGTCGACGACGGCCCCGTCGGCTGCTGGCCCGTCGACGACGGCGCCGCCGGACACGGGCGTGTCCAGCGCGCGGTCGGCCTCGCGGGCCTCGCGCATCAGGCCGTTGAACTCCGCGACCCAGTCCACCCGGGAGTCCCTGGACACCCAGATCACGCCGAGCGCGCCGCCGGGGCGCAGCACCCGGGCGATCTCGGGAACTGCCCGGTCGGGGTCGAGCCAGTGCCAGGCGGAGGCGATCACGACCGCGTCGACCGAGGCGTCCTCCAGCGGGATGTCCTCGCCCCGGCCCTCGAGCGCCTCGGCTTCCGGGCACCGGGCCGCTAGCACTGCCCGCATCCGCTCGTCCGGTTCGACCGCGACGACGCGCGCAGCCCGCCCGATCAGCAGCCGGGTCACCGCGCCGGTGCCGGCCGCCAGGTCGAGCACCGCGGTCGCGTCCGGCGGGATCAGCCAGTCAAACGCCTGCGGGGGCGGGGCCGGGCGGTAGCGGTCGTAGTCGGCGGCCACCGAGCCGAACGACAACCGGCGGGATTCGCGATCGGTCACGACCTCCAGCGTATCGCCGTCCCCCGAGCCATGCCGGCTGCTCACACACACCCGGACGGCGACTGCAACCCAGTGAGTTGTAGAATCAAATTCACTGATCGTGCGGGTCAAGGAGCGTTCATGACAGAGGTTGGCCAGGCAGCCGTTTCGGATGTCGAGCAGGGCTGGGGCGCGCCGAGGGCCGAGACGGTGCAGTGGTACGACCCCGCGGTCACGGCCGCCGGATCGGGCCTGTCGGGCCTGGAGTTCCTGCGCGCGATCAGGGACGGCAAGCTGCCGCCGGCGCCGATCGCGGCGCTGATGGGATTCCGCCCGACCGAAGTTGAGCCGGGCCGGGTGGTCTTCGAGGGGACGCCGGACGAGTCCGTCTACAACCCGATCGGGATGGTGCACGGCGGCTACGTCTGCACGCTGGCCGACACGGTGGCGGCGTGCGCGGTGCACACCACGCTCGAGGCGGGCACGATTTACACCTCGATCGACCTCAACGTCAGCTACACCCGGAAGGTGACGCGCGACAGCGGGACGCTGCGGGCGGTCGGCACGGTCGTCAAGCCCGGCCGCCGGGTCGCGTTCTGCCGGGCGGACATCTTCGATGGAGCGGGCAAGGTGGTGGCCACCGCCACCAGCAGCTGCCTGGTCATGCCGGCCACGGTGGCCGACTAGGCCGTCCGCCAGCTCGCCAGCAGCTCGGCCGCCCGCTGTCGGCAGTCCTGCAGCCGCCCGGCGTAGAGGGCATACCAGATCGTCAGGTGAAGTCGCCGCAGTTGCTCGCAGGCGCGCAGCTGCGCATCCCCGGCCTGGTCGGCGCCGTCTCCGACGTCGACGCCGTCGCTGTAGGCGGCCAGAATGCGGGCGCGCTCGAACCGCGGGCTCGCGGTGGTGGCGGCAAGATCCCAGGCGACCGGGCCGGAGCAGGTGTCCTCGAAGTCATGCCAGACCCACTGACCGCCCGTCGCCATCAGGTTGCCAGCGCCGGCGTCGCCGTGCAACGCCTGCACCGGGGTGTTCACGCTGGCCGCCGCTAGTTCCCCGGTCAGCCGGCTGAACGTCTCGGCCAGGACGAGGGCGTCGGCGGCGCTGACCAGCGTTTGCGATGCTGGTGACGTCTGCCGCCTGTCCAGGAACGCCGGGATGTCCGCCAGCGGGGCGAGCGGCGGCAGCGGAGCGGGGTAGGTCCGCAGCACGGCGTGCAGGTCGCGGAGCATCGAGCCGATCGTGGCCTCGTCCGGCGGCCCTGCGTCGGACGGCGACAGGTAGGTCCAGAACGACATTGGCAGCCCGTCGGCGCGGTGGGCCTCGGCCGGGACCTCGGCGCTCGGCTTCATCACCGGAGCGCCCGCCGCGGTCAGGAAGCAGGCCAGGTCAAGCTCCCGGCCGAGCCACGCGTCGACGTCCGGGCGGACGGCGGTGGTGCTCGCGGCGACTTTCGCGACTAGCGGCGACGGGGCCAGGTGGACGATCACGTTCGCGCCGTCGGCCAGGATCGCCGGCTCGACGCCGGTCACGCCGAACGCCGCGGCGGCCGACACGGCGGCGCGGGCCGCGTCGGCCGAGCGGCTAGTCGCGAGCACCGAGGCCGCCCACGATCAGGTTGAGGGTGAACGCGAATCGATCCAGGGCCGAGCCGGACGTCAGCTCGGCCGCGTAGCGCCTGGTGTACGGGAAGGTATCGGGCAGGGCCGCGAACCGGCGCAGCAGCTCGTCCCGGCTGGCGCCCCAGCCTTCCCGGCCGACCTGCCTGTCCTTGAGCGAGGTCTCGAGGCAGAAGGCGCTGACGTAGAGGGACAGCGCGTCGACGGCCCAGGCCGCCGTCTGCGGGTCGACGCCCCCGGCCAGCACGACCGCGAGCATGCCCTCGTTCACGCGCAGGGTCTCCGTGTTCGTCGGGACCACCGCGAGCGCCGCCTGGGAGATGCCGGGGTAGCGCAGGTACTGATCCCGGATCTGGGCGCAGACGTCGACGATCTGCTCACGCCAGCTGCCCGGGTCCGGATCGGGGAGCTCGATTTCGCCGCACAGCCGCCCGATCAGCAGGTCGTCCAGGTCCTCCTTGTTGACCACATGGGCGTAGAGCGAGGCCGGGCCGGTGCCGAGGGCGCTGGCCACCCGGCGCATGGTCAAGGCCGCGTATCCCTCGCGCTCGACGATGCCGAGCGCGGTCTCGATGATCGCGCCGACGGTGATCGGCTGCTTGCGCCCGGCCGACGGCCCGTGACGGGTCGCGTCGGCCTCGTCGGCCAGCGGCTGCTGGTGCCGGGCGGCGCGCCGGCGCTGCGGGGGAGATGCCATACGACCCAGTGTAGGCGGGGAGCGAGCGCAGTTCTAATTGACGCGATCACCGTTCGCTAACTAGAATGGTGTTCGTGTCTGAACGCAAGGGGGACCAGTTGACGACCGAGATTGACTACGACGTGCTGCTGGCGGGGGCCGGGCCGGTCGGCCTGATGCTCGCCACCGAGCTGCGGCTGGCGGGGGTCCGGGTACTGGTCGTCGAGCGGCGGACCGAGCCCGACACGGCCGGCAAGGCGGGCGCGATCAACACCGCCGCCGCCGAGGCCTTCGAGCGACGCGGTCTGCTCGCCTCGGCGCCTGGGTGCTCGACTGGACCCGCGCGCAGGTGGCGGTGATGCGCGGCGACGCCTACAGCCGCGCCCTCCGGGGCGTGGTCGCCGATTTCCTCGGCACCCGAGACGGGGCGACCTACTATGTCACCCGGATATCCGGTCTGTGGCAGCGCTACGACCTTGGGGACGGTCACCACCCGCTGGTCGGCGCGACCATGCCCGACCTGCGGCTCGACGACGGCATCCGGCTCTGCGACCACGCCCGCCACGGCCGGGCCCTGCTCGTTGATCTAGCCGGGGATGACCAGCTGGCCGCCCTGGCCAAGCGCTATGCCGAGCGCGTGCAGCTCGTCCGAGGCCACCCCGACGGCACGAAACGCACCGACGGCCCCGACGGCACGAAACGCACCGACGACACCAACGGCACCGACCGCGCGAACGGCACCGAGGATG
>DATCGA010000163.1:0-22089 GCA_036509215.1 Trebonia sp.
AAGCAGATCGCGCAGCTCGCGGCCGGGGACAGCCTGGTCGTCCCGCCGGAGGTCACCTGCTACCTGGAGCGGCTGCGGGAGATCGGCGCGTCCGAGCGGATCGTGCAGGGCGAGCGGGACGGCTGGATCCTGGTCGTGGCGCGCTGGCCCGATCTGATCCGCGAGTGGATGCCGGACAAGCTCGCGCAGCTCGAAGACCCGCGCCTGGTCCGGCTCTACCGGGTCCTGTCGGAGATTTTCGAAAACGACGAAGGCGACGACGACCCGCGCCTGGTCGAAGCGGTCGACATTCTGGCCGACCTGCTCGAACAGGCCGACGCCGCTGGCGAGAAGCAGCCTGGCGCGGAGACGCACGACGACCTGCCGTTCGACCTGCTGGACGCGCTGGCGGTCGAGTCCGACCCGCGGATGGAGCGGATGCAGCAGCTGATGCGCGAGCGCGGCTGGGCCGGTTGGGCCCGGCTCGAGCGGCTGACGGAGCCGCCTGGCTGAGCCACGTGGCTGGCCTTGCCGGGGACTAGGCGGGAGAGCAGGCGCGCATGGCGGCGGCGAACTGGTCGCCGCGGTCGCGGTAGTCGCGGAAGCGGCCGAAGCTGGGGGCGGCGGGCGAGAGGAGGACGACGCCGTCCGGGCGCGCCCACGCGAAGGCCGCCGCCACGGCGGCGTCCAGGTCGGGGCAGTCGGTGGTGCCTGCGAAGCCGGTGTTGTTGTCGCTGGTCGCGTTCGCCGCCGCCGCGAAGGCACCGAAGGCGTCGAAGGCGGCGCTGATCCTGGGGCCGCTGTCGGGGAGGGTCAGGACCAGGGTGGGGGCGGTTCTGCCGCGCACGCCGGCCGCGAGCGGCGCGTAGTCGATGCCCCGGTCCTGGCCGCCGACGATCAGCGCGACCCGGCGGCCTGGGAAGGCGTCGAGCGCGGCCAGGGTCGGCAGCACGTTGGTGGACAGGGAGTCGTCGACGAACGCGACCCCGTCGACCGTGCCGACCGTGGTGAGGCGGGACGGCAGCGGGGTGAAGCCGTCGGCCGCTCTTTGCAGCGACGCGTCGTCGGCCGCCCGGTCGGCCAGGTTCTTGTCGGCGGCGGTGTTCCCGAGGGCGGCGAGCACCCGGCGGGCGATCAGCGCGTTGCGGCGGTTGTGCCCGCCCGGCAGTCCCAGCGGGTCCATCCAGGTCGCGCCTGGCTCGTCGTCCTCCGACACCCACTCGACCTTCGGCGCCAGCAGGCCGGCCCGCTCGCGGAGCAGGGCGCTGTCGCCGTTGGCCACGGTCAGCTCCGCCCCCGGCTGCGTGCAGGCGGACAGCTTGTCCCGGTAGTACCGCTCGACGCCGCCGTGCCAGGGCAGGTGGTCGGGATGGAGCGAGGTCACCGCGGTGACGGGCGGCGTGCTGGCCAGGTCGGTCGCGGTGTAGCTGGACACCTCGATCACCCAGTAGTCGTAGTCCCCCGCGTGCTGCGGGTCATAGGGGGCGGCGCCGAAGTTGCCGCCGACCAGGGCCTGGTAGCCGAGGCCGCCAAGCAGGTGGCCGATGATGGACGAGGTGGTCGACTTGCCCTTGGTCCCGGTGACGCAGACGACCCGGTTCCGGTCGGCTTCCTGCAGCCAGAGGCCGAGGCCGCCGACGAGGATGACGCCCGCGCTCCTGAGGCGGTCCGCCTCGGGGCCGTAGGGGCTGATGCCCGGGGTCTTCACCACAATCTCGCAGCCGGCCAGGGCCTCCAGGCCGCCGTCGGCGGTCGCTCGGACGCCCGGCTCGGTCGGTTTGTCGTCGACCAGGACCGGCTCAACGCCGAGTGCGCGCAGCTTGCGCAGCGACGCGCTCCCTTCGCGGCCCAGACCCCAGACGCCGACCCGCGCGCCGCGCAGGTCCGACCAGCCGAGCGTCGGCCGGCTGGGCGTCGCCCGGTTGGGCGTCGGCCGGCTGGGCGTCGGCCGGCTGGGCTTGTCGCTGGTTGCCATGGTGGCTCAGGACCACTCGGCGGCCAGTGCGGCCGGCACGAAACTGTCGCCGACCGGGTGGCGCATGGCCTCGATCTCGGCCTCGGTGGGCGCGTCGGGCCGGGCGTTGATCTCGGCCGCCAGCTTCTGCAGGAGCGGGGTCGTGGCCCGGTCGGCCCGCCGGGCGGCGAGCACGACCGCCGCGCGGCACTCGTTGACCTCGCCCACACACTCGAACGGCTTGGTGCCCGAGCCCAGCAGCGACTCGAACTTGGGCGTCAGCTCCGGGTTGTCGAGCGGCTCGCCGCCGCCGCCGTCGGCCGCGAACACATTTCTGAGCTGGTCGGCGGACATGAACGGGGCCAGGATCAAGTCGATGAAGCAGCACTTGTCGCAGGTGCCGCACCAGTGGTCGAGCCGGCGCTGCCGGTCGATGATGAAGGCCTTATTGCAGCTGCGGAACGTCGCGTGGTAGTCGGTCAGCGCGGCGAACTTGTCGCCTACCCAGAGCTCGGTCCGGTCGCGGATCGCGGAGAAGTAGCCGGGCATCCCGGCCGGTTCGGCCGCGAGCGCGTCGCGGAAGGCCGCCTCGAACGCGGCGCTCTTGGAGTACTGGTGGTTGACCGGCTCGCCCCGGTACTCCAGGGTCGGGACCGACGCCGACCACTCGTTGGACATCACCACCACGTCCCGGCCGTCGAGGACGGCGGCGAGGACGGCGATGGCCGAGATGATCCCGGTCACCGGCACGTGCCCGTTGCGGAACCCGAGCTCGGCCGAGCGCAGCAGCTGCGGGTCGATCTCCCGCCCGGCCCGGACGACCGGCAGCCCGCTGACCTCGGCCGGCCGCTCGATGGCGGCGAACCGGTCCCCCGGCCTGCTCACCACGAACAGCGCGACGTCGGCGGCGACCCTGCGCACCCCCTCGACGGTCACGATCGAGTCGATGCCGCCGCCGAACGGGACCAGCGCCCGGCCCAGCGCTGGGACGGGCGCTGCGGATGGCTGTGCGGGGGCCGATGGGGCCGATCGGGCCGTCGGGGCCGTCGGGGCCGTCGGGGCCTCGATGCGGAGGTTGGACAGGTCGAGGTCGTTCTTGTAGGCGTACTCGCCGAGGCCCCGGAGGTAGAAGTCGCGCAGGAACGCGCGCTCGACGTCGGTGAGCGCGGTGCTCCCGAGGTCGATGACGGGCGGGGCGGCGGTCTTGTAGTAGGAGACGCCGGCCAGCAGGAAGACCAGCCGGGCGGCGGCCTGGGCGGCCGGGGTGTCCCAGCGCGGCCCCTGGACCAGCGAGACCCGTTCGACGAAGTCGCGCCCGTCTAGCGAGTAGCGGCAGGTCAGCAGCCCCCGCTCCGGGTCAGTGGCGAATCCCTCGTACCTGAACACCCGGCCACGCGCTGGCGTGACCCCGTCGACAACCCCTGGCGCACTCATCACCGGCGAGTTTACCGACCTAGACGTATTCACCATGGACGTTCGTGATGGCGGCCGGGTAACCGGTGACAACGTCCCCACCCGCACCACGCGCACCCCACCATCCGGACAAATAGCCCATTGTGTGCACTTCAGGTCGTATAGCGCCCCCAACGGAACACGATGAGGCCTTCGGCCGCGACGGCGAGTCACCAACGGCACACGATCATGGGTGTCGCGTCGGCTGAGCGGCGCGGAAGGCGCGGAAGGCGCGGAGGATGTTCGCGTCGGCCCTGGCGGCCAGCGAAGTCGCCGCCGATGCTCACGTGACAACGCCGGCCAGCTCGCATTCGCGGAGATAACCGCCGATGCGGAGCGCATGGGCCTGTACGGCGCGGACCCTGAGGAGGTCCAGGCCGCTCTGAAGGCTGCCCGCAAGAAGCCCGCCGGTTGACCCCATGCGGGCCTGTCGGCTACGCCACCGACAGATTCCGCGACCTGTCGGCTACGCCAGCGACCGCGCCTATTGATGTCGATGGCGTAGGTGACAGGAGGCGTTTGATGTCGATGGCGTAGGTGACAGGAGACGTTTGATGTCGATGGCGCAGGTGACCGGAGACGTTTGGGCTCCGGGTTATCGCGTCGGCTGAGCGGCGCGGAGGGCGCGGAGGGTGTTGGCGCCGGCCAGGGACTTGAGGTCGGTTTCCGACCAGTGGCGGCGCTGGAGTTCGGCGAACAGGGCCGGGTAGCGGGAGACGTCGTCGAGGCCGACCGGGGTGACCGGGGTGCCGTCGAAGTCGCCGCCGATGCCGACGTGGTCGACGCCGGCCACCTCGCGGACGTGGTCGATGTGGTCGGCGACCTGGGCGACGGTGGCCACGGGCCTCGGGTGGTCCTGCTCCCACGTCGGGAGCAGGGCGAAGACCGCGGACAGGTCGGCCGGGTCGTCGCCGCGGGCGGCGGCCTCGGCCCGCAGGGCGGTGAACCAGTCGGTGCACTCCTGCGAGACGAAGAACGGCACGAAGGTGACCATGCACACGCCGCCGTTGACCGCCAGCCGCCGCAGCACGTCGTCGGGGACGTTGCGTGGGTTGTCGCAGACCGCGCGGGCGCTGGAGTGGGAGAAGATCACCGGGGCGGACGAGGAGTCGAGGGCGGCGTGCATGGTGGCGGGCGAGACGTGCGACAGGTCGACCAGCATGCCGAGCCGGTTCATCTCGGCCACGACCGAGCGGCCGAAGTCGGACAGGCCGCCGGTGTCGACGGCGTCGGTGGCCGAGTCGGCCCAGCCGACGTTGGAGTTGTGCGTGAGCGTCATGTAGCGGACGCCGAGCGCGAACAGCATCCGGAGCACGCCCAGCGATCCCGCGATCGAGTGCCCGCCCTCGGCCCCGAGCAGCGAGGCGATCCTGCCCGCCCCGAACGCCTCATCGACGTCGGCGGCGGTCAGCGCGAGCTGGAACCGGGCCGGGTAGCGCTCGATCATCCGGTGCACGAGGTCGATCTGCTCGAGCACGGCGGTGACGGCGGTGTCGCCCGCCAGCGCGGCCGGGACGTAGACCGACCAGAACTGCCCGCCGACCCCGCCCTCGACCAGGCGCGGGATGTCGGTGTGGGTGTTCGGCAGCCGCCCGGTCAGGTCGACCGCGGACAGGTCGGAGCCGTACAGGTCACGCAGCTCCCAGGGCAGGTCGTTGTGCCCGTCGATGAGCGGGAAGCGGCTGAGCATGGCCCGGGTCAGCGAGAGGGAGAGGGCGGCGGCGTCGGCAGTTGTCACCGACTCAGGCTAAACCCGCCCCCCAGCGGACACTCAAGCTCCAGCCACTCAGGCGGCGGCCGCTAACGCGGCCTCGGCCAGCGAGTCCCCCGCGCCGCCGCCCTCGCGGGGAACGGCGGCCATGGTGGCGGCGGCGTCGCGGTCGTTGACGAAGAACGAGGAGAGCACCCCGAGCGCCATCACCGACGCCGCCACCAGGAACGCCACGTGGTAGCCGACCAGGTCGAGCGCGCTGGCCCCGGTCACGCCGAGAATGGTGCCGAGCAGCGCGACCCCGACCGCCGCCCCGGCCTGCCGGACGGTGTTCTGCAGGGTGGACGCGTGCCCGGTCTCGGCGGCGGAGATCTTGGCCATGTTGGCGGCCAGCGAGGGCGCCATCGCGAACCCGAACGAGAGCCCGGTGAAGAACATCAGCAGCGGGATCAGCCAGTCCGCGTCCGACCGTCCGGCCAGCGCCATCGCGCCGATCGACAGCACCGTCCCCGACATGCCGGCGATCATCAGACGCCGCGGGCCCACCCGCTTGTAGATCCGCGAGGTCAGCTGGGTGCCGCACATCCCGCCGAGCGCCTCGGTGAACGTCGACAGGCCCGAGTGGATGGCCGAGAAGCCGAGGCCGTTCTGCAACAGCAGCGGCACCAGGAACAGCGTGCCCATGAACCCGCCGGACGCGGCGATGAGCTGCAGGCTGGTGATGCGGAAGAGCCGGTCGCGGTAGATCCGCAGCCGCAGCAGCGGCGAGGCGACGCGCTGCTCGACGGTGATGAAGGCGACCAGCAGGGCCAGCCCGGACAGCCCGGTGCCGAGCACCAGGGGCGAGCTCCAGCCGGACGACGAGCCGACCGAGATCGCGTACAGCAGCAGCGGGAACCCGGTCGCCGCGAGCAGCATGCCCGGCAGGTCGAACCGGCCCGCCGGGTGCTCGGACCCGCCCGGCAGGAAGAGCGCGCCGACCGCGACCGCCGCCAGGCCGATCGGCAGGTTGATGTAGAAGATCCAGCGCCAGGAGAGCCCGTCCACCAGCGCGCCGCCGATCACCGGGCCGAGGGCCGGCGCCAGCAGCGTCGGCACGACCAGGATCTGGTTGGCCTTGATCCGCTCGGCGGGCGGGAACACCCGGGTGATCATCGTCATCCCGACCGGGACCAGCATCCCGCCGCCAAGCCCCTGCAGCGCCCGGAACGCGACCAGCTCGGGCAGCGAGGTCGCCACCCCGCACAGCGCCGACGCGGCCGTGAACAGCCCGATCGCCCCGACCAGGACGTTCCGGCCGCCGAAGCGGTCGCCGACCCAGCCGGAGGCGGGCATCGCCACCGCCAGCGCCACCAGGTAGGCGGTCACGACCCCGCTCACGGAGCCGATGGGCGCGCCGAAGTACCTGCTCAGCGTGGGCAGCGCGACGTTGACGACGGTCCCGTCCATGATGTTCATGAACATCGCCGCGACGAACACCGCGCTGACGATCACCTTCTGGTTGGCAGCCCGGCCCGGGAGTGCAAACTTCACGAACTACTCAAGTGCGCCTGATCCGGACTTGTTCCCAGTGAGAACAAAAATCAGGTTTCCTCCGAACGGACCCGGGCGACTCTGGGAGGCCCGCCTCTCTATCCGGCGGCGGACTTCCTCCGTCGCGGCCCGATCCGGCCGAGCCGGAAGCCGGCGATGCACAGGCAGATCAGGCCGATCAGCACCAGGATGCCCATGTCGGTACCCCACTGGGCCGCGCTGTGCGCCCACAGCGCGTCCGGCTTGACCGGCGCCAGCGGGTTGGCCGGGGTGATCACGTTCAGGTTGATGGTCGAGGCGATGGCGGCCAGGCCCCACCGGGCCGGCGCGATCATCGACACGTACGCCTCGGCCCCGGCGCCGAGCGCGAACACGCCGCCGGAGAGCACGACCTCGATCATCGTGACCACCACCAGAGCCGGCATGGTCTGATCGCTCTTGGTCACCAGCGTGGAGATCAGCAGGCCGAGCAGCATCGACACCACGCACAGGACCGCGGTCGCCACCGCTATCTCGATGATCGGCGGCCCCGGTATCAGCGCGGCCTTGGCCGGCATCTCCGTGCCGGCCAGCCCGATGACAACGATGATCAGCGCCTGCACCACGCTGACGACGCCGAGGACCAGCACCTTGGACATCAGGTAGGCCCCCGCCGACAGCCCCGCCATCCGTTCTCGCTCGTAGATCTCGCGTTCCTTGACGACCTCGCGGATCGAGTTCGCGGTGCCGGACAGGCAGGCCGCCATGACCAGGATCAGCAGCAGCGTCTGGGCGCCCTGGTTCTTCCCCGGCGGGCCGCCGAGGCCGTATGAGGACGGGATGATCCGCAGCAGCGCGCCGAGGATGATCGGCAGCGCCACCGCGAAGATCGTGTAGCCGCGGTCCACCGACAGCACCCGCGCGTAGCGGCGGGCCATCGTGAACACCTGGGTGAGGCTGCCGCGCTGCTTCGGCTTGGCCTCGTCGTCGGGCGGCCGGGCCTGCCGCTGCTGCTGCGCCTGGTTGACCGACATCCGGTTCGCCACGTACTTCCCGAACTCGGGCGAGTTCCTGAACTGGCCCGACCAGTCCGCCGCCGGGTCGTCGGCGAAGGACTGGAAGACGTCGGCCCAGTCGCCGGCGGCGAAGTACTTCAGTCCCTCGGCGGGCGGGCCGAAGTAGGCCATCCGGCCGCCGGGCGCAAGCACGATCAGCCGGTCGCACTGGTCGATCAGCTTCGACTCGACGTCGTGGGTGATCACCACGACCGACTGGCCGTTCTCGGTCATCTTCTTCATCTGGCCGAAGAGCTCGCGCTTGAGGTGCGGATCGAGCGGCGAGGTCGGCTCGTCCAGGAACAGCAGGCTCGGCTTGGTCAGCAGCTCGAGGCCGATGTTGACGCGCTTCTTCTGCCCGCCGGACAGCCGCAAGATCCTGGTGTTCGCGTGCTGGGTCATCTCGAGCTCGCCCAGCACCTCGTCGACCCGCTGGTTCCGGTCGGTCTCGGTGATGTCGGGCGGGAACCTGAGCTCGGCCGCGTAGCCGAGGGCCGACTTGGCGGTGAGCTGGTCGTGGGTGACCGACTCCTGCGGCACCAGCCCGATCCGGTGCTTGAGCTCGTCGTAGTTCGAGTAGAGGTCGCGGAAGTCGTAGTAGACGCTGCCGGTGGTGGCCTGGCGCTTGCCGGTCAGCGCGTTGAGCAGGGTGGACTTGCCCGCCCCGGCCGGGCCGATGACCGCCATCATCGAACGCTCGGCGAGCGGGAATGTGACGCCGTCGAGCAGCACCTTCTGCTTGCCGCCGTCGCCCACCGAGACCCGGAGATCCTGGGCCTCGAAGGGGACGTTGCCCTCGTCGATGTACTCGGTCAGCACGCCGCCAGCCAGCCGGAAGGTGGCGTGGCCGATCGAGACGATGTCGTCCTCGGTCAGCTCGGCCTGGTTCACCCGCTGGCCGTTGACGTAGGTGCCGTTGTGGCTGCCGAGGTCGAAGATCTGGTACCGGCCGGTCGGTGACATCTTCAGCTCGGCGTGCGCCTTGGAGACGCCGAGGTCCTGCACCACGATGTCGTTGTCCGGGCGGCGGCCGATCTTCACCACCCGCGCCGCCTGCAACTGGATGCGCGAGGTGGGCTCGCGGTCGACGCCGGGCAGCGACGCGTGCGGGTCGGCCTGGCCCCAGCCGTTGAACGGCGGCGACCCGGCCGACTGCGCGGGCGGCGGGGGCGGCGGGGGCGGCGCGGTCGCCGGCGCCTCGGCGACCTGCTCGAGCTCGAACCGGAGCACCGGCCCGTCCTCGGGGTTGCCGACGTGGATCACGCACGGGCCGTCGATGTTGAGTCGGGAGACCCGCTCGGAGCCCGCGTAGGTGCCGTTCCTGCTGCCCTTGTCCTCGATCACCCAGGTCCCGTCGGACACGTAGAGCACCGCGTGGTCCCAGGAGACCCGCGGGTCGGTCACCGGGATGTCGGCGCGTTCGTCGCGGCCGATGTGGTACTCGGTGCCCCCCTCGAGCCGGTGCGTGGAGCGCACCGTGCGAACTAGCAGCGGAGGTGCGCTACGCGAGCTATGCGCCATTTGAATCCCCACTGCTGAATTCCCCTCACGATCGATCGCCAGGCCCCCGGATCGTCATACCCACCTGGTCAAGAGTCTAGGGCTCAGAGGTGTAATCCGGAATCTGGTGAACTATAACTACAGTGCGACCTTTCTACGTACAACGTCGACATCTGTCGATCTTTATATTCGGCGACAGCCGCCGGCCCGACGGGGGAGCCACCATGAGCTACGAACCAACCCAGCCGATGACGCCCCCATCGACGTCGCTGATGGACCCGGACAGCGAGGACCCCGGCAGCGAAAGCCAGGGCGACCCGGCCCAGGACGATGCGGTCCAGGACGACGCTGCGCGGGATGACGCGGACCAGGGCCACGCGAACCCAGGCGATGCTGCGCAGGAGGACGCGGACCCGGGCGATGCGGCGGAGGATGACGCGGGCCTGGGTGACGATGTGAAGGACGACGCGGACCGCCGCGACGCTGCGCAGGACGACTCGGGCCCGGGTGACGCTGCGCAGGATGACGCGGACCAGAGTGATGCTGCGCAGATCGACGCGGACCATGGTGACGCTGCGCAGGAAAGCGTTCAGAAAAGCGACTCGGGGCAGGACAACGCTCCCGAGGGCGGCGTTTCCCAGGCCACTGTCCCCCGGGCCGTGCTGAGCCAGGCCAGCGTTCCCGCTCCGCCCGGCAACGCCTCGCAGGGCGGGTGGGAGCACGGCAACGGGCCGCAAGGCGACTGGGCCCCAGCCGACGGGCCTGAAGGCGACCCTGCCCCGGCCGACGAACCCGCAGGCGACCTGGCCCCGGCCGACGAACCTCAAGGCGACGGACCCCAAGCCGCGGGATCCCAAGGCGACGGACCCCAAGCCGACGGGGCCCAAGCCGACGGGGCCCAAGGGGGCTGGGGGCAGGGCAACCTCGCGCACGACTACGGGCCGCAGGGCGGGTGGGGGCAGGGCAACGGATTCCAAGGCGATTGGGATCAGGGCAATGCCCAGCAGGGCTACGCGCCGCGAGGGGACGCGCCCCAGGGCTACGGACCCCAGGGGGACTGGGATCGGGGCGGCGCCCAGCAGGGCTACGGATCCCAGGGCTACGGTCCGCAAGGCTACGGTCCGCAAGGGTATGGGCCTCAGGACCACCGGCCCCAGGACGGTCCGCCTCCCAAGCGGCGTCGGCGGCGGCGGCCGGTCCGCCGCTCGGTCATCTCGTTCTTCATTCTCCTGGTGATCGCGATCGTGCTGGTGATCGGCAACTTCCTGGGCCAGGCGATCGCCGAGAACGACATGGCCAACCAGTTCACCGCCAACGGGTTCCCGGTCAAGCCGTCGGTTGACATCGAGGGCTTCCCGTTCCTCACCCAGGTCGCCCACAAGGACTTCAAGAAGGTCGTCATCAGCGCCAGCAACATCCCGGCGGGCCCGGTGACGATCTCCACCCTGCACGCGACGATCACTGGCATGCACCTGAACTCGTCGTGGAACGGCGCCACGATCGATCAGGTCACCGCGACCGCCTTCGTCTCGCTCAACTCGCTGACCGGCGGCATCTCGAGCGAACTGGGGGACGCCGCCTCGCTCACGGCGGTGCCCGACGGCGTGAACAAGCTGAAGCTCACCGGGACCGTGCTCGGGGTGACCGCGAGCGGGGTGGTGGAGGTCAAGCAGACCGGACCGCAGAAGATCACCGTCGAACTGCCGACGAGCGGCGGGCTGGTCGGCACCCTGCTCGGCTCGGCCCCATCGTTCACGATCACCCTGCCGGCCGGCGTCCCGCCGAGCTTGCGGATCACCGGGCTGACGCTCAACGGGCAGGGGCTCACGCTCTCGGCCGCCGCCACCAACGCCACCTTCAGCAAGTAGGCGGGCGGCCGGCGGAATGCCATCCAGCAAACGTTCGCAACCGGTCAAACGGCAGGCAAAATCGCGCAACTCGGGAAACCCGTGGCAATGCGGGGTACCCTGCGCGCGGGTGCTGGGTATAAACGAGGGTGAGCCGGTCCACTGAGGGGAGCTCCCGGGTGAGCGAGTACCAACCGAACGGCGGATGGCCGCAGCAGCCGCCCGCGCGCGGCGGGCAGCCCGGCCAGAACGACGGGCAGGGCCAGTACGGCGGGCAGCAGGGCGGGTCCGGCGGCCAGCAAGGCGGCTACGGCGGCCAAGGGGGTGGCTACGGCGGCCAGCAGGGCGGCTACGGCGGCCAGCAGGGGCAGCAGCCTCCTTACGGACAGCAGCCCGGTTCCGACGAGACGGTCCCGCGCGGCGTGCGGCCGTCAGGCTGGCAGCACCCGCCTGCCGGACAGCAGTCCCCCGGGTACGAGGAGACGGCCGCGCGCAGCGTGCAGCAGCCCGCCTGGCAGGAGCGCGAGCAGCAGCCGCCTGCCGGGCAGTCGCGCCCGCGCAAGCGCAAGCACCGCGGCCGACGCTGGCTCATCGCGCTCCTGGTGCTGATCGTGGTGCTGGTCGGGATCGACTTCGGGGCCAAGGCCTTCGCCGAGAACGCGATCGCGACCAAGATCGACACCTCCGGGCTCGGCACCAAGCCATCAGTCGGCATCGAGGGGTTCCCGTTCCTCACCCAGGTCGCCTCGCGCGACCTCAGCCAGATCGACATCAACGCGAGTAACTTCACGGTCAAGGGCGTCGTGATCAGCAGCCTGCACGCCACCGCGAGCGGGGTGCGCCCCAACTCGTCGTTCAACGGCGCGACGATCAGCAAGATCAACGGAACCGTGGTGGTCTCGTTCGCCACCGTCACCAACCTGATCCCGATCCCGGGCCTGACCGTCACCGCCGACCCGGCCAACGGGCCGGACGCGATCAAGTTCAACTCCTCCCTCGGCGGCGCGACCGGGAAGATCGAGCAGATCGCCCCCAACACGATCAAGGTGGACGTCGGCAACCTGACCGGCCTGGCGGGCCTGGCATCGCTCATCGGCGGGTCGTCGATCGCCTCGTCGTACACCTTCACCATCCCGAAGCTGCCGGCCGGCCTGGTCGTCCGCTCGGTGACCGTCACCGCCCAGGGCATCGTCGCCACCGCCGCGGCGACGAACACCACGCTGTCCCAGTAGTGAGCTCAGATACCAGCCCCCGAGCTTCTGGTAAGGAATATGCAGCGAAAATCAGTGTCGCGTTAGGCACCCAGTGCCCCAGAAGACCCGCCATCAGCCTGGTTAATATGACATTATCGGTCATACATGGGCAAAGGGGAAGAATCGGAAGCGCTCTCAGATGCACCACTGGGTGGCCCATAATGGCGAGAGCGCGTCGTGTACGAACATCCAGGAGTCGCCCGTGACACCCGGCAAGAAGGTGAGCCGAAAGGCACCGCCGGTGACCGTGAGCCCTACCGCGTCACCCTCGGTGCGGACGCTTATCCTCGGCATCGACCGCACCGGCCGGATCGTCCAACATGACCGCACGGCTCCGAAAGTTCTCGCACGTTCGAGCGATGACCTGCTCGGAGTTAACCTCGCCGACATCACCGCCACCCAGCCCAAGGGCGGCGGCCCGCCGGTCTCCCCCGACCAGGGCGCGATCCTGGTGGTGCTCTCGCTGCTTGAGGCGATCAAGGCCGACCGCGAGGCGAACGACATGCTCTCGATCGCGCTGGCCGACGGGACCATCGCGAGCTCCGTGGTCAGCGCGCGGCCGATGCAGGCGGGCGGCAGCGACGTCGCCGCCCTGGTGATCCTGCAGATCCCGATCCCGTCGGGCGAGCGGTTCATCGAGCCCGGCCTGATGCGCGAGGTCCTGCTGCGCGACTCGGCCCTCTCCGACGAGGACACGCTCGACTTCAGCGACCTCGCCAAGAAGATGACCGCGCAGCTGGTGCCGGCCTTCTGCTCCGCCGCCGAGGTGCTCGTGCTCGAGTCGCTGATCGGCGACAACGAGGTCCCCGCGCACGTTCCCGAGGCTGACGTCCCGCTCCGTCGGCTGCACGTCAAGCACGACAAGGAGAACCCGGCCTGGCAGGCCGCGTTCCCGGTCGGCGAGATCCTCCGCTTCCCCGGCAACTCCCCCTACTCGCGCTGCATCGCCACCGGCGAGCCGGTCCTGGAGGGGTCGATCACCCCCGAGGCGGCCAGGAAGCTCGCCCGCGCGTGGCGGCGCAAGCCGGTCGGCGGGCTGCTCTCCGACACCTCGATGCTGGTCCTCCCGGCCATCTCCAAGGGCACCGTGGTCGGCCTGTTCTGCTGCTTCCGGGAGCTCGGCACCCGCCGGTTCGACCGGTACGACATGGAAATGGCGATGGACTTCGCCTCCCGCCAGGCGGTCTTCTTCGACCACGCGACCCGGTACAACCGGGAGCACGCGACCGCGCTCACGCTGCAGCGGGCGATGCTGCCGACCGGCCTGTCCTACCCGTCCTCGATCGACGTCCGGCACCGCTACCTGCCCGGCTCCGAGCTGGTCGAGGTCGGCGGCGACTGGTACGAGTCGATCAGGCTGCCCGGCGCGCGGGTCGCGCTCGTCATCGGCGACGTGGCCGGGCACGGCGTCCGCGCCGCGGTCACGATGGGCCGCCTGCGCACCGCGATCCAGACCCTGGCCATGCTCGAGCTGCCCCCGGCGGCGACGCTGCAGCAGCTCGACGAGCTCATGCAGAACATCGGCGAGCGCGAGCCGCACTTCGCCACCTGCGCCTACGCGGTCTACGACGCGGTCACCGGCGAGATCGAGCTCGCCGTGGCCGGCCACCTGCCGCCGCTGCTGGTGAACCCGGACGGCACCAACGACTACCTCGAGGTCCAGCCGTCCCCGCCGCTCGGCATCATCGACGACGGCATCGTCGAGACCACCCGGCACCAGATCGAGGACGGGTCACTGTTCGTCCTCTACACCGACGGCCTGGTCGAGTCGCGCGACCGGGACATCAGCGAGGGCCTCGACAAGCTGCGGGTCGCGTTCGGCGAGGGCGCGCCGGACAAGGACCTCGAGGACCTGTGCAAGACCGCCCTCGACGGCGTCTACGCCGACGCCAAGCGCGACGACATCGCGGTGCTGATCGCCAAGCTGCGGCGGATACCGGAAGACCACCGGATCAGCTTCCCGCTCGAGCCCGAGCTCTCTTCCGTCCGGCAGGCCCGCTCGATGATCAGGGACCCGCTCAAGCGCTGGGGCCTCGAGGACCTCATCCCGGTCACCGAGCTGCTGGTCTCGGAGCTGGTCACCAACGCGATCAAGTACGCCCACGACGAGACGATGCTGCAGCTCATCCTGGAGCCTGACTCGCTGGTGTGCGAGGTGCACGACACCTCCCCGGCGCTGCCCCGGGTCCTTCAGGTCGACAAGGACGCCGAGAACGGCCGCGGCCTGCACGTCGTCTCGCAGCTTTCGTCCCGCTGGGGCACGCGCCGCTCGCAGGCGGGCAAGGTCGTCTGGTGCGAGCAGCCGGTCCCGGCCGAGATCGGCGACGCGATGCGCACCGCCATGGGGATTGAGCCCCCGATCTTCCACTAGCGACGATTATCCAGCGTCAATGATGGTCATTCGCGTCACCAGGACGACGCGAATGACCATCACCTACTGCGGGCGCGCTTCGCGGAATGGCGAAGCAACGGTCCGTTCGATATAAAGATTTTGAATTTGGCTATTCGACGGTGACGCTTTTTGCGAGGTTGCGCGGCTTGTCGATGTCCCGGCCGAGCTTCGCGGCGGCGTGGTACGCGAGCAGCTGAAGCGGGATGTTGAACAGGATCGGCTCGAGCTCGGGCTCGGCCCGCGGCACCCGGATGGTGGCGTCGGCCAGCCCGTCGGGGATGTCGGCGCTGGTCACCGCGATGACCGGGCCGCCCCGGGCCTTGATCTGCTCGATCGTGGAGATGTTCTTGGCGATCAGGTCGTCGGACGGGATGATCACCACGCTCGGCATGTCGGACTGGATGAGCGCCAGCGGCCCGTGCTTGAGCTCGCCCGCCTGGTAGGCCTCGGCGTGCACGTAGGAGATCTCCTTGAGCTTCTGCGCCCCCTCGCGGGCGACCGGCCAGCCGCGGACCCGGCCGATGAAGAACATGTGCTCCGCGTTGGCGTAGCGGTTCGCGATCGTCTCGATCTGGTCCTCCTCGGCCAGGATCTCGGACACCTGGGCGGGCAGGTTGCGCAGGCCGTTGACGATCCGCTCGCCGCTGGCCGAGGACAGGTCGCGGACCCGGCCGAGCAGCAGCGCGAGGAGCGCGAAGTTGACCGCCATGCTGGTCAGCGCCTTGGTCGAGGCGACCGAGACCTCGGGGCCGGCGTGCAGGAAGATTCCGTGCCCGCACTCCCGGCCGATCGCCGAGCCGACGACGTTGACCGCGCCGATGACCTGGCCGCCCTTGCGGCGCAGCTCCTGGACCGCCATCAGCGTGTCGATGGTCTCGCCGGACTGGGAGACGGCGACGTAGAGCGTGTCCGGGTCGACGACCGGGGACCGGTAGCGGAACTCGCTCGCGGGCTCGGCGTCGGCCGGGATGCGGGCCAGCTCCTCGATCAGGGCGGCGCCCATCTGGCCCGCGTAGTAGGCCGATCCGCAGCCGAGGAACTTGACGTTCTTGATGTTCCTCAGCTCGCGGGCGTCGAAGTTGATGCCGCCCAGCCGTGCCGTCGCGAAGCGCTCCTCGAGGCGGCCGCGCAGCGCCCGGCGGATGGCGTCCGGCTGCTCGTGGATCTCCTTGCGCATGTAGTCGCTGAACTGGCCGAGCTCGTAGTCGTCGGCGTCGGCGTCGACGGTGGTCGGGATCTTGCTGGCGCTGTTGCTGTCGCTGTCCTGGCCGGCGGTGAGGGTGGTCGTGTGATAGCTGGTCGCCTTGATCGTGGCCACGTCGCCGTCCTCCAGGTAGATCACCTGACGGGTGTAGCGGACGAGGGCGGCGACGTCGGACGCGGCGAACATCTCGTTCTCGCCCAGGCCGAGCACCAGCGGGGAGCCGTTGCGGGCGACGACGAGCTGGTCGGGGTGCTTGGTGTCCATCACCACGAGGCCGTAGGCGCCCTCGACCCGCTTGAGGGTGCGGACCACCGCGCCCTCGAGGGTGGCGGTCTCGTCGGCCGCGAGCTCGGCCGCGATCATGTGCGCGAGCGCCTCGGTGTCGGTGTCGCTGACCAGCTTCACGCCGCTCGCCTGGAGCTGGTCGCGGAGGAACTCGGCGTTCTCGATGATGCCGTTGTGGACGACCGCGATGCGGTTGTGCGCGTCGGTGTGGGGGTGCGCGTTGGTCTCGTTCGGCTCACCGTGGGTGGCCCAGCGGGTGTGGCCGAGGCCGATGGTGGACTTGGGTGTGGTTGCGTTTTGCCTGGCGGCGAGCTTGTCGCGGAGGTCCTGGACGCGGCCCGCGGTCTTGGTGACCTGGAGTCTACCCCTGCTGATGACGGCCAGGCCGGCCGAGTCGTAGCCTCGGTACTCCAGCCGGTGCAGCCCCTCGATGAGGACTGGCGTCACATCCCGTTTGCCGACATAACCGACGATCCCGCACACGTTACCGTGTCCCTTCTTCGCCCAATTTTAGGTTCTTGCGGCTCTAATGCCCGTTGCGACGTTTCTTGGTGGTGTGGCTCTTTTTGCTGTTATCCGTAAACGATGCGGCGGAGCTGGCGCTCGGACAGCTCTTCGGCCCTGAATCGGCGGCCTCGGAGCTCCGCCGCGAGCTGCGGCCAGATGTCGTCGTTGCGCTTGTTGCTCACGCCCTGGAGCTCGGCGTGACGTCGCCGGACGAACTCGTCGACGGTCTCGCCGTAGTAGGCGGCGACGTCCGCGACCACCCGCGACGCGGTCGCCTCGGGGAGCCCGGTGCTCGCGGCGACGTTGCTGATCAGGTCCTGCGGGTACTTCTCGTCCATGGGCGCGCCATATCTGGTTGTCCCTGCGGTCCCCGTGGTGGCCCCAGTCGTTGCCCCTGAGCCAGCTTGGATGGGCCTGCGCTAACCAACTTTGGTGTTACGTGCTCGATTGTGCCCGATTCCGGGCAGGAAAACACGTGTTCTGCCCGGATGCTCGGTGAGCTTACCCCAAAAAGCCTGGATGCGAGGGCTTCTGCTTGTTCCGGGGGCGGCGAGGCTTTGGCGGTCGGGATCACTTGGCCCCGGGCTTGTGGTGGTGACGGAGAGTGGCAACTCGGTCGCTGTTTGGTTGCATTACGATCGCGGGCTGGTTGCGGGACGGTCGCGAGTTGGTCGCGGGACGGTCGCAAATTGGTGGCGACACACGGGGCGACGGCGGCGCGTCGGTCGTTGCGACGAGGGCTCTGGTCGATAGAATTTTTGTGTGAAAAGCCCGCTGGCCGTTGATCAATTCCGGACGCAGACCGACGATGAGGGGCGAACCCGGCTTGACCGACTGCGACTGCTCGATATCGAGCAGATGGCGATGACACTCGCATTCCTGGCCGGCTACCGGCCCCCGACCTTCGGCAGCGTCGTCGACGGCCCCGAACCGCACTGCACGGCCTGCGGGGGCGCGGTCGGGATCTTCCTCGGGCACGGGACCGAGTGGCACCACTTCCGTGGCGGAGCTGGCGCCGGCAGGCGGGCCGAGGTCTACGACGCGGACCACGCGCCCGCCATCGGCTGGCGCTACGCCACGACTGCGGCTCACCCTCTCGGGAGCGGACGACCAGCGGACGCGGGCTGACCGCGGGCAACGATCCAGGGACCTAAGTCCCGGGCCCGAGGGGACCTTCGGGTTCTTGTGGTCCTAACCACGCGGGCCTAACCTTCAGGTGCGGGAAGGTTGCGGGCATTATCGCGAAATGCCCAACTACGATTCCCGGTCGCTCCGGACCTTGGCGGCGTCGCGTACGCCAGCACCGAGTGGAAACAAGCAAGGTCCCAGCCATAAACCGCCCACATATTGGTGGTAACAGTGAATTCTCCAGGCTCCTTCGTGCATTGGTCGATTTTTGATATCTCAGTGGCCAACCTCGTCCTGATCGCGGTGATGGTCGCCATCTTCGGGGCGGCGCTGCTGCTCCCGTTCCCGCAGGGGCACCAGGATGACTCGGCTTCAGCGACGCCCACCGGCCTGGCCGACGATGCCCTCGATCCGGTCGATGACGCTACCGCCCGCATGTGGACCTCACGGGTGCGACGCGGCGTGCTCAAGGTCCTGCCGCCAGGGAAGCTGCTGCCCGACAGCCAGCCGGCCTACGTCGCGTCGTGGGCGTACGTGTTCGGCGTCGGCTCCCTGGCCGCGTTCGGGGTGGTCATCGCCTCCGGGTTCGCGCTGGCGCTAGGCGGTCCCGACTGGTGGCATTACAACGCAGTCGGGCACTTCTTCAACAGCCTGCACCTGTGGAGCGTCGAGCTGTTCATGGCCCTGCTGGTCATCCACCTGTGGGCAAAGTTCTGGATGGCGGCCTGGCGGGGACGCCGCACGATGACCTGGATCACCGGCGTGATCGCGTTCGCGGCGTCAATTGTGGAGTGCTTCACCGGTTACGTGTCGCAGCAGAACTTCGATTCGCAGTGGATCTCCACCAGCGGCAAGGACGCGTTCAACTCGGTCGGGGTCGGCGCGTTCTTCAACGTGATGAACTTCGGCCAGATGCTGATGTGGCACATCGTCCTCATCCCGATCGTCCTGGTCGCGATCGTGGGCGCGCACGTGCTGCTGGTCCGGGTGCGGGGCGTCTCGCACCCAATCGACGCGCACCCCGCGGTCACCGGCAGCAGGCGGCTCAGGCGGCGCGCCATCGCGCTGGCCGACGCGGCGCCGTGGCGCGGCCCGAACCGGCGCTACGACATCCTGAAGGAGGGGACGATCGCCTCGGCCGTCGTCCTGGCGCTGACCTTCGGCCTGGCCGGACTGCTGTCCTCCCCCGACGTGCCCTCGATCACGGTCGCGACGTGGGCCAGGGTCGCGCCCGCCGACTTCCTGGGCACGGCCGCGACGGAGCTGAACGGCACCAGCGAGACCGCCACCTACGGGCCCCCCTACAACCAGAACGGCACCCCCCAGTCGCTGCTGTTCGCCCCGGCCAATATCCCCGGGGTCACCCAGCCGGTCGACGCGGCGCAGGACTTCGTCCTCGGACCGCTGACGACCCTCGCGCAGACCGACCCGGCCGTCGCCGCCCCGCTCGCCGCCTACCGGGCGGCGTCGCCCGCCCAGCAGCTGGCGTGGGCCAACGCCTACGCGACGGCGGAGGCGAAGGTCACGTTCGTCAACGGGAACCCGGTCGTGCCCGCGGCGAACGACGGCCCGGTCCCGGTCATGATGGCCAGCGAACTGGCCCTCGCGCGCAGTGGCGCGCTTGACACCGATCTGCTGTCACAGCAGCCGTTCTACGGCACCAACTTCACCAAGCCGCTGCTGTTCATCGAGGACGGCTCCTACTTCGTGGACCAGGCCCAGGCGATGCACCTGACCGGCAGCCAGTGGGGCGTGATGAACGAGACCGGCAGCTACCCGGGCCAGCCGTGGCTGTGGCTGTACACGCTGTGGTACCAGGTTCCGGGATGGACCAACTCGGCCAACATCGACATGATCGCGATCTACATGACCGGCGTGGGCACCATCTTGCTGCTCTGCATCCCGTTCATCCCGGGGCTGCGCGACATCCCGCGCCTCATCCCGGTGCACCGTCTCATCTGGCGGCGCTGGGATGCCCCGGAGGCCCCGGTAGCGGACGGGGCGGCGAACGAGCCGCAGGACAACGCCCCGACGGACGCGCTGAGCTGAGGTTCGCGAAGCTCGCGGTCGGGTGATTACCCGGCTGGTCAGCCCGGGACGGGTGGTTGCCCGTCCCGGGCTGACCGGGTTCTCGTCCTCGACGCCAGCGGCTGGCGCCCTGGCCGGGGCGGGGCGGGGCGGGGCGCGCGCGTTGGCTCGCGTGTCGCCGACGCGGTCCCCGGCTGGGCTGACCCCGCCTCTGGTCGGCTCAGCCAAGCCGTCCGCGACTCCCGTTGCCCATTGTCATTAATGTCGAAATCTGTCATTAAAGCTTTTTCAGTTTTACCGTCATTGTGTTCCATTGGGGGCGCTATACCACGATGCCGCCCAGCTAAGGGTGTTGCGTGCGGCCTGCTCACTCATGCGGCGTTTGATCATGTATAATGAGCTGATTCCAACCTGGTTATGCCCCGCAGAGCTGCAATACGTGGATGGCCTTCGCGAATGTCCCGGCGCGCCACGGGCAGCAGCGGAGCTTACTGAGGATCTTCCATACTTTGAGCTGTGCGTTTGCCCTTTCGCCGAGGGCGCGGAGCTTGGCGTGGGCTTTGTTGGCCTCTTTCTGCGGTCCCGGCTTGTTCCTGCCTTTGTACGGGACCTTCGCCCAGGTGCTGCCCTGATAGCCCTTGTCGGCGAGGGTGACCAGCCCGGCTTTCTCCAGCTCGTCGAGCACGCCCCAGATCCACTCGGCCTTTTTATCGTGGACGGACCCGGGCAGCGCGCCGGAGACCCACAGGACGTCCCCGTCGGGCGAGGCGATGACCTGCAGGTTCCTCCCGTGCTTCTTGTGCTTGCCCGAGTAGAACGGCCTGTCTGCGGCGACCCGGTCGACCGGGATGAGCGTCCCGTCGAGGATGACGTAGGCGTGACCTGCCCTTTTAGCGTCCCGGACCGCCTTCCGGAGCTTCGGCGCGCGGGCGGCGAGCAGTTCAGCGGTCTCGTTCACGTACCGCCAAGCGGTGGTCCGCCCGATCCCGAACCCGGCCGCGAGCTGCGCGAACGTCTCCCCCTTGCGCAGGTGCGCCAGCACCAGCAGGGCCTCCTGGCCGAGGCTCAGCCTCCGCCACCGCGACCCGATGGCCTTCAGGTGCCGGCGGATGATCCCCGCCGCGTAGTTCAGCGTCCGGGACGACAACGGCAGCGCGGCACGGTAGAAAAGCATCGGAGCCCCTGGTGGTGATGATGATGATGATGATGATGCGAGTTTTGGTCGATTAGCTCATCTACCAGGGGCTCCGCCGTTCCCTCCAGCGAACCGCGGCCCCGTGACCGCACTGCCGTTACCACGAGACGACAACGATATCATCACCTAAAGAGACCAGGTGACTACAAACAAGTTGTAGGGTCGGGGACTGGCGCGGTGGCTCGCTGGCTTTAGGGCCTGAGGCCTTCGTGGCCGCCGGTTTCCCGGTCGGTTGCGCCACCCCAGTGTCCTTGGCCAGGTCTGCTCCGTTTCCAGTCCCCGCCACCTCGAACCGTGCGTGCGGTTCTCCCGCACACGGCTCACCGACGCCGTTCACCGCCGGCATTCGGTCTTCCCCGCCAGGGCTTTCCGGCCCTGGGAGCGACGGTGGTCCCATACAAGCTGACCAGGCCGAATTCGCGCGGCGACGCGTTGAGCATCACCTGCCAGCCGAAATGGCGGCTGCGGCGGTGCTTCTTGCTGATGAACAGCACGATGCGCATCCGCGCGTACTGCCTGATCTTGCTGAGGCGGCGAGCCGAGTGGCCGTACCTGAAGTACCCGGCCCAGCCGCGCAGGAACATGCTCACGTCCCGCGCGATCGCCTCCGGCGGCAGCAGGAGCCTGCGGCGGCCGGTCAGTGCCCTGATCCGGTCGCGGGCGTGCTGCATCGCCTTGTCCGCAGGCCATCTGGCCAGGAACAGCACCCGTCGCTTCCCGTTCAGCCCCCGCGAGCGCACCAGCCGGTGGTGGAAGCCGAGGAAGTCAAAGCCCCCGCCCTCCTCCTCCAGGTGCACGATGCGGGTCTTGGCCGCCTTCGGCTCAAGGCCGAGACCGGCCAGCAGGTCCGTGAGCCGCTCCAGGGCGGCCTCGGCCTGGCTGCGGGACCAGCACATCACGACCAGGTCGTCGGCATAACGGCACAGGGCCCCGTCGCGGTCGTCCCATTCCCGGTCCAGCCGGTGCAGGTAGACGTTGCACATGACGGGTGAAATCACGCCCCCAACGCAAAAGGCAACTTCTGCTTCGAGGCTACGTTGGGTTACCGGCGTGTGGAGCGTGGCCGGTGAGCGGCGGGTGGCCGGGA
>DATCGA010000164.1:0-2832 GCA_036509215.1 Trebonia sp.
GTCGCCTGCGCGTCCGACGACGGCGGCGAAGACGGTCTCGACGTCATCGCCGCCGATGGCTCGGCCGCGAGGCGCATCGGGCACGGCGAGTTCGGCCGGATCCTCGAGCTGGCGGTGGCGCCGGACGGGCAAACCGCCGCCGTCGCCTGCGCCGACGGCCGCCTGCTGACGGTGGCGCTGGACGGCGAGCCGGTCATCACCGAGATCGCGCGCAGCGCCAACGCCGAGGTCGCGGGGCTGGCGTTCTCGCCCGACTCGACGCTGCTGGCCTGGTCGCAGCCGTGGCGGCCGGAGCGCGGCGCCTCCCAGATCCGGCTCGCCCGGCTGGCCGACGGCGCCGTGACCGACGTGACCCCGACCCGGTTCGACGACACCTGGCCGGCGTTCACCCTGGACGGCAGGTACCTGGCGTTCCTGTCGAACCGGACCTTCGACCCGGTCTTCGACGCGCACTACTGGGATCTCGGGTTCCTGCCCGGGGTCCGGCCGTACCTGGTGACGCTGAGGGCCGCGACGCCGCCGCCGTTCGGCCCCGAGCTGGCCGGCCGCCCGGCCGAACCGGAAGGTCCAGGGGATCTTCCGGCCGCCGCCGGGCTCGACGTCACCGGGCTGGCCGAGCGGATCGTGCCGTTCCCGGTCGTGGCCGGACGCTACGACCAGCTCAGGGCCGTCGCCGGCGGCGTGGCCTGGCTGGACCTGCCGCTCGCCGGGGAACTCGGCGAGGCCGCGACCGGCGCGGCCGGCGCGGCCGGCGAGCACCCCGAGGCCCGGCTGGTCCGCTATGACCTGGCTGAGCGCAGGCGCTCGGTCGAGGTCGAGGGCCCGGACGACTACGCGGCCTCCGCCGACGGGACCCGGCTGGCCTACCGCAGCGGGGGGTCGCTGGAGATCAAGCCGACCGGCCCCGGCGACGCAGTCCGGGTCGATCTTGACCGGATCCAGGTGACGGTCGAGCCGCCGGCCGACTGGACCCAGATGTACGACGAGACGTGGCGGCTGATGCGGGACAACTTCTGGCGGGCCGACATGGACGGGGTGGACTGGGCCGCCATGCGCGACCGCCACCGGCCGCTGCTCGACCGCATCGGCTCCGCCGACGACCTGCGCGATCTGCTGTGGGAGCTGCAGGGCGAGATCGGCACCTCGCACGCCGGGGTGCTGCCGCCGGCCGGGGCGGCCGACCCGGCGCTGGCTCAGGGCCTGCTCGGGGCGGACCTGGAGCCGACCGGGGACAGGGCCTGGCGGATCGCGCGGGTCCTGCCCGGCGAGTCGTCGGTGATCGGCGCGCGCTCCCCGCTGGCCGCGCCCGGCGTCGGGGCGGCGCCGGGCGATCTCATCGTCGCGGTCGACGGCCGGCCGGTGGACCCCGACCTCGGCCCGAACGCGCTGCTGGCGGGGAAGGCCGACCAGCCGGTCGAGCTGACCATCGAGCGCGACGGGGCGGCCCGGCGGGCGGTCGTGGTTCCGCTGGCGAGCGAGCACGCGGCCCGCTACTACGATCTGGTCGCCCGGCAGCGGGCCGCGGTCGGCCGGGCCTCCGACGGGCGGCTCGGCTACCTGAAGATCCCGGACATGATGACGCGCGGCTGGGCGGACTTCCACCGGGACCTCTACACCGAGTTCCGGCGGGACGGCCTGATCGTGGATCTGCGGGACACCCAGGGCGGCGACGCCGGGCAGCTGGTGGCGGAGAAGCTCGCCCGGCGCATCATCGGCTGGAACTTCTCCCGCTACGAGGAGCCGCTGACCTACCCGGCCGAGGCGCCGCGGGGGCCGATCGTGGCGATCACGAACGGCTACGCGAGTTCCGGCGGCGACCTCGTGATCCAGGCGCTGAAGTCGTACCGCATCGCGACCGTGGTCGGCACCCGCACCTGGGGCGGCTCGCGCGGCGTTGACCTCAAGTACCGGCTGGTCGACGGGACCCTGGTGGCGCAGCCGAAGTACGCCTGGTGGTTCGACGGCGTCGGCCTGGCGCTTGACAACCACGGCGTGGAGCCGGACGTCGAGGTGGCCATCGCGCCGCACGACTGGGCCGCCGGCCGCGATCCGCAGCTCGACACCGCCGTCCGGCTGGCGTTGCAGGCGCTCGAGCAGCGCCCGCCGCCCCGCCCGCCGTCTGACCGGCCCCGGTCGCCGCCCCCGGGCCGGCTAGCGCCGCGGCGACGGGGCTCCGACGTCGACAACGCCGGATGACCGCCGTCGAAGCCGGGCATCGCGGCGGCGCTGCCTGCCATGGCGGATCCACGACGCCAGCAGCGCGAACAAGGCGATGCCGACGGCCAGCGCCACCGCCGCGACGACGGCCGCGGCGACCGGGTGGAACACCGCGAGCGAGACCAGGCCGGCCACGCCCAGATCCTCCGACAGGCTGGCGATGATGTTGCTGAACGGCTCCGGGCTGGCGTTGACGCCCACCCGCAGTCCGGTCTTGACCAGATGGGAGGCGAGCGCCGACCCGCCGCCGAGCGCGGCCGCCGCGATCGTCGCGGTCGGGCTCGCGTGCGCCTGCTGGGCCATGACGACGGCGATCGCCCCGCCGACGACCGGCCGCAGGGCCGTGTGCGCCACATCCCAGACCGAGTCCAGCATCGGAATCTTGCCCACCACGAACTGGCCGAAGTACAGCACCGCCGCCGCCGCAAGCACCGACGGGCGCTCAAGGACCGACGGGATCGAGGCGATGTGCCCGAACCGGCCGACCAGGCCGAGCACGAGCACCACCGCGTAGCAGTTGACGCCGCTGGCCACGCCACTGCTGAAGATCAAGGAGACCGGCAGCATCCGAGTCCCTCCTCCGGTGCCCGCGCCTGCGCCTGCGCCTGCGCCTGC
>DATCGA010000165.1:0-5576 GCA_036509215.1 Trebonia sp.
TACCCCACCACGACCGGCTGGGACCAGTCCGGCGCCCCCTACCTCGAGGTCGGCTACTGCGACCCCAACAACATGAGCGGGTGCAACGGCATCGGCGTCACCCGGTCGATGCTCCGATTCAACCTGCCCAGCGAGCCCAACGACACCACGGTCACCTCAGCCGACGCCTACGTCGACGACCTCTGGTCGTCCGCCAACTGCGCCGCGGAACCGCTGCAGCTGTGGCTGACCGGGGCGATCAGCTCCGCGACCGACTGGTCCAACGGCAGCAGCTGGAGCAGGGACATAGAGCAGGAGACTATCGCCGGCTACGGCTCCTCCTCAAGCTGCCCGTCAAGCGCCAACGACGTCAAATTCGGGGACGGCAGCTCCGCGACCGGCGGAACCTCAGCCGGCAGCCTGGCCAGCACGCTGACCTCCGCGATCAACGACCGCTGGGCGAACATCACCCTCGGCCTGAGGGCCGCCGACGAGTCCACCACGGACGGCTCCGCGTGGCTGCAGTGGCGGTACTTCCAGGACACCGCGGCCGACATCAGCCTGTCGTTCACGTATCACTACCCGCCCGCCGCGCCGAAACTGACCATCAACCCCGGCGGGGTCTGCCAGCCCTCCGCTCCGGCGGCCGACGCCAACCCCATCGGCGACAACGACATCACAATCGACGGCACGATCTCCGATGGTGACGGCGACACCGCAATGACTACCAAGACCACCGTCTACAACAACAGCAGCGGCGCCACCGTCGAAGGACCGTGGACCTACGGACCCGGCGCCGGCGTGACCGCGCAGCCGCTCGGCACCATCAAACGCGGCCAGCTCCCCAGCGGCACCTACAAGATCACCGCCGTGACCACAGACGCCTTCGGCGAAGCCAAGTCTTCGACCTGCTACATCGACGTTGACCTGACCTTTCCGGCAAGCCCCCAGGTCAGTGGCCTCCCCCAGCCCGCCGTCACGACACTCGGCGCCCAACTCACCGGGCTGACGTTCAGCCCCGGCTCCAGCTGCACCGCCACCCCCAACCCGTGCCCGACCAAATACACGTACCAGATCGGCGACCGCGCCCCGGTCACCGTAGCCGCCAACTCCGGCACCAGCTACATCCAGCCCTCAACCGGTACCGGCAGCGCGATCACAGTGCCAGTCGTAGGGCCGTTCGACTTCAGCGTCAGCGGCACCAACGCCGCCGGGAACGCATCCCCGGCGACGGTGAACGTGGTCACCTCCACCCCCCCGACGACCCCGGTCGCCGACGGCTACTTCAGCGACGGAAACTACCCCGACCTGCTCACCACCAACACCGCCGGCGCCGACGCCAGCCTCTGGCTGTCCCCCGGGACCGGCACCGGCGCGGTCGGGGCGGCGACCGACATAGGCGGCCTCGGCACCGAACAGAGCCCCGGCACCGACGGTCCGACCGACTGGAACCACACCCAGGTCGTGCAGGGCGACCTGACCAGCAACAACGTCCAGGACATCCTGGCCTACTACACGACCGCCAGCACCACCGTCACCCCCGGCACCGGGGTCATCATCGGCGGCACCGGCTCGGCCGTCCCCCCCAACCCGAACAACGAGAGCAACTACATCGACCCGACATCAGGCAACACCTGGGAGATCGAACAGGACCTTCAAGACTTCTGCGACCCGAACTGGGCTAGCGCCTGTCCCCCGCTGGCGGACGTGGTCTACGCGGGCAACGCCAGCCTGGAAGGCACGGACACCAACGACGGCGCCAACGCCAGCACTGACAACGGCGACCTGATCGGGATCTTCGGCCCCAACAGCGCCGGCGATTACGAGCTGGACCTGTTCACCGCCATCGCGACCGGCGGCTACGGCCTCGACCCCGCGCACGGCGTGCTCTCCGCCGCGTCCCCGGACGGGACCGACGACTGGCAGGACTACACCCTCGCCACCGTCGAACTCCCCGACGCCGCCAACCCCAACGGCGATCCGAGCGACATCGCCCTGTTCGCGCTGGACGACACCGCAGGCACTGCCGACGCCGGGAAGCTGTTCGTGTCGACCGGTTCCGGCTGCACCTCGGCTACCTTCACCACCCCCGCCTGCCTGCTGCCGGGCATGCCCGGCACCTGGAGCGCGGCGGTCACCGGCACCCCGTCCTCCTGGTCGACCACACCGCCCAAGCTCGACTCGGCCGACGTCAACAGCGGCAGCAACGGCGCCGGATCGGGAACCCCCGAGATCTGGACCGCCTCCGGCAGCAACGCCACCGCCTACGCCATCAGCGGCATCGGCGGCACGCCGTCCGCTGCCGCAGAAGGCAGCGGCTCCGCCCTGGCCTACCCCGACGATTCCTGGACGCTCGACGACGGCGCCGCCAACGCCGGCGACAGCCCCGCCGCCGTCACCGACAGCGTCGCCGGCGTCAGCGACTCCGTCACCGGCACCGGCACCGGCACCGGGTACAGCTGGGCCGACGACGACACGTTCGGCGAGGTCTTCGACACCACCGCCTCCTACTTCAACCCGGCCACCAACCCCATCCCCAACAACGGCACCGCCGCCACCGTCTCGCTCTGGTTCAAGACCACCCGCACCAACGAGGTCCTGGTCTCCCGCCAGGGCCAGGCGATCCCGGCCGGCACGGCGACCGGAGCGGCCGTCAGCGGCGGGTTCAACCCGGTCCTGTACGTGGGGAACGACGGCAAGCTCTGCTTCCAGTGGTGGATCAACAACATCGCCGCCACCCAGTGCAACACCACCGTCAACAACGCCCTGTGGCACCACGCCACGCTCGCCGCCAACGGCAGCACCCAGACCCTCACACTGGACGGGGCCACCAAGACCATCTCCGGAACAGTGGATCTCAGCAGCACCTATCTGGACGTCGGGGCCGGGAGCCTAGGCGGATCCTGGCCCGACGAGATCTACGAGAACAAGGACGGCGCCCAGGGCTACATGACCTACTTCAACGGCCAGATCGCCGACGTCACGCTCACCAAGTAAGAAGAGCGGAACGCATTCGATCTGATCGGAATGGGTCGACGTGGCTAGCGCCCGGCGGGGCATGCCCCGCCGGGCGCTATTTCGTCCCGGAACGCCGGCAAGGCCGCCGAGTACGCCGAGTACGCCGAGTACGCCGCCATGCTCGGCATCGACGTCACCCCGGCCAAGGCAGAGCTGGCCGAGGTCAAGTCCCTTGACGTCGCCCGCGTCGCGGCCTGCAAAGCCCGCCGACGCCTATGCTCAGCTCGGCCAGCCGGTCCTCGTGGACGACACGGGCCTTGCTGTCCACGCGTGGAACGGACTGCCCGGCGCCCTCGTCGCCTGGTTCCTCGACACAGTCGGCCTGCAAGGCATCCTGGACATGGCCGCGGGAATCACCGACCGCCGGGCGACAGCCACTTCCGCGCTCGGTTACGCCGACGCGACCGGAGCCCGGGTATTCCAGGGGACCATGGACGGCACGCTCGCCACCGAGCCGCGCGGCACCTCCGGCTTCGGCTACGACCCCCGTCTTCGTCCCCGACGGCGACACCGGCCATCGCACCTGGGCGGAGATGACCGGCGAGGAGAAGGACAAGGTCTCCCACCGCAGGCGCGCCGTCGAGGCAATGCGCAACGACCTTGGACTCCAGTGACCTCTCCGGAAGGTCGGAGAGGCGCGCTACCCGAATTATCCGCGGCCGTCCCGGACCGGCCGTCCCGGTGCTGATCCCTGCGACCCGTTCCCGCCCCACCCGACCGTAGGCGGTCCCGGGCCCACAGCCCCCGTGCGGGCGCGACCGTTCCCGGCGCCGGAATCCCGCCGGCCCCGGGCATCCGGCCCGGCTGTGGCCGACCCCGCCCCGGCTTGCCGGGCATGGGCAATATCCGCCGCGTGCAGCCGCCGTCTCCGCGGAGCCCTGCAGCCGCTGCCTGAAGCGCGTACGCCTGGACGCAATCAGTCGACATGCTCGGGCGGCAAGGGCGTGACGCGCGAGCGCTATGACGTTCCGGGCACTGCCTGCAAACGGAGTGCCCAGCGGACTCGCCGCTCCGAGCGGAGACGCATCGGTGGCGCCGCCGCCCGGGAACGCCACGCCGCTGCCCTTCGCATCCACGGCAGATAACCGGTGTGCCTGGCCTGCGGCATCAGCGGCTGGTCATCGCACGAGTACCGATGACCAGCAGGTCTCGCGCTGCGTGACGGCATCGGTATAGGGACTCCGGGTGCGCTCCCGGTGTCCGGGAGGAAGGTCTAGACCATTGGTCTAGTGAGCCCCGGGCGGCGCCGGCCATACGAGACCGCGCGGTTCCAGGCGAATGCCCCCCGCATCCGGCGCCGGACGGGCCGTTTTTGACAAGCCCCGGATTGCTGGGTCCGTGCGCCCGCGCGTCGCCGCAAAGCGGGCACGATGACCGCCGTAGCGTCGATTCAATCACCACGTGATTGGTCTAGACCTATCCGCGTCGGTATCAGCACCAACTCAGCACGCGGTCCGGAAACGACGGGATACAACCGGCATCAATCGGGTAAACCGGACAACAGAATAGGCCGCCCGACCCAGTGTCAGACGGCCCGTTTCCGCGACGAAGACGCAAGAAATCCCAGGTCAGAGGCCGTTCACCACCCCTTGAGCACCTGCCGGGCCATGACCATCCGCTGGACCTGGTTGGTGCCCTCGTAGATCTGGGTGATCTTGGCGTCGCGCATCATCCGCTCGACCGGGTAGTCGTTCACGTAGCCGTAGCCGCCGAGGAGCTGGACCGCGTCGGTCGTCACCGACATCGCGACGTCTGAGGCCAGGCACTTGCAGGCCGACGAGAAGAAGGTCAGGTCGTCCACCTTCTCGCCCTGCATCGCGCGCTCGGAGCGGGCGGCGGCGGCGTAGGTGAGCTGCCGGGCGCCCTCCAGCTTCATGGCCATGTCGGCCACCATGAACTGGAGGCCCTGGAACTCGGCGATGGCGCGGCCGAACTGCTTGCGCTCCTTCACGTAGCCGACCGCGTAGTCGAGCGCGCCCTGCGCGATGCCCAGGGCCTGGGCCGCGATGGTGACGCGGGTGTGGTCCAGGGTCCGCAGCGCGATCTTGAATCCCTGGCCCTCGTCGCCGATCAGCCGGCCGGCCGGGATCTCGCAGTTGTCGAAGTAGAGCTCACGGGTGGGCGACCCCTTGATGCCGAGCTTGTGCTCGGGCGCCCCGAGGGTGAAGCCGGGATCTCCGTCCTCGACCACGAACGCGGAGATCCCGTTGGTGCCCTTGTCCGGGTCGGTCACCGCCATCACCGTGTAGTACTTCGACACGCCCGCGTTGGTGATCCACCGCTTCACGCCGTTGAGCACGTACCCGCCGTCCGTCCGGACGGCCCGGGTCCGCATCGCCCCGGCGTCCGAGCCCGCCTCCGGCTCCGACAGGCCGTAGGAGAACATCGCCTCGCCCCGCGCCACCGGCGGCAGGTAACGCTGCTTGACCTCTTCCGAGGCGCCGAGCAGCAGCGGCATGGTGCCGAGCTTGTTCACCGCCGGGATCAGCGATGACGTTGCGCACGCGCGCGCGACCTCCTCGATGACGAGCGCCGCCGCGAGCGCGTCGCCGCCGGCGCCGCCGTAGGACTCGGGGATG
>DATCGA010000166.1:0-3754 GCA_036509215.1 Trebonia sp.
GAACCGCAGTCCGCGCCCGCCCCGGCCGCCGCTTCCCCGCGCGGGTGGGGGAGTTCGGACCAGCCGCCGACGCCGAGCTGGTTCGACCGGCTGAACCAGCCCGTCGCCGACGCGTCCGCGCCGACGACCACCAACCCGGCCAAGCCCGAGCCGCCCAAGCCCGAGCCTTCCAAGCCCGAGCCTTCCAAGCCCGAGCCGCCCAAGGCCGAGCCTGCTGAGACCGAGCCGTCGAAGACGTCGCCGGCCGTCGACACCGTCGATACCGACGACGATGACTGGCCGACTCGCTACTCGTGGCTCGAGGATGACGAGTCCGATGAGGCGGCCGAGCCCGACGCCGCCGAGCCCGACGTGGCCGAGGTCACCGACGTCACCGACGCCGCTGAGACGGAGCCCGCCAAGACGCTGTCGAAGGAGGCCAAGGCGGCCGAGCCCGACGCCGCCTCGCCAGACGCCACCGCGACGACCCCCGACGCTGACGCCGAAGACCACGCCGCGCAGGCAGAAGACGTCGCCGCGGCGGCCGACTCACAGCCTGCCGAGCCGGCCGATACCCCCGCCGTCGACGAGGACGAGCCGTCCGCCCCGCGCCAGAGCGACGTCAAGCTGGTCACGGTCATCCCCGGCGTGCCCCGGTACCACGATCCGGACTGCATCCTCATCCGCTTCATGGACGACGATGACATCGCCAGGAAGTCCATCCCCGAGGCCAAGGCGGCCAACTGCACGCCCTGCGCCGCCTGCGAGCCCGAGGGCTAGCGGGCTGACACCAGTCACAATCGGCAAAGCCAAGCAGATTTTCCCGAACGGACCGTCGCGACTCCCGTCCGCCCCGGTTCCCCGACGTGATCGCGTGACATTCGGGTCGCCGCCCGCGCCGCCGAACCGCCCGGCGGGTCACCAGCCTCACCTGCCGCATTGACCCTACCGATTCCGCCCGCCCCACCGGCCTCCTGATCGGCCGCGTGATCACGAAGCCTTTTATCCTGGCGAAGGGAAAAACGCTTATAGGTCGCTAAATCCTTCGCGATCATGGACAAACCGCCCTTTCGCCGAGGCGTTCTGGTGACTACGGGGCGAATGGTGCCGCTGGGAGACCGACGACCGCTCTCAGGCCGGAGGCGCCGTCGGGGGCGGACTCTAGGTGGGCGGTGCCGGCGTGGACTGGGCGGAGGCGCGGACGATGGCGAGCCCCAGGCCCGCTCCGCCCGTGTCGCCGGCTCAGCCGCTGACGGCCAGCCGGAACCGCAGCCCCAGATCGTCGTCGGCGTGCTCGTGCCAGGGGCCCGCCGCGTCGCCCGGTCCCTCACCGGGGCCGAAGGAGACGGCCAGCACCTCGCCCGCGATCAGTTCCCCGTGCGCGCTCAGCGCCGCCGCCAGGTCGCCGTCGGGGGTGGCCCAGCGCAGCTCGATCCGGTCGCTGACCTGGAGACCGTCGCTCTTGCGGGCGTCCTGGACGAGCCGCACGACCTCGCGCGCCCAGCCCTCGGCCCGCAGCGTGTCGGACACCGTCAGATCCAGGGCCACGGTTTCGCCCGCCGCCGTCGCCACGCCCCACCCCTCGAGCGGCGTCTGCGTCACCACCAGGTCGTCCGCCGTCAGCGTGACCGAGCCAAGCGACGGCACCTCCACGGTCGCGGATCCCCCGGCGGCGGCCACGGCGTGCGCCAGCGTCGCCGGGTCGGCCGCCCTGATCACGGCCGCGACCGCCTGGGTCGAAGAGCCGAATCGCTTGCCGAGCGCGCGGAACTCGGGCTTGACCGTGTAGGTGACGAGCTCGCGGCCGACGGCGTCGAGCGGCTCGAGCTCGTGCACGTTCAGCTCCTCGGCGATCAGGTCGCGCAGCTCGGCCGGCAGCGCCCCGAAGCCGGCCGCGCCGACCAGCGCCCGCCCGAGCGGCTGCCTGGTTCGCACCGCGGCCGCCGACCGGGCCGACCGGCCGAGCTCGACCAGCCGGCGCGCGAGCGCCATCTGCTCCGACAGCGGCGGGTCGATCAGGGCCGGATCCCACGTCGGCCACGCCGCTAGGTGCACCGACTCGGGCCCGTCGGCCGGCCGCAGCACGCCCCACAGGTAGTCGGCCAGGAACGGCGTGATCGGCGCCATCATCGCGGTGACCGCCGCCAGCGCCGAGTGCAGCGTCGCGAACGCCGAGGCGCCGTCGGCCGACCCCGGCCCGTCCCAGAATCGCCGCCGCGACCGCCGGACGTACCAGTTGGACAGGTCGTCGATCAGGCCCGCCAGCCGCCGTCCGGCCGTGGCGGTGTCGAACGCCTCGAGCGACGCGGTGACGTCGCGCAGGCACGCGTGCAGCTCCGACAGCAGCCACCGGTCGAGCAGCGGCCGGTCCGCCTCCGGCGGCGCCGAGCCGGCCGCCTCCGGCGTCCACACCCCGCCGCCGTCCGCCCCCGTGTCGGCCGCGTTCGCGTACAGCACCAGGAACGATGCGGTGTTCCAGTAGGTCAGCAGCACCTTGCGCACGATCTCGTCGAGCACGTGCGGCCCGATCCGCCGAGGCGCCCACGGGGACCCGGATGCGGCGAAGAACCATCGCACCGCGTCCGCCCCGTGAGCGTTCATCAGCCCCATCGGCTCGATGACGTTGCCGAGGTGCTTGGACATCTTCCGGCCCGACTCGTCCATGACCAGCCCGAGGCAGACCACGTTCTCGTACGGGGAGCGGCCGAACACCAGCGTGCCCACCGCCATCAGCGAGTAGAACCAGCCCCGGGTCTGGTCGATCGCCTCGCAGATGAACTGGGCCGGGTACGCCTCGGCGAACGAGGACTCGTTCCGCAGCGGCGCCCCCCACTGGGCGAACGGCATCGACCCGGAGTCGAACCAGACGTCGATCACCTCAGGCGCCCGGGTGGCCGGCAGGCCGCACGACGGGCACGGGAACTGGACGTCGTCCACGTAGGGCCGGTGCGGGTCGAGCCCGGACAGGTCCTGCCCGGCCAGCCCGCCCAGCTCCGCCAGCGACCCGACGCAGGTCACGTGGTCGGACGGGCAGGACCAGATCGGCAGCGGCGTTCCCCAGTATCGGGTCCGCGACAGCGCCCAGTCCACGTTGTTCCGCAGCCACTCGCCGTACCGGCCGTTCTTGATCGTGGCCGGCTGCCAGTTGGTCTTCTCGTTCTGCGCGAGCAGCTGGTCCTTGATCGCCGTGGTCCTGATGTACCAGGACGGCAGCGCGTAGTAGAGCAGCACGGTGTTGCACCGCCAGCAGTGCGGGTAGCTGTGCGTGTGCAGCTCGGACTTGAACAGCAGGCCGCGCTCGGCCAGATCGGCGCTCAGCGGCGCGTCGGCGTCCTTGAAGAACAGCCCGCCGACGAGTCGCAGGTCCTCCTCGAAGCGCCCGTCGGCCCGGACCGGGTTCACCACCGTCATCCCGTTGGCCCGGATCGCCGCCAGGTCATCGGCGCCGAAGGCCGGCGCCAGGTGCACCAGGCCGGTCCCGTCCTCGGTGGTCACGAACGTGCCCGCGACCACTCGGTGGGCGTCGGGTATATCCACCAGGTCGAACGGCCGCTGGTACGACGCCCCCAGCAGCTCGGCGCCGCGCACCGTGGCGACCACGTGCCAGCCCTCGCCGAGGACCCGCGGCCAGAGCGCGTCGGCGACCACGACCTTGTCCCCGTCGCCGCGCTCCCTGCCCGGAGGGAGGGTGCCCTGCAGGCCGCCGGAGCGGCGGGCGACCACGTACTCGACCTCGGGGTGGACCGCCACCGCGGTGTTGGAGACCAGCGTCCAC
>DATCGA010000167.1:0-6490 GCA_036509215.1 Trebonia sp.
CCCGGCGCAAGCGCGGCCAGCTGGGTGCTCGCGGAGTTCGGCGAGCCAGGCGCGCGTCCAGCCCCTGATCCAGCAGCTCCGCCAGCGCTCCGGCGACGCCCGCTAGCCTGCGGGGCTGTCGGCGGCCCGGTTGTCCGCGAACTGGCTGAGCTTGGACTCGATCAGCCCGTTGACCAGCTGCGCGCCGGTGCCGTCCGGGTTGCCGCCGGCTGTGCTGTACGTCCAGATCACGATGAGGAAGTGACCGAACGCGTCCACGTCCGCAGCGTTGCCGGCGGCGCGGGCGACGCCAGCGGCGGAGGTCCCCTGCCAGGGCAGGATGAAGCCGCCCGGCGCGGCGTCCGGGGGCTGGGACGGGTAGGCGTTGGCCCCGCCGGACGGCGGCTCCTGGCCGAACGCCCTGGCCGCCTGGATGAGCGACGGGCCGCCCGCCAGGTTGAAGATGTCGACTAGCCCCGCGAAGGGACCCCCGGTGCCGGTGGCGGTGGTGATCAGCCGCAGCACCTGGTCGCAGACGGCCGCCTTCAGCGCCTGGATGAGGGGCGCTCCGGTGACCGCCGCGGCGCAGTCCGGGCTGACCTCCATGGGGCCGCCCTGGCCCGGCGGGAACACTTTTGCCAGCTCCGCCGTGGTCAGCGGGGCGGGGTCCTCGGTGCGGATGCCGATCGGATGGTAGTCGGTGCCGGTTAATATGGAGGCGGGGCCCTCCTCGAGGACCAGGTTGTTGATGGTGGCAGGCTGCCAGGCCGGCCGTCCCGGCTGGGACGCCATGACCCCCCAGGTGACGCCGCCGGCGAGCAGGACGAGCACCCCGATCCCGGCGACGGCCAGTCGCGCGGCCCGCTGCTGCCGGGCCCGCCCCGGCGGGGTGCCGCCGTTGGCGTCTTGAACCACGTCCATGCCCGCATGCTACCCCGCCCGGCCGAACGGGTACGGTTCCCTGCCCTGTTCCGCGCACCAGCGCATGTATCGCTCGCGGGGCGCGCCGATTCCAGGCGCAGTGCCTGGTGCGCCGTCCTGCTGGGATCGTGCGCTGGCCATAGCGGCCTTGCCATCCGCCGTGCCCGTCAGCGTCGTCGCGATGCTCGCGACGCACAGGGCGACGCTGATGAGAAGGCACGCGGTGGCGGCACCGCCCCCGCTCGTGGCATCGACCGCGAGGCTGGCGAACGCCGCCACCCCGCTGAGGTAGAAAAGAGCGCGGCCCGCCAGGAGCCGCCACGCGCCACAGGTCGCCACCTGGGCAACCTCAGGGCCGAAGCGGGCACTGGCATCCCAGCTCGCGGACGGCAGGTCGGCAGCGCTCACCGCAGCGCTCAGCCCCTTCCCTACGGGTGCGTGCCGCGTCCCTCGCCGCACGCAAGATCACCACATCCTCGCCAGGCCGGATGAGGACCGCCACCTGTATTCGCCAGATCAAATGAGAAACCAGCCCGCCTGGGCCACATTGACTGAGTAACCCTGCTTTCAGCATCCCTCCGGACGGCCCCTGCCGACGGCGAATCGGGCGTTCCCAGCGGCCGTCGGCCCACCCCGATGGTGCCCGCCGTCCCGCTCGGCACCTGGCGTCGCGCCAGATCAAATGAGAAAACGCCACGTGTGCCGCCACTTCGGGTGCGAAGGCGCCAGATCGACTGCGAACTGACAGTCGAGGGCCTGGCGCTCGTCGGCCGGCGCGGCCCGCAGCTCGTCGACTTCGTCGACTTCGCTAAGAACAGGTGGTGCCACTACAGGACAGGTCGTGGACGAGCAGGAGTGGGCGATCCGCTCGTACTTGCGGAACAGGCTGAAGGAAGCAGGTCGTCGCCGCCTTCGTCTGGATAGGGCAAGCCACGAACTGGCGAACGCCGCTAAGGTCATGGCGGTGCCGCTCAGCTGGGTCCTTGGTTGACCTCGTCCGCCCGGGCCACGACGTCCGGCAGGTCGCGGCGGGTCGTGACGCCGAGCTTGGGATATGAGTTGTACAGGTGAGTGCTGACCGTTCGCGGCGAGAGGTGCAGTCTGTCGCCGATCTCCTGGTTCGTGAGGCCGCAGGCAGCCAGCCGGACGACCTCTTCCTGCTGCGGTGTCAGCTCCGACAGCGCCCCGCAAGAAGACAGCGTTCCGCCGGATGCCATAGACCTGCCACCGCAGGCCCGCAGTTCGGTATTGGCGCGGAGCACGGACGGCGTCGCTCGGAGACGGGTGGCTGTCTGGAGGCCCAGCGTCAGGAACTCCTTGGCCTCGTTGATCCGGCGCTGGCGGCGGAGCCACTCGCCGAAGTCGAGGTGCAGTCTGGCCCGCTCGAAGGGCCAGTGATTTCCCCGCTCATCCTCCAGCGCCGAGCGGAAGTACCCCTCGGCGGTCGCCCCCTCAGCGAGGATCGCTCTGGCCCGCAGGAAGACCTGTTCCAGTCGGGGCGACGGCCGGCCCTGGAAGCACTCAAGGATCCGCGCGATCCTGTCCCGTCCCTCCGCCCGCCGGTCCAGCCGCGCGAAGGCTTCCGCGAGATCGGCGACGCCGGGATACGACTCGTATCGGTGCAGGGGACCGCCGCTGGAGTCGAAGAGCCCGTCCAGCCGCGCCAAGGCGCGGTCATAGGCGGCGTCGCCGAGGTCGGCCAGAGCGAGCACCCGCCGCACGCGGGCCTCGACGATGCGCGCCTGGCCGAGGTCGAAGAGCGCCGACACGCGTTCGGCCTGGTGCCGTGCTAGCTCGGTGTCACCGCGCAGGGCGTGCACCTGCGCGCTAGTAATGTAACTGGAGGCGATCGCGATATCGATCCTGTAGGCGATCGCGAGGTCCTCCGTCTCGGCGGCGATCTCCAGTGCCTCGTCCCAGCGCCCGCTGTCGAACAGGCACAGGCTCAAGAGGGCGAGCACGCTCGGACTTGTCCCGCGGACGCCAGGGTGCCTCAGCCGCCCGACGATTCGCCGCAGGAGCCGGATGGCGAGCTCGATGTCGTCAAGGACCCAGGCGGAGGCGGCAACCACCTGCTCGGCCGATGCCACGTCGACCCCGAGGCGGTCGCCGGATCCGGGCGCGACACCGGAGTCAGGCGCGGTCTCCAGCTCCCGCACTATCCTGCTCAGCAGCCCAGTAAGCCGGTCTCGCTCGCTGAACGGGCCGGTCGTGCACAGCGCCCACAGCCGGAAGCACTCGATGTCCTCTCTCTGGCGCCGGCTGAGATCCGAGGTGTCCAGCAGGTCGAGCTCGTCGAGTGCGGCTCGCACCGCTTCGCTTGCCCGGGGGGCCCCCGAGAAATAAGCGGCCTGGGTGGCGTTGCGCAGGCAGTCCCACGCCGTGTAGGTCAGCTGCCGTTCTGCCGCTTCGGACGCCGCCGACAGCAGGACCGCGACCGCCTCGGAAAGGCGATTCGACAGGCTAAGGGCGAATCCGATGGTCTCGCGCGCCGTGATCGACAGCACAGGATCGGACGTGATGCTCTGGGCGCGGGTGGCCAGCTCCGCGACCAGGTCGAGCTGTCCCACGAGCACGGCTAGCAGGGCCGCCTTCGTGAATCTCCGTGCCCGGTCCTCCGCGTGCTCGCTGAGCTCAGCCGCTCGCTCCATCGCGGCGACCGCCGCTGCCGTGCCGTCCCGCCGCTGGGCATCGGCGGCCGTCGCCTCGAGTAGCCGGGCCAGCTGGTCGTCGGGGCCGACGGTGGCTGCCGCCAGATGCCAGGCGTGGCGGTCGGGCTGATCGCGCGATGCCTCGGCCACCCGTCTGTGGGCCGCTGCCCGGCGGGAAAAGGTCGCGCCGTGATACACGGCGGAGCGGACGAGCGGATGAGCGAACTGGAAGCCGGACGGGCCGATTCTGACCAGGCCGAGTGCCTCCGCAGGAGCGAGCACGGCGTTGTCTTGCCCGGCGCCTGGCAGCAGGGCGGACACCTCCGGGCTGCCGGCTACCGCGGCGTGGAGCAGTGCCTCGTGCGTTGCCGGGGGCAATCCTGCCAGCCGCTCTGCCATGACAGCGGCCAGCCGATCACCCAGCGGGAGCGGTGCGGCGGTCCAGCGGCGGGCGGCGGCCGGGTCCGCGGTGATCGCCCTGCTCAGCTCGATTAGCGCCATGGGGTTGCCCGCCGCGTGCGTGAGTACCTGATCCCGCAGCCTTCCTCGCGGCGTGCTCGGCTGACGGTCGATGAGCCGGTTGGCGTCATGGGAGCCGAGAGGGTCCAGGCGCAGCACGGGGAGCTCTTGGTGGTGGCTGCCGGGAAGCTCGCCGGCGCGGGCGGTCAGCATGAGGCCGATCCGCTCGGTGCCAACGCGGCGCGCCACGTAGCGGAGGACATCGAGTGAGCTACGGTCGACCAGGTGCGCGTCATCGACGGTGAGCAGGACGGCCGACTCACCGGAGAGGTCCCTGAGCAGGGACATCACCGCGTCGCCGACGAGGAGGCGATCGACGGCCACGGTGCTGGGTCCCGATCCGAGTACCGCGCCGATAACGTCCCGCTGCGGCTCGGGAAGGCGGTCGAGCCGGGCGCCGAGGACCGGCCTCAGGAGCTGATGCAGGGATGCGAACGCGAGGGGCGTCTCTGACGCCAGCCCGATCGCGCCAAGCACGCGCACGCCGCTGCGCCGCGCTCGACCGGTTACCTCATTGACGAGCGCCGTCTTGCCGATGCCGACGTCCCCGAGGATCATCCTGACCTGGCCGCCCGCTGGCGGAACCGGGTCAATGAGGCTCGTAAGCTCGGCGAGTTCGCGATCGCGACCGACGAGGCTGACCGTCCCGCCGTTCATCCCGGAAACATATCACCCGGACCGGCGGGCCGGGGGCCGGCAGGTGAGGTGACGGTAGATAAAAGGCCAGGCAAAGGAAAAAACCAGAACCGGATTTCCTAACGGAAGGTGGCGCTGCCTTGTAAGTCAAGCTGACTCATCCAGGCCGCCCGCCTGCCACCGTGCGAGCTGTGGAATCAGGTCACGAAGCTGGTGGCGGCTGGCTATGCCTAGCTTGGGGTAGCAGACGTACAGGTGCGAGCTCACGGTGCGCGGAGACAGGAAGAGACGGTCGCCAATCTCGCGGTTCGTTAGCCCGCTGCCCGCCAGGTAGACGATCTGCCGCTGCTGGGGGGTCAGCTCGGCGAGCGCGTCGGCCTGGCCGGTGACGGCTACCCCGCAGGCACGCAGTTCTGTCTCGGCCTGGCGCTCGGCGGGCTGAGTCCGTAGCAGGCCGAAGGTGTCGCGGGCGGCGGTCAAGACGAGCTTGGCGTCACTGACCCGGCGCTGCCGGCGTAGCCAGGCCCCGTAGTCGAGTCGGAGTTGCGCGCGCTCGAAGGGCCACTGGTCTCCGGCTGGGTCGGCGAGGGCCGTGGAGTAATGCTTCTCGGCCTCGGCCTGATCGGCGAGCAGCCCGTGTGCCCGGCCAAGCAGCTGCTGCAGCCGGGGCGATGGCATCCCGTCCAGCCGGTCGACGGCACCTCGCAGGACTTCCCGTCCCTCGGCCGTCTGGCCCGCGCGGACCGCAGCGGCCGCGAAGTCCGCTACCGCGAGGTAGCAGACATGGTAATGCAGCGGGGTGCCGCTCTCGTCGAATAGCCGGCGGAGCTGGGTATAGGCCTTCAGGTCGCTGCCTTCCGCCAAGGCCGCGATGCCCAGCGCGTGCTGGGCGCGCGCCACCACGGACCGGCACTGCGCGGGGTCCCTGGCGAACGCCCTGGCAACCTGTGCCCGCGCCGCCGCCACGTCGCCGCGCGCCGCCAGCACGGTGGCCGTGATCAGGGCGGCGGAAGCGGCCACTATGTCCATTGCGTAGGCGTCGGCAAGACTGTCGGCCTCGGCGGCGGCGGCGAGCGCCTCATCCCAGTGCCCGGCGTCCAGGCAGGCCCAGCCAAGCGACGAAAGCACACCTCCGCTTGCGCCGCGGACACCGGGCGCCTGCATTCGCCGCCTCGTCGCCTGGAGCAACTCGATCGCCTGGTCCGTCCGGTCGACAAGCCACGCGGCGGACCCTGCCCAGGGGAATATGCGCGCGGGGAGGTCGGTGACGGCCGCGCGGTCAAGGTACCGCAGGAGCCCTGACGTGTCGCGGTACGGCCCAGTCGAGGCCAGTATCCATATGCGCGTGGCCTCCACGTCGTCCTCAAGGTAATCCTCCGCTACGTGGTGCTCCACCGTCACGGCGGGCGGCGCCGCGCATTCAAGGAGGGCGAGGGTGTCCCGCACGGCCCGCACTCCGGCGGGCGCACCAGACTGGTAGGCGACCGTCGCCGCGTTCGCGAGCGCGTCCCAGGCAACCGCCAGGTCGTAGCCCGCCGCTTCCCTGGCAGCCTCGATCAGGGTGACGATCGCGGCGTCATGCTCGCTCGACCAGACCAGCGCCCGGCCGACCAGCCTGCGGGCACTAACGCGCGATCCCGGGCTCCCGGTGACGGCCAGCGCCCGGGTGGCGAGGTCCCTGAACCAGTCCGCCTGCCCGGTAAACGAGGCGATTTCCGCCGCGGATGCCAGCCGTCGGGCTTGCTCCGCGCGGTCTGGGCTGAGCTCGGCGGCGCGCTCCAGCG
>DATCGA010000168.1:0-10019 GCA_036509215.1 Trebonia sp.
GACCCGGGCCAGCAGCGGGGTCAGCGCGGGCTGGTCCACGTACCCCCACGCCAGGTGCTGGCCTGCGGCGAGGAAGTACAGCTCGTCACGGACATACCCGTAGCGCCCGCTGACCGCCAGCTCCACGCCGAAGGCGGCGGCGGCCACCAGCCAGACGGCCCTGTTCTTGATCGCGTTGCTGATCGCCCCGGGGGCGGTGGCCGGCGTGGCGGCGCACGTGGTCGTGGTTGCGTCCATGGGGCCAGGGTCGGTTCTGCGACATCGGTCGCGCGTCCGCCGGACGGATGAACTCGCGTCTCCCGCTTACGGCCGATGTTACGCCGCAATCGCAGGCCTTACGATCGGTTCGTGACGCAGACGGTACGCACGGTGGCGCGCGGCTCCGGCCGCGCCGCCGGCGACCGGCCGGACGGCCAGCCGACCCCGTTGCCGCGCGGGCAGGTGCTGGCGGCGGGCGCCGCCTCCTGGTCACCCCCGGCCGTTCCGACTAGCCCTCCCGCGCCCGCCCGCCCCATCGGCCACAAACCGGCCCAGTCAAGCCGCCAGCGACCCCAAGCCCCCGTCTGTCGCCTACGCCAGCGACCCCAATAGGCGCGGTCGATGGCGGCGTCGACAGGTTGACGATCCTGTCGGTGGCGTAGCTGACAGGTTCGAGCTTGCCGCCTACCACTGCGTAGGAAGGCCCCTGAGGGCGCCCGTGACGGAGGAAGTCTCAGACGTGGGTCGTCTGGGCGCACGCCGCGCTGCCGCCGGCGCTGGCGTTCGAATAGGGGTTCATGAACGGACCGCTCGGGGTCGGGCCGGGCGCCGACGCGCTTTCGCTCGGGTAATCGGGGCGCAGGTAGCCATCGGTGCTGCCGCATAGTGCGCCGGCGTGATCGCCCCCCGTGTCATCCCAGGGCTGGAGCGGTCCGCCCGGGTCGGACCACTGCGCGAAGTCGAAGCTGCCGTACTGATGCGCGACCACCCGGGTCCAGTCAGCTGGGCTTCCCGGCGATTCGACCGCGTAGGCAAAGAGATAGTTGACGCTGATGGCGAGGACGGTGGTGCCCGCGAAAGCGGCGCTCTTCGCGCTCATCGTGCCCCGCACCTTGATCACGTTCCCGACCAGTTCGGCGCTGCCCGGCGCGAACGACGTGACCTCCACCCGGGTGCTGAGCGGGCTGCCGTCCTTGCTGACGCCCTTCGTGTTCAGACTGCCGAGGAACTGGGCCCGCTCCTGGCTGTTGAGCAGGTTCGCGAACGCGGTCGGTTGCCCGCCGAGCAGCGTCACCTTGTTGAGGTTGCCCGCGACCAGCAGCTTTCTGCTCGTCTGGTACGCGGCCTCAACCTGCGCGGCCGTGAAGCTGCCGACCGGTTTCGCGGCCGGGACCACGATCCCGGCCGCGCCGTCGGCCCAGGCCTGCGCGGGCGTGCCTGCGAACGGGAGCACGGGCGGCTTGGCGTCCGCGATCGTGGGCAGCGCGGCGTCCGCGATCGTGGGCGCGATCGACGGGCCGGCGCTCACCGTCGATGGGTGCCGAAGCTGCAGCCAGGCGAACGTGCCGACCACCGCGAGGACGAGGACCACGCCCGCGCTCGTCCACGCCCGCTTCCGTGCTCGCTTCGCCCGCCGGCCGCGCACGGAGGTCGTCCCCTCGGCCATTTCGCGCACCGCGCGGTAAAACTCGTCGTCGTCCGAGTTCCGCTGCTGCCCACTCATCCCGTCAGACACATCGGAGAAACTAACAGATTCCGGTCTGCCGAGGCTGCCTCGGCTGCGGTTGCGTCAGGCGCGGGGTGGCGCTAGCGGAGGGCGGCGCACCGGACGCAGGTGAGGGCGGACGGGCGCGCCGCCAGGCGCTCGGCGCCAATCGGGCGGCCGCATATATCGCATATTTCGTAGCTGCCCGCGTCGACCTTCCGCAATGCCGAGTCGATCGCCTCCAGGTGGGCCCGCGCCCGGTCCAGCAGCGCCACGACGTGCTGCCGTTCGAACGCGACGGTGGCCCCCTCCGGGTCGTGCTCGTCGTCGCTGCCGGCCGAGCCATCGGCGGCGCTGGCGACGATCGCGGAGAACTCCCGCTCGAGTTCGGCGATCTGCCCGAGGGTCTGCTCGCGGTCGAAATTCAGTCGCGAGTTGGCGGTCTCCGGCTCAGTCACTTGCATCGCCTATCATTTGAGAAGACAATACGCAGCGCGGGGCACGATTCTGCCCCGATCATCCGGCATTGTGAAGGCTTATGACCCGCTCAGCCAGCAAAAGTTTCCCCGTCACGGTGACGCAACTGCCAATAACGCGCTGCCATATCTGCCAGCGCACCGTCGCCTATCGGCCAGGCGAGGCGGGAGCGGCGAGCGCGGCCCTCACCAAGCACTACGAGCTCAAGCACAAGGACGCGCTCGGCGCTTCGCCCGTGCCCGACGAGGACTAGCCCCCCGGCGCCGAGGCGTTTCGCCCCGGCGCGGAGGGTTATCGCCTAATGCCCGTAGACCGGGACCAGCACCGCGCGGGCGATCGTGTGGAACCGCAGGTTGAACCCCGCGACGGCCGGGGACACGTCGGAGTCGATGCCGAGCTTCTCGACGTCCACGGCGTGCACGGCGAACACGTACCGGTGCGGCTCGTCGCCCGGCGGCGGCGCCGCGCCGCCGAAGTCCTTGGTCCCGAAGTCGTTGCGCACGTGGAAGGCGGGGCCGGGCAGCCCGCCCGGTACCCCGGCGCCTGCCGCCAGCGACGTGACGGAGGCCGGAAGGTCGATCACCAGCCAGTGCCAGAATCCGGAGCCGGTCGGCGCGTCCGGGTCGTAGCAGGTGACGGCGAAGGACTTGGTCTCGGCGGGGAAGCCGGACCACTCTAGTTGCGGTGAGATGTTCTCGCCGGTGGCGCCCATGCCGTTGAAGAGCTGCTTGTCGCCCAGCATCTCGCCGTGGGCGATGTCCTCGCTCGCGAGCGTGAAGGACGGTACGGTCGGCATGAAGTCATACGGGAGCGGCGCGCGGTCAGCCACGGACTACCTCCTTGTATCCAGCGGGCATCTAACCCAAAGCTATCGGTGCGCCACAACGGCGCGCCACCCGGCTAGAGGCGGCCGGACGCGTGTGGCAGCGCCAGGGACCGTTCGGAAATACCCTGATTGTCGGATCTTCCCACGACGGCAGCCGCACGGCGGCAGGACGGCAGGTGATGACTGCGGTGCGCACGGGGGCACAGCGGCGCCGGCCGCGAGCGGCACGGCCGAGGCGGCCGCCCGCGCCGCGAAGGCGGCTGCCCAGCCTGTGGCCGCCGGTCGCGCGCCGCGTCCTGCTGGCCGTCGTGCTCCTGGCCGTGATCCTCTTCCCCGTCACCGGACTCGTCTCCGGGAGTCAGCCCCAGCAGGCGGCCTGTCGCGGCTGCGGCGGCGCCCTCCCTGCGGTCGCGCAGCGCTGGGCGGTCCCGCTCCCGGGCACGTGGCTGGCGGGCAGCGCAGGCACCGTGCCCGCCGTCGGCCAGGCGTACGTGGCGGTGGGCGGCGGTATCGCGGTCGTCGGCGACGGGCTGACGCTGACCGCCTTCGCGCTCAACGACGGCCGCCAACTCTGGCAGACGACGCTGAACGGGCCGGCCGGCGGGTCGATCATGTCGGTCCGCGCCTGGCCGGGGGCGGTCACCGCCGGGATCCTGGCGGCCGGCGGCCGGACGAGAACCGAGGCGGTCGTCGCCGCGACGAACGGAGCGGAGTTGCGGCATTACCCGGCCGCCGTCTTCGGCGGTGCGGTCGCGGCGTCGCTCGCGACCACCGTCGTCGTCGGCCGTAACGGCGTGACCAGCTACGACAACAAGAGCGGGCACATCCGCTGGTACCACTCGACCGGCCAGAACAAGTCCTGGCAGGTGGACGGGCCGACGCTCTACGTGGCGCAGTCCGACGGCGGCTATCTGGGCTCGTCCCCGGTGACCGCCCTCGAGGTCGTGAACCTCAAGTCAGGCGCCGAACGACCGCTGAGCTCACCGCCCGGCCAGCCCTTCTCCGGCACGTTGGCGGCGGCCGCCGACGGCGTCGCGCTGTTCGCCTCGGCCAGCGGCGTGACCGCGTACAGCGGATCGACCGGCGGCATGCTGTGGTCGAAGGCCGGGTCGGTCCCCGAGGGGACCGACCCGGCCCGGGGCCTGGTCTACCTGACGTCGGCGGCGGGCACGCTGACCGGCGTCGACCCGCTGACCGGCCAGGTGAAGACGTCGGTGTCCGATTCCGGGGCCTACCAGACGGCCGAGATGTACGTCGTCCGCGGCGGGGTGGCGCTCGGCCTCGACGGCGGCGCGAACGGCGACGCCTGGGCCTACGACGTCGCGGCCGGCCGGGTCACCTGGACGTCATCGTCGCTGCCGTGGCCGCACTACTTCTCCGACCTGTCCGGTCTCGGCGGCAGCGCGGCGGTCTCGGGCGACAGCGACGTGGTGGTCATCGCCGCCTGCCCGCAGGATTCCTCCTCGGACGGCGGGTGCGCCGACCCCGAGCTGGTGGCCTTCACGCTTTAGCCGATTGGCCAGGTGAGTTAAGGCACTGCCACCGGGTAGACGTGGCATATGAGGGCGATTGAGCGGGCCGGGCGCGCGGCTCGTCAGGTCGGCCCCGCGGCTGCGCGGGCCGGGCTCGCGGCCGACGCCTTCCAGCAGCGGCGGCCGGTGCTGGCCTTCCCGGTCGCGGTGTGGAAGAAGTTCAACGACGACCGGGCCGGGAACCTGGCCGGGCTCATCGCGTACTACGGCTTCGCCGCGATCTTCCCGCTGCTGCTCGTGCTCGCCACCGTCTTGAACATCGTGCTCAAGAACGACCCGGCGCTGCAGAAGACCCTGACGAACTCGGCCCTCGCCCAGTACCCGGTCATCGGCCAGCAGATCAAGACCCAGCTGGGGTCGATCCCGGGCACGGGCCTGCCGCTGATCATCGGCGCCGTCTTCCTGCTGTTCGGCGCCCGGGGCGTCGCCAACGCCATGCAGAACGCGCTCTGCGAGGTCTGGGCGATTCCCCGCCCGAGCCGTCCCGGCTTCCCCATGTCGCTAGTCTGGTCGCTCGCGTTGATGCTCACCGTTGCCATCGGGTTCATCGTCACCACGTTCCTGTCCGGCCTCGCCGGCGGCGCCGGGCACCTGCTGACCGGGGTCGGGGCGACCGTCGGGGCGGTGCTGGTCTCGCTGGTGCTGAACGTCGGCGTGTTCTGGCTCGGCTTCCGGCTCGCCACCGCCCGCCTGGTCCGCTGGCGCGATCTGGTGGTGGGCGCGCTCATCGCGGCTTTCATCTGGCAGGTCCTGCAGGTCGCGGGCGGCTATGTGGTCAGCCACCAGCTGCAGCGGGCGAACGAGCTCTACGGCACCTTCGGGGTGGTGCTCGGCCTGATGGCGTGGCTCTACCTGCAGGCCGAGGCGACCCTGTGGGCGGCGGAAGTGGACGTGGTGCTGGCCAAGCGGCTCTGGCCGGCCTCGATGCTCGCCGAGCCCGAGCCAGAACACGCCGACGATTCAGCCGTCCAGGCCCGACCCGGCGCGCCGTCCCCGAGGACCGCAGGCGACAATGAGTCCGCGGGCGGTAGCGCGCCCGCGAGCGACGGTAAGCCTGCACGCGACGGTAAGGCAGGGAAGGCCGCATGACGGATTCGCCGCACGTGATCATCGCTGGGGCCGGCTTCGCCGGCCTGTCTGCGGTCGGCCAGCTGCGCAAGGCCGGCTTCAGGGTCACCGTGATCGACAAGAACCTCTACAGCACCTTCCAGCCGCTGCTCTACCAGGTAGCGACCGGCGGCCTCAACCCGGGTGACGTCTCGTACGCGGTGGGCGGGTTCACCTCGCGGCGCCGGACTCGCTATGTGCGAGGCGACCTGGCCGGCATCGACGCGGCCGCGCGGCGCGTGCGGCTGTCCGACGGGCGCGAGCTCGGCTACGACTATCTGATGCTGGCCACCGGCGTATCGGCGAACTACTTCGGCGTGACCGGGGCGGAGGAGAACACCTTCGGCCTCTACACCCGGGCCGACGCCATCGTGCTCCGCGACCACGTCATGAACGGCTTCGAGCGGCTCAGCGAGGGCTCGGACCCGGACCAGGAGTTCGTGATCACCGTGGTCGGCGGCGGCGCGACCGGGGTCGAGCTCGCGGGCACCGCGGCCGAGCTCCGACGCGAGGTGATCCAGGCCACCTTCCCCGACGTGGACCCGGCCAGGGTCCACGTGCGGCTCATCGAGATGGCATCGGCACTGGTCATGCCGTTCCATCCGAAGCTGCGGGAGTACACCAGGCGGCAGCTGGTCGCCCGGGGGGTGGACATCAAGCTGAACACGGAGATCCGCGAGGTCCGGCCCGACTGCGTGGTGCTCGGCGACGGGCAGGAGCTGCCGACCGACCTGACCGTGTGGGCGGCCGGCGTCACCGGGCCGCATTCCATGACGAGCTGGGGCGTGCCGCTGGGCAAGGGCGGCCGGGTCCTCGTCGGCTCCGATCTGCGCGTCGAGGGCAGCGACCGGATCTTCGCGGTCGGCGACATCGCGCTCAACCAGCAGGACCCGGCCCCGCAGCTCGCGCAGCCCGCGATCCAGCATGGCAGGCACGCGGCCGAGCAGGTGGTGCACCTGGCGCGCGGGGAGCCGACGCAGCCCTTCAGGTACCACGACAAGGGAACGATGGCCACCATCGGCCGCCGGTCGGCTATCGTGCAGCTGCCTCGGGGGTTCCGGTTCACCGGGACGCTCGCGTGGCTGGCCTGGCTCGGCCTGCACCTGCTGTACCTGCTCGGGAACAGGAACCGGGTGGCGACGCTGATCAACCTGTCCTGGCGGTACGTTGCCTGGGGGCACGGCGGCGGCGTGATCGTCGGCGACGAGCCGGACCAGCCGCTGCCAGGGGAAGCCCAGGCGATCGCCCGAAGAGGCACCGCCCGGGCCATCGACGACTCCGTGTAGTAGTGTTGTGGGCATGATGCGACGGCACCCCCGGCACGTCGAGGCCAAGGCTGGCCTGCGGAAACTTCGGTCCAGGGCAACCCTCGCCTGCTGCCTGGCGGTCGCCGCGGCGCTCGCGGCGGCCGGTTGCGCGGCGTCCTCCTCGTCATCGGCCTCCTCGTCGCCCATGAGCGCGGCCAGCGAGGCCGCCATGCAGAACCCGAACCTCGACCTTGGCACCTCGCTCTACGGCGAGCACGCGCCGGACATCAAGCTGGACAACCAGTTCGGCCAGCCGATGTCGCTCAGCCAGTTCCAAGGCCGGGTCGTCATCCTCGCGTTCAGCGACTCCGAGTGCACCACGGTCTGCCCGCTCACCACGCAGTCGATGGTGCTGGCGAAGGATCTGCTGGGCAAGGCGGGCGAGTCCGTTCAGCTGCTCGGCGTGGACGCCAACCCGGACGCGACCAAGGTCTCCGACGTGATGGCCTACTCCCGCGCGCACGGCATGGTCAACCAGTGGGACTTCCTGACCGGCTCATCGGCCCAGCTCAAGGCGGTCTGGAAGGCCTACAACATCGAGGTCCAGATCGAAGCCGGGCAGATCGACCACACTCCCGCGCTCTACGTGATCAACTCCCACGGGATCCTCGAGAAGCTCTACCTGACCACGATGGCGTACTCCAGCGTCACCCAGTCCGCCCAGGTCCTCGCAGCCGAGGTATCCGCCCTGCTGCCCAGCCACCCGAAGCTGGCCAGCGTCGAGTCGCTGGGCACGATCGCGCCGGAGGACCCGACGGCCGCGGTCTCGCTGCCCGCAGCCGTCCCGGCGGCCGACGGGAAGCCGGCCGCGGTGACCCTGGGGCCGGGCAAGGCGCGGCTGGTCGTCTTCTTCGCCACCTGGCTGACCGAGACCTCGGACCTGTCGGCGGAGATGACCGCGCTCAACAGCTACGCCAAGACGGCCGCGAAGAGCCGCCTGCCCGCGCTGACGGCCGTTGACGAAACCGTGACCGAGCCGTCGGAGTCAGCGGTGACCACGTACCTGCGCACCCTCGGCCCGCTCGACTACCCGGTCGGGCTGGACAAGACGGGCCGGCTGGCGGATGGCTACGGCGTGCAGGACCAGCCCTGGCTCGCCCTGGTGAACGCGGCAGGCAAGGTCACCTGGCAGCACGACGGCTGGGTGCCGCTTCCCGCGCTCGAGAAGGCCGCCGCCGCCCACCCCTGACCGCGCCCGTCGTCGGCCGTGGGAATCCGGGTGACAAGCGCGCCCGCTCTGTAGCAGGCTGTACCCCATGTCTGGAGTGAGCGCGCGTTATGTCTAGTTCGGCCGCCGTCAGCCTGATCATCGGCCTCGCGGTTCTCGCGCTGGTCCTGTACCGGCAGCTGGCGACCCGGCGGCTGGCCGAGACCTACCGGCTGTCGATCATCCTCGCCGTGATCGGCGCCGTGCAGTTCGCCGACTTCCTGAAGGGCCACCCGGGCAACCCCGCCGGCATCACCGAGGCGGTCGCCGGCAGCCTGGTGCTGGCGGGCGCGTTCGGCGTGGCCCGGGCGGTCACCGTCCGGGTCTGGCGGCAGGACGGCCTGCTCATGCGCAAGGGGACGTGGATCACCGCCGTCCTCTGGATCGTCGCCGTGGCCGCCCACTACGGCTACGACGACCTGGTGGCGGGGCACATCACCGGCAAGAACGGCTCGAGCGTGGGAAACGCCACCGTCCTGCTCTACCTGGTGATCTCCCTGACCGTGCAGCAGTTCGTGCTGCTGGCCCGGGTGAAGCGGCAGGACGCGGCCGGAGAGGTCCCGACGGGGGACCCGCAGGTCCCGGTCAATAATTGACCCCATGGCCCAACGCGACTGGTACGACTGGCACGCCTACTACGACGACCCCGGCAGCGGGCTGTCGCGGCGGCTGTCCTGGGTCCAGGACCGGATCAGGGCCGCGCTCGACGGCGCCCCGCCCGGCCCGGTCCGCGCGATCAGCCTCTGCGCCGGGCAGGGCCTTGACCTGATCGGCGTGCTCGCCGACCACCCCCGCCGCGCGGACGTGACCGCCCGGCTGGTCGAGCTCGACCCGCGCAACACCGAGGTCGCCGCCCGCCTGGTCGCGGAAGCGGGACTGACCGAGGTCGAGGTCGTCACCGGCGATGCGTCGCTCACCAGCCAGTACGCTGACCTCGCACCGGCCGACCTGGTGCTCGCCTGCGGCCTGTTCGGCAACATGACCGACGCCGACGTGAAAGCGACGATCGGCTACTGCGCTCAGCTCTGCGCCGAGAACGGCACGGTCGTCTGGACCCGCGCCCGCTGGGCGCCGGACCTGGTTCCGCAGATCAGCGCCTGGTTCGAGGAGCGCGGCTTCGAGCGGGCCTGGCTGTCGGCCCCGGGCTACACCCAGTGCACCGGCGCGCACCGCCGCATCGCCCCGCCCGAGCCCCTGGACCCCGCCGCGGTCATGTTCACCTTCACCAACCACAACTCCAAAACCGGCCCCTCCCGCTCCTGACCATGCCCGCCTCATCAGGCCACCTCCCCATCGGGCCCCGGCCGCTGTCGGGCCCCCGCATTCAGCGATCACCGGCAGCTGTCGCTTCCGGGGCAATGTCGGCTACGCCACCGACAGGATCCGGCTTCTGTCGCCTACGCCATCGACCGCGTCTATCGGTGTCGATGGCGTAGGCGACAGATCCCCTGCGAGGTCGATGGCGTCGTTGACAGGACCGGCGCGATCGGGCTTACCTAGGCGAGGTCGCCGAGATTGAGCATGGGGCGGCCGGTGGCGCTGGCGGTTTCCCGCTCGGCCATCTCGAGCAGCAGGCCGGTCGCGTCCAGGTGCCTGCTGACAGGGCCGACGACGTGGGACGGGAGGACCTGGGGACCGCCGGGCCAGCCGTGGCCGCCGCCGTCGACGCGGTGCAGGATGACCGGCCGGGCGCCCGGCTTCGACCAGGTCTTCCGCGTCACCGGCAGGTCGCCCGGCGGCATGTCCAGCTCCTGGATGGCCGGGGCGACGGTGATGCCGTTCGCGCCGGCCCAGTTGATCATGAGGGCCTCGGCGCCGACCACGATGTCCTCGCCCGGCAGCTCGCCGTGCCTGGCCGCGCGCCGCTTGAGCAGCCGGC
>DATCGA010000169.1:0-13750 GCA_036509215.1 Trebonia sp.
CCCCCGCCGCTGGTACGCGGCGGGGGCAGTGTTCAAGGCACCGGATCTTGCTTCGCTCGGCGACGCGATCGGCGTCGACCCGGCGGCGCTGGCGAAGACCGTCGCGCGGTTCAACGACTTCGCACGGACCGGCCACGACGAGGAGTTCAGCCGCGGCGCCTCCGCCTACGACCGCTACTACGGTGACCCGCGCTGCCACCCCAACCCGAACCTGGCCCCGCTGGCCAAGGCCCCGTTCTACGCCGTTCCCATCGTCCCCGGCGACCTCGGGACCAAGGGCGGCCTGCGCACCGACGCGCGGGCGCGGGTACTGCGCGACGACGGCTCCGTCATCGACGGGCTGTACGCCGCGGGCAACGCCAGCGCCGCCGTGATGGGCCACAGCTACGCGGGCGCCGGGGCGACAATCGGGCCGGCCATGACGTTCGGCTACATCGCGGTCCAGGACATGATCGCGGACACAGCCGGCTAATCCATTATCTTCCGGTAATAACCAGGACTTTCACTCGGCCTGCGGGTGTCCGGCTGCGTGGTATATTAATGGTTGAGGTCGGCGAAGAATGTGTCGCCATTACCTCTCTCATCTTCTAACGGACGTCACTTTTAAAGTGTTCCCGTGGGCGGGTGTGACCTTTCTCGTTTAGCCTTTTCCTTCCTTCGCGGATTCGTTTCCTGCATACTCGTGCCTCATGAGCAGCCGAGACATGCACATCATCCTGGAAACCCCACGACTAATCCTGCGCCAATTCACCGAGAATGACGTGGGCAACCTGTTCGACCTGAACAGCGACCCGGAGGTAATGCGCTACCTCACCGGCGGCGTGCCAACGCCCCGCGACGAAATCCGGGACCAAACCATTCCCTTCCACCTGGCTGTCTACGACCGACTCGATCGACTCGGCACCTGGGCGGCAGAGGCGCCGCCACCGGGGAGTTCCTGGGCTGGTTCCACTTCCGTCCCGGTCCAGACGCCGACACCACCAACGTCGACCTCGGCTACCGGCTGTGCAGGTCGGCGTGGAACAAGGGCTACGCCACCGAGGGGTCGAGCGCCCTGATTAGCATGGGATTCACCGAGCTAGCGGTCGAGCGAGTGTTCGCTCACACGATGACGGTCAACGCCGCATCGCGGCGCGTCATGGAGAAATGCGGCCTGACGCTGGTCCGCACCATTCCCTACGAGGGGCCCTTCGCCACGCATCAACGTAGAGCGACTAATAAGCCTCTCGTAATACGTCAAAATGAGCACAGTTGCCGATTCCGGGTGCAAGTCGCCTGCGGAGATCATATGGATGGCTGTGCGCATATCAGCGACACGCTCCGGCGCCGCCGCCGCAGTGCTGGGCAGCCGGGTGCTGCGGCAGGCCGCTCGCGGCCGGGCCAGTCCAGGCCGGCGAACTGCTTGTCGCCGAGGTAGCAGCGCTCGCAGTCGTAGTTGCAGCCGAGGTTGAGCTCGTAGCTGGCGCGGGCGTATCCGTATCCGGTTTCGGGCCGGATCATGATCGTGTCGCCGACCGTGCGGCCGGCGACGTCGAGGTCCCACGCGGCGCGGGCCGGGCTGGCGAGCCAGGCGGGGACAGGCGCGGCGGCGGGGGCGTCGCGCAGCTCCGCGTAGCGGGAGGCCCCGATCCGGACCCCCGCCGTCACGGCCGGGGCTGACGACAAGGTGTCCCTCGGGGTAGGGGCTGGCGATGAGCTGACAGGCCATTGGCGTGCCTCCCTGGCTGGGTCCGGGTAGTCAGTCGAGCAGGCGTCGGTGTGGCGGTGGAGCCTGGCCGCCAGGCCGGCCGGGTCGGGCAGGCGGGTGAGGCTCCGCAGGATGAGCGCGGCGGCCACCAGCTGGGCGTACCGGCCGCTCGGGGTGTCGAGTACGCCAGCCAGCGCCTCTTACCTGGCGGGCGATGGCCGGGACGGCGAGCGCGGACAGGTACAGCCAGGCGGCGGCGTACCCGGTGACCGCGACGCCCCAGCGCTCCATGTCGAGGATCTGGAAACGCGGGGCCGTGATGTTGTCCCACGTGAGGTCCATGTGCTCGGTTCCGAACGCCGGGGCGAGCCCGGCGGGGACGGGCCGCCGGTACGTCGCGCCGAGCAGGTAGCCGTATTCGGCGGCGTCGTGGACGGGGAACCGGCGGCCGGTCGGGTACGCGCGCAGGGCCGCGATGGACGCGGACAGGTCACCGAACCAGGCCGGCGGCAAGTCCGGGGCCATTCGCAGGAGCCGGTTCCCGGATGCGACGGGGGCGGTGACCAGGGTGAGGATTTCAGCGCTGACCAGGACCGGGGCTGGTGCCTCAGTCTGCCACTCGATCCTGTGCAGCAGCGCCGGCTTGCAGACTCCCGCGATCGCGGCTGCCTCCGCAGTGCCCTGCCACGCGTTCCGGTTCATCTCGTGCTCAAGGAACACGGTAAGGCCTGCCGGTATGTCATCTCCCGGTTGCCGCGCGGCCCCGGCCCGCCGCTGAGTCAGCCGCGAGCCGGGGCCGTTTTGCCCGGTGGAAGGACGCCAGGGCGGCCTTCCACCGGACTAGCTGGTACTACAGGAGACAGAGGGCCAGGTCCATTGCCCGTTGGTCGTGACCGTGAATCCCCAGTTGTTGCCGCTGCCGTTGTTCTTGGCCTGCATGACGTACTGGCTTGGCCAGCTGGCACTGGTGTTCCATGTCGAGGCGATGACAGACGGTGCGACCATGTTCACCGTCACGGTCCAGGTGTTCGAGCCGCTGACCGCGACGTTGAGGTTGTACCAGTTGCTGCCCTTCGTGCCGGCCGACAGGGTGGCCGTGCAACCGCCGCCACCACCGCCACCGCCGCCACCGCCGCCGGACGAGCCGTGGCTGACGGTGAAGTTGGAATTACCGCTGCCGCCACCCCAGGCCTCGGTCGCGAAGATCTGGTAGTTGAGCGAGCCGAGGTTCATCCCGTGGCTGGACCACGCGTTGAAGATGTTCTGCGTGGTGATGGTCCCGCTGGTGGTATTCCCCTGCCGGACTGCCAGGTACTGCTCGAAGGTGCAGCTGTTGCCCGTAATGCAGGGCTGGTTGACCTGCTGGTGCTCGTAGAGGTTGTAAGTGGCGCCATCGCTGGTCGTGGTGCCCATGAAGGTGCCCAGCGAGGGGCCGCCGCCCTGGTCATCCTCGATGACGTAGTACTCGACCAGCGGGTTGGTGGACCAGCCGTAGAGGGAGGCAAGCGCGGTGCCGCCGCTGGCGTTCATGCTTCCGCTGAAGCTGACCGTCTGGTTGCTGCCTGGCTGCCAGCCAACGCCGGCGACGAAGTCGCCGATGCCGCTCCACGTTGTCGAGTACTGGTTGCCACCGGAGCCGATGGTGATGCAGGCAGAGCCCTGGCCGGCGCTCCACATCTGGTAGTAGTAGCCGTTGTTCGTGCCGGTCTGGTTGGAACAGGTGGCGGCGTGCGCGGTGCCGGGCAGGGCCAGCGTCGCGGCCGATGCCAGCGCTACCGCGCAGGCAGCGAGCAGCATTCGCAGCCGGCTGCGCCGGCGGACCTTGCTGCTGGGTTCTGTAAGTGCGGGGGGACCGTTCATGTACGGCGTCCTCCTTGGGGCGGGGTCGTCATCGACCGGGAATGCCGGACCACGGCGGGTGATTCGGCAGACGGCTCATGAAACCGTCATCGGCGTCAGTATTGATCTGGCCCAATTAACGGTCAATGAGTTTCGGAAATGTTTCGATATCGAATACTTTCGACCCTCATAAGGGGAGGACTAGCCTGATCCTTATCACTAAGCCGAAAGTATCGGCAATTACTGAAACTTTCGGAATCAACGGGCCCGCCGAACGATTCGGGAAATGGCCCGCTCGGAGTCAGCACGTCACGCGGGGCTTGCCGCGATGACCTTCTTCAGCAGGTTGCGGGGCCTTTCGCGGTCAGGACCGCGAGCGCACTCGACAGCCACGAAGTCGGTCACCCCCGCCTCCCCGAGCGCGAGGATCTGCGCTTCGACCGCGTCCTCGTCGCCGGCGATCAGCACGTCGCCGGGACCTGCTGGAGCAGCCGCACGCCGCGATAGGTACCTGGAAGGCGGCGCGTCCGGTCTGCCACTGCGCTGCGCGCCGCACCGGCTCCTTACGGCCAGGAACGACGGCGCCGTCCGCTGGATCGCGGTTCGCTATTGCGATGACACATTCGCATCCTGGCGATGCTGGCCCGGCATGACTGGCGCAGGCCGAGGCTGTCTTTCGACCGGGCGGGACGAGATGCACCGCCTCCAGCAAGTCGGCCTGGACCGGTTCGCGTTGTTCGTGGCGGACTGGGAGCCGGGCGAGGTGCGGGCGCTCGCCGCGCTACTGGACAAGCTCAGAACGTCCATGGCTACCGTCGGCGAGCGCGAGCAGCGCACTGCCCCGCAACGCGAGCGGCCCAGTGCGTCTGGTCGGCGCCACCGGGCCCGCGGTCCCGCGGCAGAGGACCCGGCCTGACTGGCCGGCCGGGCGCTGCCGTGCGCGACGGCAACCTCGGCTGTGTGGTTATCGCTTGCACATTGGACTATGCCGACATTCGTACTTGTTGCTGAGCAGGCGACGGTAGCGGCTGCGGATGGGAGCCGAACTCGTCGTGGACTCGGAGAACGCGCCGAGGTTCATGTCCACCACAGGCCATCACCGCCATCACCCCGGCCTGTGCAGGACGAGGAGGAACTCGGCGGTCGCCTGGCTGGAAAGCCCACCGAGGAAGCCGAATCCGGCCGGCAGCGTGATACCCCAGCGCCCAGACGCGACCGGGAGCGACCCCGCAGCCTCGATCGCGGTCCCATCCCGCCGGACCGAGACCGTGATCGTGACAGGCCGCGTGACACCGCGCAGCGTCAGCCGGCCGGGAAGCGCCGCGGTGACGGTCCGCCCGCCGCCGAATGCCGAAGGAAGCCGTACCGGGCCGGCGAGGGAGATGGTCGCGTCCGGATACGCGGTTGTGTCCAGGCTGGTGGCGAGCTGCGGCTTGGACTTGCCGCCTACCGTTATCGTGGGCAGGTCGACGCGGAACGCCGCGCTTGTGACCCGGCCGCCGGCGATGATGACCGTCCCGCTGACGGCGGTCGTCCGGCCGGTCACGTCGTCACCGAAGCCGAGGGCGCTCTCCCTGATGCGGAACCCGGCGACCGATCCTTTGGCCACGTCCCAGGTTCCATCGGCTGGCCCGGCCGACGCCCGTGCGACGGCGGCGGGAAGCGTCAGCGGCGCCGCGGAGGGCTGGGACTTGACGAAGATCGCGGTACCTCCCACGACGAGGACAACGAGCAGCGCCACCCCGGCCAGCAGCCACCGCCACCAGCGGCGTCGCCGGCGCGGCCCGTTCACGGCTCGCCGCCCTCGTCGGGAACCACGCGAAACACCGGGTACCGCGGCGCGATCTCCGCGAAGTCCGCCCGCGTCGCGTGCGGGCTGACTGGGATGTGCGGGCGGCTGCCCGGCACCTTCCGCAGGTAGCGTCGCAGGATCTCAGTGCGCTCGGCCGGCGGCACCTCGACGAGATGGCAGGCGACTGCGCGCCTGTGCTTAATGACCGCCCGGCCGTCAGCGGCCCGCACGTTCAGGACCCAGTTGCAGCGCTCGCCGAGCATCGAGACCAGGTACCACTGGCCGGCCAGGTCCGCCATGCCCAGCGGGAACCGGACGACCCGGCCGGATTTCCGTCCCGTCACCTCAAGGGTCACCCACCGCCGCGGCCCAAGGCCCAGGGTGAACACGGCTGCCCAGAGCCTCGAGAAACGGCGCGCTCGCCCATCGGCCCGGCCGTCGGGGTACATGGACCGCAGCCTGTCGCTGTAGGACAGCCAGGCATTCATGGCTTCCTCCAATAGACTTGGGACCAGAGTTCGGAATTTGGAATACGATATTTCAAATCCTGAGTTCTAAGCTTTCATACTCCGGACCTCTACGCAAGCGGGCAGGCAGGCAGTGACAGATCACGTACAGGCCCCGACCGGCCTCGGGCGCCGCGGGCGCCGGCTCCCCGACGAGGAGCTGCAGCGGCGGATGCTGCGGGCGGCCGTCGCCATGGTGCACCGCGCCGGGCTGACGGTCAGCCTGGACCACATCAGCTTCGAGGACGTCATCCGCGACGCGGACGTCTCGCGCAGCGCCGTCTACCGGCGCTGGCCATACAAGGACCTGTTCTTCGGCGACCTCATCGAGGAACTGGCCAAGGAGGGCGCGCCTCCCGGGATCGTGGACGCGGAGTACTCGCTGATCCGGCAGGTCGTCACCGGGTTCCCCGGGAAGCTTGACACGCCCGGGCAGCGCCACGAACTGCTCACCGAACTGCTCCGCCGACTCGGGCTCCTGGACTTCCAGGCCCTGGCGGGCTCGGCTGAGTGGCAGACGTACGTGGCCCTGCAGGCGGCGTTCAACTCCATCGCCGACGGCCAGCGGCGCGAGCGCATACGAGGCGCCCTGGCCGCGTCCGAGCGGGAGCGTCACGCCCGCGTCGCGGCGGCCTGGGCGCTGCTCGCCGACCTGATCGGTTACCGGATTCGGACGGAGACAGGTGCGACTTTCCAGTCGCTGGTCACGCTAGTCGATGCCACCCTGCGCGGGCTCATCATCATGGCCCAGCCGACACCGGAGATCGCGGAATCCCGGATAAGCGCCAGACCGTTCGGCGCAACGACCGCGCAGGAGTGGTCGCTGGCCGCCCTGGGCGCGGCCAGCGTCGCGACGGCGTTCCTCGAACCAGACCCGGAAGTCGAGTGGGATGACGAGCGAGTAGCGCGCATCCGTCAGGTGCTGGGCGGACATGTCCCGCCCTCCATATGACAAGGTCCTGGAGTGACACGTCACGCCGTCCGTATGACAGGTGCCTGCTTATCGCGTCCTGTGCGGTTCTCGCCGGCATTCACAGGTCTCATCCGTGCACTTGCGGCACGACGCCTTCGGCTCGAAGCGAGAACAACGCTGATACGCAAGCCAACTAATGAGGCGAAGAAGGACGCGCGAGCAGTCGGCCGGGTCCGTTCGAAATATCTCTGTCGATTTTCAGCACCGACAAATGACCATCGACCAACAAGTGCTTATTCTCGCGACAGGATCAGTCCGCTGGTGGGGACGCCGGTGCCGGCGGTCACCAGGACGGGGCCGTCGCCGGGAACCTGATTGACCGCTGTGCCCCGGACCTGCCTGACCGCCTCGGCGATGCCGTTCATTCCGTGAATGTACGCCTCGCCGAGCTGGCCGCCGTGCGGGTTGAGCGGTAGGCGACCGCCCATTTCGATCGCGCCGCCGGCAATGAACTCGCGGGCCTCGCCGCGGCCGCAGAAGCCGAGTTCTTCCAGCTGGATGAGCACGTAGGGGGTGAAGTGGTCGTACAGCACCGCCGTCCGCACGTCGGCCGGGCCGATGCCGGCCTGGCGCCACAGCTGCCTGGCGACCGCGCCCATCTCGGGCAGCGCCCCCGGGTCATCGCGGTAGTAGCTGGTCATCGTGTACTGGTCGGGCCCGCTGCCCTGGGCGGCGGCCGCGATCACGGCCGACGGCCCCGGCAGGTCACGGGCGCGGTCCAGGCTCGTGACGACGATGGCGACGGCGCCGTCGCTCTCCTGGCAGCAGTCCAGCAGCCGGAGCGGCTCGGCGATCGGCCGGGACTCCTGGTGCTCGGCCAGCGTGACCGGGCGGCCGAAGAACCACGCCTTGGGGTTGCCCGCGGCGTGGCGGCGGTCCGCCACCGTCACCCGGCCGAAGTCCTCGCTGGTGGCCCCGGACAGGTGCATGTACCGGCGGGCGATCATCGCGACCATGGCGGCCGGCGTAGCGAGGCCCATCGGGTAGTGCCAGCCGTTGTCGATCCCCGCGGTGGTCAGGTTGCCGGCCAGTCCGGCCGCCACCTGGCCGAAGCGACGGCCGGAGCGCTCGTTGAGCGCTCGGTAGCACACGACGACGTCCGCCGTTCCGGTCGCGACGGCCATCGCCGCCTGCTGCACGGTCGCGCAGGCGGCGCCGCCGCCGTAGCCGATCTGGCTGAAGAACCGCAGCTCGCCGACGCCGAGTTCACGGGCGACGGCGATCTCCGCGTTGCCGTCCATGGTGAAGGTGACCAGCCCGTCGACGTCGGCGGAGGCCAGTCCGGCGTCGGCCAGCGCCGACGTGATCGCCTCGACCGCGAGCCGGAGCTCGCTACGGCCGGAGTTCTTGGAGAACTCGGTCGCGCCGATGCCGACGATCGCGGCCGTCCCCCCGCGCATCAGCGGATCCCCGGCAAGACGACGCGAACGGTCGCGGTCACGTGATCGCCCAGGCTGCAGCGGCCGATCACCGAGATCACCTGTTCTCCGCCCTCGTCGGCGGTCACCTCACCGGTGAGGGTCAGTGTGTCCCCCGCGTGGCAGGGCACGCCCAGCCTGATCGAGATCGAGCGGAAGATCGCGTCCGGTCCCGCCCATCCGGCGACGTAGCGCTGGACCAGGCCGGTCGTGGTGAGGATGTTGAGGAAGATGTCCTTCGCGCCCCCGGCGACCGCGCGGTCCCGGTCGTGGTGCACGTCCTGGAAGTCGCGGGTGGCGAGCGCCGAGGAGATCACGAACGTAGGCGTGACGTCGATGACCAGCGGTGTCAGCACCGAGGGGGACATCGCCCGCCAGGCCGGGAGCGTGAGATCGTCGTCGATCCTGACGAACTCGGCCTGCACCGGCAGCCCGATCCGTACCTGGGCCGGGTCGGCTCCGAGGAGCTCGCCGACCATCCGAACGCCCTCCGGCAGCTGCACCAGCGCGATCACGATCGGCAGCTTCTTGCCGGGTATCGGCGGGTGGTGGTGGACGACATAGCTGTAGACCTCCCCGGTTCCGGCCGCGACGACGTACCGGGCGGTCATGTTCCCGCACGACGGGCATCGTGGGCCGGGCGGATGGCGCACCGCCCCGCAGGCGTCGCAGCGCTGGACGCGCAGTTCGCCGGCCGCCGTGCCTGCCCAGAAGAACTCGGTGTCCGCGGAGACGACCGGGCGGATGACGTCCTCATGTGGAACAACCCCAGGGGGAGCCGAGGGGGTGGCGTCCCCCCGGGGCGGCTTGCGGGGCTCGGGCCTGAACCTGAGCACGCGGAAATCCATGCTCGCGACCGTCTCGCCGACCGAACTCCAGGTGCTCCGGGTGGTGACGAACCACCCCTCGCCGAGCGCGGTGCGCTTTGGCCCGGTGACGTCGAGCAGCCTGGACTGCACGGCCAGCTGCTCGCCGACCCGGACGGAGCGGTGGTAGGTCTGATCGCAGTTGGTCGCGACGATCGAGGTGTAGCCGGCCTCCTCGAGCAGCGCTGACATCACGCCGAGCGGATCGTCGCCGCCGCGGGCTCCGCGCAGTCCCGGCATCGTCCAGACCTGGATCATCGCCGAAGGGGCGGTATCCACGTCCTCCTGACCGCGAGGATCGGCCGGATCCCCGATCGCCTCCAGCCAGTTGCGGATCATCGGCAGGTTCACCGGGTCACGGGCGAGCCAGGGCTTGCTGTCGCCGCTGGCCGCGAGCCGGTCGGCGGCGCTCCTGATGATCTCCGGCTGCGTCACCGCGGCACCCGGGGCAGTCCCAGGCCTGCGGTGGCGATGAGCTCGCGCTGAACCTCGTTCACGCCGCCGCCGAACGTCAGGACGGTGTTCCGCTTCAGCTGCACGTCCAGCCACGTCATCAGCGTCGCGGTGGCGGTGTCGGCCGGGTCGCCGTGCCGGCCGACGACCTCGGCGAGCGACTGGCCGATCAGCTGCGCCTGCTCGGACGAGAACACCTTGGTCGCGGACGCGTCGGCGATGCTCAGCTCGGGTTCCGCCGCGACCTGCCAGTTGAGCAGTTCGTTGACCCGCTCGACCGCGTCGGCCCGGGCCAGCGCCAGCCGCACATCGGCCCGTGCGAGCAGCGACCGACCGGCGGCCCACTCGCGCACCCGGTCGGCCATCGCGGCGATCCGCCCGGCCGGGCCGAGCATAACCCGCTCGTGGTTGAGCTGGCTGGTGATCAGCCGCCAGCCGCCGTTCTCCGCGCCGATCCGCATCCTGGCCGGAACCCGCACGTGATCGTAGTAGGTCACGTTGACGTGGTGGGCGCCGTCGTGCGTGATGATCGGAGTCCAGGAGAACCCGGGATCGTCGGTGCTCGCGATCAGGATCGTGATTCCCCGGTGCCTGGGCGCTTCCGGATCGGTCCGGCAGGCCAGCCAGACGTAGTCGGCGTCGTGGGCGCCGGTGGTGAAGATCTTCTGACCGTTGACCACGTACTCCTCGCCGGTCAAGACGGCGCTCGTGCGCAGCGCGGCCAGGTCCGTCCCGGCGTCGGGCTCGGTGTAGCCGATCGCAAAGTGGATCTCGCCTGCCAGGATCCGCGGCAGGAAGAAGTCACGCTGCCACGCGGTGCCATGCTCCTGGAGGACCGGGCCGACGGTCTGCAGGGTGACGGCGGGCAGCGGGATGTCGGCGCGCGCCGCCTCGTTCACGAAGATCTGCTGCTCGACCTGCCCGAATCCGCGCCCGCCGTAGGCGGTGGGCCAGCCCACCCCGAGCCAGCCGTCCCGGCCCATCGTCCGGACGACCTCGCGGTAGACGGTGCCGTGTCGCTCGGTGAGCAGCGCGACGCGCTGATCGTCAGACAGCAGGCCGGAGAAGTAGCTCCGCAGCGTGTCGCGGAGCGCCTGCTGCTCCGGCGTCAGGTCGATCAGCATGCCTGCCGCTCCAGCTGGTAGTCGGCGCCGCCGAGGAAGCGCACCAGATCGCTGATCAGGGCCGAGAAGTGGTGCAAGGGATAGCTGGTGTCCATCCCGGTTCCGCCGTGCAGGTGATGGCAGGTCCGAACGGACCGTGGCGCCTCGTGCGCGCACCAGTATCCCGCCACCCCGAGGTCACGGCCCGCGTCCCGGCCGGTGTCGAGCAGCCAGCACGCCGACAGGGTGGCCAGGTGCAGTGTGCGCGAGGCGATGTACACGTCGGCGATCTGCTGGGCGACCGCTTGGAACGCCGCCAGCGGCCGGCCGAACTGCCGCCGCTGCGCCACGTGACTTCTGGTCAGCTCCAGGGCCGCCGCCAGGGCGCCGTCGACAAGCGAGCACGCCCCCGCCACCGCCAGTGCCGACAGGTCTTCCAGGCAGTCGGCCCCGCCAAGGACGTGCTCGACCGGAGCGCGGTCAAGCCGGAGGGTGTACTCGGGCCCGCCGGCCGCGGACCGAGTGCGCGCCAGGTGCGCACCGTCGGCGGCCGGATCGATGATGACGACGCCGGTCCCGCCCTCGGGACCTTCCGCCGACGCGAAGCTAACGGGCACCAGGACGTGGCCGGCCCCAGCGCCGTAGGGGACGCCGACCTTGGTGCCCGACACGGTGCCCCCGGTGACGGTGGTGGCCGGTACCCGCGGCAGCGGATCCGACGGCTCGCGGAGGGCGGCCGTGAGGATGAGCTCGCCCGCGGCGGCGGGCGGCAGCAGCGCGCGCTGCAGTTCACCGCCCCCCCAGCGCGCGACCGGCAGCACGCCCGTCATCAGGGTGGCGAGCGCGGGCAGCGGGGCCGCGCGGCGGCCGATCTCGGTCAGCAGCACGGCCGTGTCCAGCACGCCGAGCCCCTCGCCGCCGAGGCCGACGGGGACGGACAGGGAGAGCAGCCCGGATCGGGCGAGCTCCTTCCACGGGTCGGTCTTGCCATCGTCAAGCAACTGGGCGGCGAGGCGCGCTATCTCCTGCTGGGCATCGGTCAGGCTGAAGTCCATCGGCGCTGCCAGGTCGGGGCGACCGGCATCGTCACCTCCCCTGTATCGTTAGCAAGTAGAACACGTTACATATGCACGCGCCCAGGCACGGTCACGCATGTTTCGGCGCGGCCTTGGTACGCTGATCGTGGGTGTGACGAGAACGAGAGGTCCCCGATGCCAGCGACGAGAACGCGTGCCAGAACCAAGCCGACAGCCGCGGCCGAGCCCGACGTCGGTTCGGCCGCGCAGCGTGAACGGCGCAAGCGGATTCTGGACGCGACGCTGGCGCTCGCGTCCAAGGGCGGCTATGAAGCCGTGCAGATGAGGGCGGTGGCGGAACGGGCCGACGTGGCGCTCGGCACGCTCTACCGGTACTTCCCGTCCAAGATCCACCTGCTGGTGGGCGCGCTCACCGAGGAAATGGACCAGATACAGGACAAGCTCGACCGCAAGCCGATCCCCGGTGATACGCCCGCCGAGCGGATGCTGTTCGTGCTCGGGCGGGTCACCAAGAACATGCAGCGCGACCCGATGCTGACCGAGGCGATGACGCGCGCGTTCATGTTCGCCGACCCGAGCGCGGCGGCCGAGGTCAACACGGTCGCCCAGCAGATGACGCGGATGTTCACCAAGGCTATGCACGATGGCGAGCCGTCCGCCGATGACATCGCGATCGCCCGCGTGATCGGCGACGTCTGGCTGTCGAACCTGGTTGCGTGGGTGACCAGGCGCGCCTCGGCGGACGACGTGAGCAGCCGTCTGGAGCTCGCTGCCCGGCTGCTGCTGCGCTGAGCTTCCCGGCGCTCGGGTCATCGCGTCAGCCGAACAGGGTGTCGAGGAACGGGTTGCTGAAGACTCCGTTCGGGTCGTACTCGGTCAGGATCGACACCGCCGTGGACCAGCCGTCGCCGGCTGCCTGCCCGGCGTTGACCGCAGCGGGGATGGCGGTGCCGAGAATCGTGGTATTCGTCCAGGGCGCGGTTGCGGTGCAGGCCCAGGCCTTGGACCATTCGGGCCTGACCGCCGCGTAGCTGCCGGTGTAGTGGCTCCAGATCCACGCTTCCATCTCCACGTAGAACGCCGAGAACTCCGGCGTCACCGGCAGCGTGCCCATGTCGATCCAGACCGCCACGTCCCACCCCGGCTCGTCGGGCCGGGGCCTGACGGAAGAGAGGATCGGCGACTGCGCCCCGGTTACCAACGCGTCGGCGGGATCGTCGAGGCCGGTGATCCGGATCTCGACTGGCCCGTTCATCGGGTACTGTCCGGCGTCCGCGTAGGTGTTGAGCAGGGTGCTGTACTGCGTGTAGAAATCGCTCACCACCTGCTGGATGTTCGCCCGCGAGGTGATGACCGCGAATCCCGCCTCGACGATCCGCACCGTCGTCGGCTCCACGTACAGCAGCACGTTCTGCCACTGCCCCCACAGGTCCCAGGAGCCGGTGAACACCAGCCCCGTGTCCACCAGGGCGGCCGCGGCGACCTCGTAGGCCGGCGTGCCGGAGACGTCGCCCTCCACGACCTCGTCGAAGAACGTGTTCTCCGCGGTCGTGACGCTGTTGGTGAATGAGTAGTTGTAGGGGCTAGTCACCTTGACAGAGAACAACGGCTTGGCCGGGGCTATCTTCCAGACCTTCAGCCAGGGCGTGTCGGTGAACGGGAACCAGATGGCCTCGACCCGCCCGGCTCCGTTGACGTAGCTGGCCAGTGAGCTGGACCCGGCTTTGGCGGGCGGGGCGAACAGGTCCGCGGCGGAGATGTCGACCCAACTCTGGCACCGCACGTTCTGGCTGGCCGCGACCTGCAGGGTGACCTCGGTGACGAAGGCCCGGCCCAGGTGCGCGAGGAACGCGCGGATGTCGGGATCGTCGCGCTGGAACGTCTGCAGGACGTACGCGCCCTGCGCGGAGCTCCAGACGACGGCCGTTAGCGACAGGATCAGGTTCGAGAGCGAGCCGTACGTCTGCCCGGACAGCGGGGTCTCCCCGGTGGCCGGAATGGCGCTTCCGTGCGCGTTGATTGCCAGCGCCCCGCGGATCGTGATGTCGCCGGGCGCTGGGATCGCGCACAAGCCGT
>DATCGA010000170.1:0-3090 GCA_036509215.1 Trebonia sp.
TGGCCACGTCCGTCCTGCCGATCACGTAGCGGCTAGACCGGCCGCGCGGTCGGGCGTCAGGTGCCGGTGGTGTCCTGGCAGACCTCGGTGTCGGCCGGGTTGCTCATCGAGTACGGGTTGACGGGCGCGCCGCTCGGCTGGATCTTGAGCGGCGGGCCGTTCGGATAGTCCGGGTGGATGTAGCCGTCGGTCGTGCCGCACCTGGCGCCGGCCTCGGACGGGAAGGCGGAGATAACCCAGGGCTGCAGGGCCCCGCCCGGGTCCTGGAAGGTGTTGAACTCGAAGTAGCCCGTTACCTGCCCGACCACCCGCATCCAGTCCGCCGGAGCGTGCGGCGGCTCCACGGCGTAGGCGAAGCGGTAGTTGACGTCGATGTCGAGCACGGTATGGCCCTGGTCCCGCGCCGACCGGGCGCTCATCGTCCCGCTCACCTTGATGACGGTGCCGATCAGGCTGGTGGTGCCGGGCGCGAACGCGGCCACCCAGCTGCGCGTGCTCAGCGCGTACCCCTGCTTGTTCAGGCCGATCTTGTCCAGCCCGGCGGTGAACTGCGTCCGCTGCTGCGCAATGAGCACGTCGGCGAAGGCGGTAGGGGCGCCGCCGAGCAGCGTCGTACGGTCGAGGTTCTGCGCGATCAGCATTGTGCGCGTCGTCGCGTAGGCGGCGGCGACCTCGCTGGCGGTGAAGGGGCCGTGCGGAGCGGCTGCCCGGATGATGATCCCGGCCGCGCCGTCGGCCCAATGATCGGCCGCCGTGCTGACGAACGGGTCGGCCGGCGGCCCGCTCGACGGCTGAGCAACCGACGCCGACGTCGAAGGCGCCGTGGTCGGGGGAGCCGAGGTCTTGGGCACCGCGCCGTTGCTCACGACTTGCGTGTCATTCGGCCCGCCCGCGCCCGACCGGGACACTCGGTGCCAGCCGAAGAAGCCGCCCACCGCGATGACGACGACCGCCACCGACCAGGCAATGACTCGCGCGACGCGACGGCGCTTGCCCGACGATCGCCGCCCGCGTCGCTGGCCCTTCTTCGCGGCCTTCTCGCGCTCGGCGGCTGAGGGCTCGCGGATCCTTGACGGCCCCGGGACCTCCTCCAGGAGCTCGCGGAGCCTCCGGTCGATCTCGTCATCCCCCGGCCGCAGCCCACCCGATCCCTCAGACATGGCCGATACTCTAACCAATCGCGCATACCCGGTGATACCTCGCATTAGAAGCAGAAGATCAAAACAGTTTTCTCGAACGGACCGTGGTCCCACCCCACCGCGACACCACGACCACCCACGGCCGGGAAAGTCGTCCTATTAACCCTATTTTACGGCGAGTGGCCAATTATTAACGGTTCGTTAACTGCCTGCTCGTTACCTTGCTGTCTGGTTCATGGATGCCAACCTGAAGGAGGCGCAGGCAGCAATGCCAAGGCTCGCAACCAGGAACAGAAGGCTACTGAGGATCCTCGGGACGCTGACGGGAGCCGCGGGTCTGGCCGCCGCCGGCCTCGCCGCGTCGCCGCTGACATCGGCTGCGGCGCCGGCCGCGGTCGGCGCACCGGCCGGCCACCACGCCGTCGTCTCGCCCCAGGTCACTCGCACCGGAACGGCGCCGACCGGCTACCAGGTGACGTTCCGCTACTACGACCCGACGGCGACCACGGTCCAGGTCCGCGGTGAGTGGTTCTTCTCCAGCCCGGCCGACACCAGCACGTCGTCCTCGCAGGGCGTGCTGCCCTCGCAGTGGCAGCCGGGCGACTTCCCGATCGCCAGCCCCAACCAGGGCCCGGCCCCGAACTGGCCGGTCGAGCAGATGACGCTGGACAAAGCGACCGGGGTCTGGTCCTACACGACCCCGCTGCCGTCCGGGACCTTCACCTACGGTTTCTACGTCAACTGCACCAGCCCGGCCCCGGGCCTGGCCGGCTGCACCGAGCTATCCGACCCCGGCAACCCGCCCTGGAATTCCAGCGGCTCGGTCGAGCCCGACAGCGAGGTCTACGTTCCGTCTGACCCGCGTTTCGGCACGCTCAACCTGTCCTGGGAAGCGCCGAACCCGCGCGTGCACGGCACCCTGCTCGACGTCTCCTATCCGGACCCGCAGTCGACCACCCCGGTGGGGTCGCACCCGCTGGCCGTCTACCTGCCGCCCGGCTATAACCCGGGCCGGCGCGTTCCTTACCCGACGCTCTATCTCAGCCACGGCTCCGGCGGGAACGAGGTGGACTGGAGCACGCAGGGGGACGAGGCCTCGATCCTGGACAACCTGATCGCGGCCGGGAAGGTCCAGCCGATGGTCGTCGTCATGACCGACTTCAACAACCTGGGCACCTGCACCGGGTTCGACGCCGGCTGCTACGCCCTGGACGTGAAGGACTACGTCATCCCGTTCGTGAATGATCACTTCAACGTGTCGCACAATCCAGACGACCGCGCCTTCGCCGGGCTCTCACTGGGCGGCCTGATGGCCAACTACCTGCTGTTCAACGACACCACGTTGTTCGGCTACTACGGCAGCTGGAGCATCGCCGCCCTCGGGGCGCCGGCCGCGACCAGTTCGCAGTGGCAGAACCCGGCGCTGCGCACCCGGCTCGGAATCCAGCTCGGCGGCGGAGAGTTCGACGAGCTCACGGTGCCCGGTATCAACAGCTACGAGGCGACCTTCGAGACCAACGGCATCCCGGTCACGACCGACCTGGTGACCGGCGGCCATGAGTGGTACACCTGGCGTCAGCTGCTGTACAACTTCGCCACCACGGTGGCCTTCAAGCACCCGGGTGCCGTTGGTTTCCTTGACATCCTCCCTCGCCTGAAGGCGGGGATTCCAGCTACGCGTGTTGGGAGGCGAGCAGTTGAGGTTCGCGGTTCACGGGCCGGCTAGCGCCGTCGCCTCGCCGCGCTTTCACGGCGTGCCCCGCCGCGATGTTGCGTGCCGCGTTCACGTCGGCGTTGCAGGCGTATCCGCAGGCCGTGCACCGGAACCGCGCTTGGCTCTCGCGCGATCTCCCGTCCGCGTGCCCGCACGCCGAGCACCGCTGGCTCGTGTAATGCGGCTTGATCTTCTCCACCCGGCCCGGGGCCTTGTCCGCCAGCCGGCGCTCCAGCC
>DATCGA010000171.1:0-5290 GCA_036509215.1 Trebonia sp.
CCTGCTGGGCCAGATCGCCGCCGCAGGCCTGCTCGACGAGCTCACCCTCACCGTCAGCCCCATCCTGGCCGGGCCGGGCTCGGGGCGCATCATCGCCGGCCCCGCCTTCGCCGCCAGCCGGATGACCCTCGCCCAGGTGCTGGCCGAGGACGGCTACCTCTTCTGCCGGTACCTGCGCGAGCAGCCGGAGTAGCCGCCCAGGAATTGTTCAGCAGAGACTTATCAGTTACTCTTGAGTATATGGAGTCAGAGGGGTCCGTTCCGGATGCTCATGAAGTCGCGGCGGCGCTGCGGGTGGCCATCGGCATGCTGTACCGCCGGCTCAAGCAGACCGCGCCGACCGACGAGCTGACGCTGGCCGAGTCCTCGACGCTGTCGCGCCTGGAGCGCGGCGGCCCGGCCAGCTCGAGCGAGCTCGCCCGGCACGACCGGATCAGCCCGCAGTCGATGGGCGTCACCGTCGCCGCCCTGGAGGACCGCGGCCTGATCGAGCGGGACCGGGACCCCGAGGACGGTCGGCGGATCGTGTTGTCGGTCACCGAGGCGGGACGGCAGCTGATCCATGACAAGCGGGGCGCGCGGACCGGGCAGATCGCGGCCGCGCTGGGCGACGGGTTCAGCGGCGACGAACTGGTCCAGCTGAAGGCCGTCGTCCCCCTGCTCGAAAGGCTGGCGGAGAAGCTCTAATGGGTGCAGGCACCACCGCGACGACCGAGAAGCCGATCGCGCCCAAGCCGGATCGCTATGCCTGGGTCGCCCTCGCCAACACGACCGCGGCCATCTTCATGGCTTCGCTCGACGGGTCGGTCGTGATCATCGCGCTCCCGGCGATTTTCCGCGGCATCAATCTGGACCCGCTCTCGGCCGGCAACATCAGCTACCTGCTCTGGATGATCATGGGCTACCGCCTCGTCCAGGCGGTGCTGGTGGTGAACCTGGGCAAGCTCGGCGACATGTTCGGCCGGGTCAAGATGTACAACGCGGGCTTCGTGGTGTTCACGATCGCCTCGGTCCTGCTCTCGTTCGACCCGTTCCAGGGCACCCACGGGGCGTTGTGGCTGATCGGCTGGCGGTTCCTGCAGGCGGTCGGCGGGTCGATGCTGATGGCCAACTCGGCCGCGATCTTGACCGACGCGTTCCCGGCCGAGCGGCGCGGCTTCGCCCTCGGCACCAATCAGATCGCCGCCCTCGCGGGCATGTTCATCGGCCTGGTCGCGGGCGGCCTGCTGGCCGCCTGGGACTGGCGCGCGGTGTTCTGGATCAACGTCCCGGTCGGCGTGTTCGGCACCGTGTGGGCGTACATGATGCTGCGCGACAACGGCGTCAGGCGCCGCAGCAAGATCGACTGGTGGGGCAACATCACGTTCGCCCTCGGCCTCGGCTCGATCCTGGTCGGCACCACCTACGGCATCCAGCCCTACCACGGCAACTCGATGGGCTGGGAGTCCCCGGTCGTGCTGGGCGAACTCATCGGCGGCGCCGCGCTGCTGGTGGCGTTCCTGATCATCGAGACCAGGACAGCCGAGCCGATGTTCCACCTCGGCCTGTTCAAGATCAGGGCGTTCGCGGCCGGCAACGTGGCCGGGCTGCTGGTCTCGATCGCCCGCGGCGGCATCCAGTTCATGCTGATCATCTGGCTGCAGGGCATCTGGCTGCCGCTGCACGGCTACAGCTACGACCAGACCCCGCTGTGGGCGGGCATCTTCCTGCTCCCGATGACGGCCGGGTTCCTGGTGGCGGGGCCGATCTCCGGCATCATGTCCGACAAGTTCGGCTCCCGGGGGATCGCCACCGGCGGGGCGGCGGTGTTCGCGTCCAGCTTCATCGGCCTGATGCTGATCCCGGTCAACTTCCCCTACTGGATGTTCGCGGCGCTGATCGCGGTGAACGGGATCGGCAGCGGGATGTTCGCCGCGCCGAACTCCTCCTCGATCATGGGCAGCGTCCCGGCCGGCGATCGGGGCGCGGCCTCCGGGATGCGCGCGACGTTCCAGAACTCGGGCACCGCGGTGTCCATCGGCGTCGTCTTCACGCTGCTGATCGCCGGCCTGTCGAGCAAGCTGCCGTCCTCGCTCAGCGGCGGCCTGACCAAGGTCGGGGTGCCGTCCGGGGTCGCGCACCACATCGCCGCCCTGCCCCCGGTGTCGTCGCTGTTCGCCTCGGTGCTTGGGGTTAACCCGATCCAGCACCTGCTCGAGCCGACCGGCGTGCTCGCGAAACTGCCCGCCGCCAGCCAGGCGACGCTCACCGGCCGGCAGTTCTTCCCCAGCCTGCTGGCCGGGCCGTTCCACAGCGGCCTGGTCGTCGTGTTCGGCGTCTCCGCCACCCTGTCGGTGCTGGCCGGCCTGGCCTCGCTGCTGCGCGGCAAGCGCCAGGCCTGACGACCAGGAGCCGTTGACGCTCCGCAGTCATTGCGGGTCCGTTCGGAAAATTCCAATGCTTTTATCCCGAACGGACCGTTTTTTCACCCCGGGCTCAATGACCCGCGACCCCGGGTTGGCACGGGTCTTAGCGCACTCTTAACAACTCTGCGTGATTGTGAGTACGACAATGCGTGAGTAGTGGGTATATGCCTTCGTGTCATCGGCGACGCAAGGCGGCAGTCAGCGGAACAGTCATTCTGCTGATGCGCGCAGCAGCCTGGGATCTGAGAATCGGATTACTCGCGCGACGTCGCGCAGCTGAACCCGGTGCCGCCGGGGCTGCTCATCGGCCTGCAGGGGCGCGCGAGTGGACCGAAGGAGCTGACGCACGAATGAACTACATCACCCCGTCGCGCCCGGCGGAAGCCCTGGCCCCGTACGCAAGCTGGCGACTGAGCGCCGCGTGCCGTCAGGTTGACCCTGAGCTCTTCTTCCCCGTCGGCACGACGGGTCCCGCGATCGAGCAGATGGCCCAGGCCAAGGGGATCTGCCTGGCCTGCCCGGTGCGGGAGGCGTGCCTGGGGTGGGCACTGCGCAACCAGATCGCGTTCGGCATCTGGGGCGGCACCACCGAGGAGGACCGGCAGATCCTCCGCCGGTCGTTCCCCCAGCGGGTGTCGCATGAGGGATGAGGCCCTGATCTCGATGCAGGGCACGATCGTGCGCATCGCCTGCCAGCGGATGCGGTCGGCGTACCTGAAGACGCTGGCAGACAGCGTCCAGCAGGCCGCCTGCCTGCCGGTGCACCTGGCCTGGGACCGCAAGGCGGCGGCCCACGCCGAGCTGTTCAACCTGCTCGGCGACGCGACCGGCGACCCGGTGCTGGCCCGGCTGGCCGGCGTGGCCGTCGGCTGGACGCACACCCTGGCGGTGTCGGTCGGGCCGGTGGCCGACGGGATCATCCTCAACTCGCGCCGCCGGCTGCTCGACTGCCTGACCGCAGGCGACGCGGACGGCGCGGCCCACGAGATGGAGCGCCACCTGTCCGGATTGTGCTTCATGAGCCGGGTGGCCGAGCGCTGCGCTAGCTGAGCCGCAGGCGCTAGAGCCGCAGGTCCGGGCTGAGCTGACCGGGGTCGGTGCGGAGCTCGATCAGGGCCGGCCCCTGGTGCGCGCGGGCGCGCGCAAGCGCGGCCGGGAACTCCTCCGTCCGCTCCACCAGCAGCCCGAGGGCGCCGAAGGACGCGGCGTAGGCGGCGAAATCGGGGTTGCGGAGTTCGGTCGCGATCACGTGCCCGGGGAAGGCGCGCTCCTGGTGCATCCGGATCGTGCCGAGCATGCCGTTGTTGACGACGATCACGATGACGTTGAGCCCGAACTGGACGGCGGTGGCGAGCTCGTTCCCGCTCATCAGGAAGCAGCCGTCGCCGGCCACGGTGACCACGGTCCGGTCGGGGTGCAGGGCCGCGGCGGCCAGGCCGGCCGGCACCCCGTACCCCATCGCCCCGTTCCTGGGGGCGAGCTGGGTGCCGAAGCGGCGGAACTCGAAGAACCGCTGCAGCCAGATCGCGTAGTTGCCGGCCCCGTTGGTGACGATCGCGTCCGGCGGCAGCGCGTCGCGCAGGTGCGCGATGACAGCCGCGGTGCTGAGCTTGAGATCGGCGCCGGTCGGCGCGCGGAACTGGTCCTGGACGCCCCGAAGCTGCGCACGCCAGGTCTCCCGGTCGGCCGACTCGGGCAGGTGGGCGTCGGCGACGGCGGCCGCCACCGACTGCAGGCTCGCGTGGATCGCCAGCGCCGGGGCGGGCGCGGGCGGCTGGCCGAGGTCGCCCGGCGCCTGGGACACCAGCACGGTGCGGTCGGCCGCCACGTCAAGCTGGTAGCCGTTGGTGGTCGGGTCGTCGAGGCGCGGGCCGAGCGCCACGATCAGGTCGGCGTCGTTGGTGACGCTTTCGCGCAGCTCGCGGCTGCCGCCGAGGCCCAGGTAGCCGGCGTAGCTCGGGGACGTGTTGTCGACCGCGTCCTGCCAGCGGAAGGCGGCCGCCAGCGGGATATCGTTGCGCTCGGCGAAGGCGGTGATGGCGTCGCCGACCGACTGGGACCAGCCCGGCCCGCCGACGATCAGGACCGGCCGTTTTGCCTGGGCGAGCCTTTCCAACAGCGCGTCACGGTCGGTCTCTGCGAGCGGCGGGGCGGCGGCGGGCGTCGCGATCCTGACGGGGGCGGTGGTGCGGTCGTACTGAACGTCCTCCGGCACTACCAGCACGACCGGCCCGGGTCGTCCACCGTGGGCGATGTGCATCGCCTCCGCGACCTGCTCAGGGATGCGGTCCGCGTCGTCGATCGTCAGCACCGCTTTGGCCGACGAGCCGAAGACCAGCCCGTAGTCCATCTCCTGGAACGCGTCCCGGCCGAGCAGCTCCCGGTCGACCTGGCCGACCAGCAGCACCAGCGGGGTGCCGTCCTGGTAGGCCGTGTGCAGGGCGATGCTCGCGTGCGATGCCCCCGGCCCGCGGGTAACCAGGCAGACGGCGGCACGCCCGGTCAGCTTCCCGGCCGCCTCGGCCATGTTGGCGGCCGCCGCCTCGTGCCGGGTGTTGATGACGCCGACGCCCGCCTCCCAGAGCGCGTCGAGCACCGGCAGGAAGCTCTCGCCGGGCACGCACGTCCACAGCGGGATCCCGTGCGCCGACAGGCACTCGACCAGCGCCGCACCCCCCGTGCGAGCCTTGACCTCGCCTTCGGCCTCAGTCGGGACTGAGGACGCGGTCGGTGCTGACGATTCCACAGGGCGGCTCCCGGGGGTTCGGTGACGTGGCGCTCGCCCCAGATTATGACTGCACGTCCGGTGATCGGCAGGATGGCCTCGCCTTGGCGGGCGTGATCACGAAAACTTTTCTTGCGGCGAGGACTTTTCGTGCGCCTGG
>DATCGA010000172.1:0-10610 GCA_036509215.1 Trebonia sp.
CGCCCACCGCACCCACCGCACCCACCGCGCCTACCGCCCCACTGCGCCTACCGCCCCCCCTGCGTCCACCGCGCCCACCGCGCCATCACCGGTAACCCTGGCCCCACGAGTGCCTGCCGTCGGGCGCAGCAAGGAGCCCCAGCATGCCGCCGTGCGCCATTCCACAGATAACAGCAAGATGTGCTCGAAGATCTTGGAGACTTTTTTCCTGGCGGAAGGAAAGCACGCGCCTAGCGTTCCTTCCCTCCAAGATCTTTTGGACGAGCCCCGGTGGAGGCGATTCAAGCAGATGACGACTGTCGCAATCGCGACCGGCGCCGGTCGCGGCATGGGCAAGGCGTGCGCGGCCGCGCTGAGCGGCATGGTCGACGCCCTCGTCCTCGTCGACCTCGACGCCGAGGCGGCGGCAACGACGGCCAGGGAACTAGCGGACCGGTGCGCGCTGGTCGAGCCGTTCGCCGCCGACGTCGCCGACGCGTCCGCGCTGGAGGCGCTCGCGACCCGGGTCGCGGAGATCGGCACGCTCCGAGCGGTCGCGCACGCGGCCGGCATATCGCCGACGATGGCCGACTGGCGCCGCGTGCTGACCGTCGACCTGGTCGGCACCGCACTGCTCCTCGAGGCGCTGCGGCCGCTGGTCACCGACGGCACCGCGATGGTCTGCTACGCGTCAATGGCGCCGCTGCTGGCGGGCGTGGCCGACCCGGCCGCCGACGCCGCCCTCGACGAGCCGCTCGACCCGCTGCTGCTGGACCGGCTCCACGATGCCCTCGGCGAGACCCTCGAGAACCCGGGCATGGCCTACACCTGGGCCAAGCGCGGCGTCCAGCGGTTCGCGCAGCGGGAGGCGGTCTGGTTCGGCCGCCGCGGCGCGCGCATCTGCTCGGTCTCGCCCGGCATCATCGACACCCCCCAGGGCCGCCAGGAAGCCGCCGCCCACGCGTCGATGGAAGGATTCGTGGCCCAGACCCCACTCGGCCGTCGCGGCGTGGCCGAAGAGGCCGCCGCCGTCACCGCGTTCCTCCTGTCCGATCAGGCCAGCTTCGTCAACGGCATCGACCTGCTCGTCGACGGCGGGCTGGTCGCCGCGCTCCGCTGCCGTTAAGCCAAGGCTGCCACTTACGTGAGGGAGACAACGTGCCCAAGGGCATCATGCTCGTCCAGTCCGGCCCGTCCGACCCCGCGCGGGAGGACGAGTACAACGACTGGTACGCCAACACCCACATCCCGCAGATCTGCGCGGTCCCCGGCATCACCGGCGCGCACCGCTACAAGGCGCTGAACCCGGCCAACGGGGAGGCAAGGCCCTACCTCGCCATCTACGACCTGGACGCCGACGACCTGACCGACCCGATCAGGGAACTCCGCGCCCGCTCGACATCGGGCGAGATCGAGCGCAGCGACGTCCTCCAAATGGACCCGCCCCCAGTGACCGCCGTCTACCAGCTGCTCGACTAGGGCCTCATCGCCCCTGGTGATCCCGGCCTTAGCCGGCCTCACCGATAACATGTGCGTCAATGATCCGAGAGCTCGCCGACGCGTTGCGCTCCCGGTGGCAGACCGGGCTCCGCGCCGCCCTGTACGTCGGTATCCCGCTGCTGGCCGGCGTCGTCGCCGGCCGGGCGAGCTGGGGCGCCGTGGCCTCCCTCGGCGGCTTCGCCGGGTTCTACGGCCCCGCCACCCCGTACCGGCACCGTTTCAAGCTCACGGCGACCATCGGCATCGCGCTGGCGATCGTGTTTCCGGTCGCCAGTCTGTGCTCATCGCGCGGCTGGCTGGCCGTGCTCTTTGCCGCCGTCGTCTCGGCGGCCGCGAACTTCGCCTGCACGGCTCTGCGGGTACCGCCGCCACGAGAGTACCTGATCATCCTCGCGACGCTGGCCGGCACCGCGATCCCGGCCGACTCGGGAGCCGCGGCGCGCGAGTGCGCGCTGGTCGCGGCCGGCGCGGCCCTCGGCGTCCTGGTCACCTTGGCCCCGGCGATGCTCGGCAGGCCGGACCGGCTGCCAGCCCAGGCGGTCGCGTCGGCCTGGACCGCAGTGCGCCACGTGCTCGCGACAGTAGGCACCGCTGAAGCCGCACGCGCCGGGAGCACGGCCGTGGCCACCATTGGGCATGCCCATGAAACCATGCGGCAGGCCCGCCTCCGCGCGAACGACCCGAGGCTCCGGTCACTGGCGGCCGCCGACATCGTCCTGGCCTCTGCGCTCTCGCTCTCGATAGACGCGCACTCCCGCACCGGTCCACGGGCATCGCCGCGCAACGACCCGATGTGGCAGACCGCCGTCGCGCCCGAAGCCGCGTCCGCCGCTCGCCGGCTCCTAGCCACAACAACGGGGGAGGGCGCCGCCGAGCCCGGCGTGGCGGTACGCCTGCGCGAAGCCCTCCGCCCCAACAGCGTCATCGTCCCCGCCGCGCTCAGGATCGGGGTGGCAGTCGCCGTCGGCGCCGGCCTCGGGCGACTGCTCGGGCTCGACCACTCGTACTGGGTCGGGCTGACCGCCGCGTCCGCCCTGCAGGCGACCAACTTCAGCTTCGTGGTCCGCCGCTCCGCCCACCGCCTCGCCGGGACCGTCGCCGGAGTCGTTCTCGCCTGGGCGTTGTTCGCCCTGCACCAGGAGGCCGCGGCGGTCGCCGTGGTGGCGATCGTCGCGCAGTTCTTCGCCGAGGCGTTCATCCGCGTGATCTACGGACTGGCCACCGCCTTCATCACCGTGCTGGCCCTGTCGATCTTCGACCTCGCGTCCCCAACAGCAGGCATCGGCTCGGCCATCGGCGCGCGGCTCCTCGACACCCTCATCGGCGTGGTGCTGGTCATCATCCTCCGTCTCGTCCTCTGGCCTCAGGCGACGAGAGCCCGGCTGCCGCTCATCCAAGCGGAGACGCTCCGCGCCTCAGCAGCCGTCTTCGGCCAACGCTGGCTCGAACCTCCCGTTGGTGCGATAAGTCCGTCGGCAATCGCCGGCGGCGGTGCGCCCGGCCAGGCCGGGCTCCCTCCCGTCGACGCGGCCGGCCCAGCGGTGATCGCTCCCGCCGTGGTGGAGGCCAGGCACCGGGTGCGCGATTCGCTGACCCGACTGCGAGCGGTGTCCGACGACGCCCTGGCCGACGAAATCACCCGTCGCTCGCCAACGGATCAAGTCACGCTGGCCACCGAGGAACTGGCGATGCTCGCCCTCGGCGTGCCGTTCGATCGCCCCGCGCCGCCGCCGTCCGCCGCCCGAGCCCTGCTCGACCGCCTGGACCGCCTCGCCGACGCCGTCGAATCACCCGGCGCGCCCGGGTCGGACAGCGCCGCGGGCGGGACGAGGCTGGACCTGCCCGGCTACCCGCGCACTCGCGCGGCCGTCGAACTTCTCGAGTCCGCGATCGGTTGAGCCGGGGCGCCCAAGGGCCGCTCCCCGCACAGGGCGCGGATTCAGCCAGCACCAGCCGTTCTGCGCATCAGTAAGGCGAGCGCTCCCGCCGTTTCGCCATCCGGTCTCTGTGGCTCAGAATTGATCCCGTGAAGACGATTGCGCTGGCCGACGGTGACGTCGGCTGGGTGTTCCCGCATTTCGACAACCAGCCGGGGGTGATGGAGGCGTTGTCCGCAGCCGATGCGCACATGCGGCGGCTCGCGGACCACCTCGGGGTGACGCCAGGCTGGACGGGCAGCGGACTGGAGTTCCACCAGCTGGCGAGTGTCACCGACCTCTTCGGCTGCGCCGAGACCCGCGACGTCACCTTCGTCGCCGAACTCGAATCCGGCGTCCTCGGCCCGGAACCGCGCAGAGAAGGCGGCCCGCCATGGGAGGTCAGCGCGAACATCGCGGTCCGCTGCGACGCGCACGTCGACTGCGGGATGCACATCATCGAGGAATGGCCCGCATCCCGCCACGACTCCCCGCAGGAAGCAGCAACCGCCCTCGCTAAAGCTGCGCAGTGGCTGCATGACCGCGGCGCTGCCGAGCCGCCCACTTCCTGGCGTCGCCGCGATCCCCCCAGCGGCCACAGTTGAACGCGCCGGCCGAGGATGGCCCAGATGGTCGTGTGGCGGGACCCGCCGGGGAGATCAACGTGAGGCAGTAGCCGGGCCTGTCGTATCAGTCGGCTAGTCGAGCGTCTCCTCCGCCCACTCCTGCAGCACCGGCGCCAGCGTCGGCCAGCCGACGAACAGCCCCTCGCCGCTGGCACCGGGACGGGCGGACGAGCGGTCGTTCCACTCGGTGTCGCCCCACGGCGGCTCGACCAGCCGGGCGGTCGGCAGCAGCTTGGCCAGGCTCTCCGAGGTCGCCCTGGTGTGGTTGTAGTCGCTCGCGCCGCTGCGGAACACCAGCGTCGGCACGTCGAACGAGCGCGCGTCCTCGTCGGGCAGGCCGGGCACCAACTGGCCGCCGCAGGGGCAGTAGGCCGCCATCCAGCGCTCCATCGTGGCCGTGAACTCGGCCCGGTCCTGCCGCAGGAACAGCTCCCGGTTGGCCGGGTTCCGCTCGATGACCTCGGCCCACTCGGGCAGGGCGGCCACGTCCGCCATCGTTCCGTTCCAGGCCGTCTTGAGCGACCCGTTGCAGTAGTGCACGCCCAGCACCATCAGCCCGAACACGCCGCCGCTGATCCACCACATCGCCAACCCGGACGCCACGTCGCGGTGGCGGGCCGCGGTCAGCAGCGAGACCCGGGCGCCGCCCGACCCGCCGACGATCACGGCGGGCGCCATCCCGAGCTCCCGCAGCAGGCCGGCCAGCACGTCCGCCTGCATCGCCGACTCCGACGCCCCGGTGAAGCAGACGTCCGACGCCCCGCAGTTCGGCCGGTCCCAGATCAGCACCCGGTTGCCGCGCTCGGCCAGCGCCACCGCGAGCTCGCGCACCCCCGGCGAGTCCTTGCTGAACCGGCCGCCCGGCGTGATCACCCACGGCCGGCCGCCCTCGTCGCCGATGACCTCGTAAGAGACAGAGAGAGCGTTCACTCGTATGTTCGCCACAGGAGAACATTATTCTCCTAATAAGCGAACGACACAACCGAAGGGCCGGGGACGGCTAACCTACCGACCTCGGACCCGCCGTCCTTCACCGGAGCGGAACGCTGAGGTCGCAGACCGGGGTATCGGGATCGGCGGTCCGCTGATCTGCGATCAGGACCTGGCGCAGCGCCCCGGCCGGTGCGCGCCGGTGTTCCCTGACCCACGCATCGAGCGCGTCGACGGCCGGGGCCAACGCGGGCCAGCCGATATCCTTCATCGCGACCCGAATGAACACCTCCTCGTGGGAGGACTCCAGCCGTGCCTGGAGGTCGGGGTCAGCGGGATCGGCCGCCACCGGGCGGCATAGTTCCACCGGTCCGTCGCTGTCGTCGCTGACCTCTCCGTAGTAGACGACAAACGGGCAGCCGGCGATGCCCTCGATGCCCGGACCCGCCGCCCGCAGCCGGGCGAAGGCGCCGTCGAAGAAGGCGTCAGTCTGGCCCGCGTGCACGTGCCGGGTGATAGCCGCGAGCGTGCGGTCGGGGATCTCCCGGATCTGAATGTCATACCTGGCCATGTCGACTCCCTTGAGTCTTGCCTGGATGTAGGAGACAAGGGCCCGCCGCTCGGCGGTGACCGACTCGATGTCCGCCCAGTAGCCGCCGATCGCCTCGGCCGCCTCGTTCGGGAGCTTCGCCACGACGTCCGCGATGATCGTCAGCGGCATCCCAAGCCGCCGAAGCTGCGCGACTAGCCGCGCACCGTCCACCTGGTCCTCGCTGTAGAAGCGGTAGCCGCTGGCCGGGTCGATGCGCGCCGGCGGTACCAGCCCGAGTTGGTCGTACAGGCGCAGCGCCTTGGCGGACAGCCGGGTACGTTCGGCGAACGCGCCGATCGTCATCAGGTCCATCGGTCTCCTCCTGAACCGGGCAGTTTTGCCCGGCAGCCGGAGCATGCAGCCTGACCCAAGGGAAGGGTCAAGCGACGCTGGCCGTGACCTCCCTGCCGCCCACGTCGTCGACCCGGCCTTTTTCAGCGGGCGAAGTCAACGCCCGCCAGCCGCGCGCGCGAACGTAGCGCCGCCGTCCACCGGGATCACGCTGCCGGTGACGTACCGTCCCGCCCGCGACGACAGGTAGATCACGGTCCCGGCCACGTCGTCGGCCTCCCCGATGCGGCCGAGCGGGATGCGCCGCGCGACCTCGGCCCGGGTGGCCGGGTCGTCGAGGACGAACGCCATCATCTTGCTGTCGAACGGGCCCGGTGCGATCGCGTTCACCGTGATCGGGTCCCCGGCCAGCTGGCTCGCGAGGTGACGGGTGAGCATGTGTACGCCGGCCTTGGTCGTGCTGTAGGCGTAGTTCTCGGTGGCCGGGATCGTCAGCCCGTCGATCGACCCGATGTTGATAACGCGGCCGGGGTCGGCCACGCTCGCCGCCGCCCGTAGCAGCGGGAGGCTGCGGACGGTGAGTTCGAACAGCGCCTTGACGTTGACGTTCCAGAGCTTGTCGAACGCGTCGAGCGGGTACTCCTCGAGCGGCGCCCCCCAGGTCGCCCCGGCGTTGTTGACCAGGATGTGCAGCCGGTCCTCGCGCGCGCGGACCACCTCCATCAGCTGGTCGATGCCGCCCGGCCCGGCCAGGTCGGCCGGCACCGAGACGCACTCGCCGAACGCCGACAGCTCCGCCGCCTTCGCGTCGCACTCGGCTGCCTTGCGGGCGGTGATGTACACCCGGCACCCGGCTTGCACCAGCCCCGACGCGATCATCGCGCCGATCCCTCTCGACCCGCCGGTGACCACGGCCACCTTGCCGCTCACCGAGAACAGCGATCCAATGCCGCCGCCAGAAGTCTCTTCGCTCGCGCTCATTTAAGCCCCTTCGCCACCGATGCCTGACAAAGGATCATAGGCTCGGGGCCATCCGTCGCAAGAGCCCCGCTCGCGACCGCGCCCCAACCACGCAACCCATCGACCCGCGCCCCGTCCTGTCGCCTACGCCGTCGACCGGAACCCGCTCCAGTCACTTACGCCAGGGAGCCCATTAGGCGCGGTCAACGGCGTAGCCGACAGGTCCGCCACCCTGTCGCTGGCGTAGCCGACGGCCACCCCAAATCGATAACAGCAAGAAGTAACCCAGCGTGCCGAAAAACGTCGCCGACGCGCTCCGCCACTGTTTGAAATTGTTGATGTAGAAGTCCAAATAGGTGCTCTAATTAACCGACGGTGTTCAAGTGGTTCCTCAACGAGGAGGGCCGGCGGATAATCGTCGCCCCTTGCGGTATCGCGGCCCCGATGATGCCCGCCAGCGCGGTAATGATTGCCACCCATATCGGCACGTCGACCATAAAGCAATTATCACTCGAAACACCGAACTGCCCGACCCTTATCGTCCCCTGGAACGGCGCCGCCCGGAGACAAAAAGCCGTCAGCGGCCGGCGGCGAGTTCGGCCAGTTGCTGCACCGACTGGCCGATGATCTCGCGTTGCGTATCGAGACGGTGGGCCTCGTGGTCCGGGATCTCGACGTGCACGGAGATCTCCGTGCCGCTGCCGAAGGGCCGCAGGCGCCAAGCAAAGCAGAGGTCGGAGACCAGGCACGAGATCGTGACGGCACCGTTCTCCCGGCTGGTCTTCAGGGCCTGCGGCATCGGGAAGTCGGGATATCCCTCCGGGTACATGGTGTAGTCGCCGACGTCACCGGAGGTCTCCACTGACCCGGTGCCCGCCCACCACAGCGGGAACTGGGTCGGATCGTAGAGCAGCTTCCACACCTCTTCCGGAGGCGCGGTGCTGACGGCGCTCTGGTCGAACGTGCGCATCGGTTACTCCCGTCTTCCACGGTCCAGGAGCGCCGACAGCTCGGCGCTCGCCACGGCGAGCTCGCGCGCGGGCTCCACCAGCGAGCTCACGGGCGGGCGGCCGAGATCGATGAGCGCGGCCACGTAGCCGGCGCCGGTCTGGGCGCCGTCCAACGTCCCCGCGATCCGCTGCCACCCGGCCACCGACTCCGTCAGGCGTCTCTCGGCCAGCGCGATATCGCTGCGTGCTGAGGCGATCAGAGCCTGCACCCGGCTCATCTGCGGGACCAGGGCAGGCGGGAAGTCGCTCGGCGCCACCGGCTCGAGTGCGGCTTCTCTCAGCTCCGCCTCCGCCAGCTCCGACTGCCCGGAGAGGGCGAGGGCTTCGGCTCGCCGAAGACGGGTAGCGGTTCTGCTCACCGGAGCGTGCAGCTCCAGGGCCCTGGCCAGCCAGGCCGCAGCGCCAGCGGGATCCGCGGCGGCGAGGGCGAGCAGGCCCCGTTCCTGATTGACCAGACCGTCCAGCTCGGGCAGACCCGCCCGGTCGCCCAATTCGGCCGCCGCGTCGCACGCCTGGCTTGCCTCGGTCAGTCGGCCGAGCCTGCGCAAGATGGCCGATCGCGCGGTCTGCGCGTAGACACCGAGACGCAGCAGCCCGTTAGGCGTGACCAGGGGAAGGCACCGGTCGGCGAAGTCGAGCGCCCGGCCGAACTCGCCCGCGCAGGCGGCCGCGCTGGCCGCGTTGCTCAGACAGCCGTAGGACATGTCCGGCCGCCCGGCCCGGCCCGCGGCGGCGCTCGCGGCGATCAGCGGGCCGAAGCTGTCGGTGAAGCGGCCTGCCCTGATCAGCGCGTGCCCGCGAGCCACCCCGATGTCATGCGCCAGCAGGTCGCCCGGCCGGCCACCGCCGAGGATCCGGTCGGCTTCCGCGAGCAGCTCGTCGACTTCAGCCGGATCGCCGGCGACCGCTTCCGCCCAGGCCAGGCCGGCCAGGGCCTCGGCCCGCGCGGGGAGATCGGACGCAGGGTCTCGGTCGAGCACATCCAGCGCAATCTGATAGGAGCGGCGCGACTCCCTGGGATGGCAGATACCGCCGCGCAGCCATCGGCCCCGTCTTAGCCACGCGCTGATCTGGGCCCCGGCATCCTGCGGCGATATCTCCTCAAGCGCCCGGTCGAAAGCGCGATCTGAGAACTCGAGTCGGCCACGGAAGGCCTCCACCTCGGCCAGCTCGACCAGCAGGTCGGGGTCACGCGGCTCGATCGCCGTGGCCTCGTTCAGGAAGGCGGCCGCTTCCGCCATCGCCGCCACGGTGCGTGCGTCTTGCGCGGCCAGGATCAGCTGGCTGACGGCCTGTTCATCCTGGCCGGCCAGGATCAGGTGCCGCGCGATCTCCGCAGCCCTCGGACCGCGCCGAGACCCGGCTGCATACGGTGCACGGGAGTCCGGTTGCCGGCCTCGCTTGCGCAGCAACTGGGCAAGCTCACTGTGCAGACGTGCCCTGATGGGGTCGGGGATTTCCAGGTAGACCGCATCGCGCAGCAGGGCGTGCCGGAACCCTATTGCCCCGCTATTGGCTCTCAGCAAGCCTGACCCGAGGGCCTCGGCGGCGGCGAGGGCGGGAGCGCGCAGCGGGAGCGAGGCGATCTCGCGGCGATCGAGGTCGCGGCCGGCCGTGGCGAGGAGCTCTACGAATACGCGGGCCTGACCCGATAGGCGGCCGACGCCCAGCCGCACCGCGCCGCTGAGGCCAGCGGCGAGGTTCGCGTCATCTCGGGCGGCCGCGCGGGCGGTCTCGACGGCGAGCAAGGGACTCCCAGCCGCCATCGTCACGATCTGGGCGACCGTCATCGGCGGCAGGTCAGCTGAGGCCTCGATGAGAGCGCGGGCAGCCTCGTCTGTGAGCGGTCCCACGTCGATCTCGGTGGCGAGTGCGCCGCGCGAGCGCAGCGCACCCAGCACGGCGTCGAGATCCAGCCGCGACGGCAGCTTGCGGCGGGTCAGGACGAGAAGAACGGGCAGACGGCTGAGTCGCCGCCCGGTGTAGGCGATGAGCTCGAGGCTGGCCAAGTCCGACTGGTGAAGGTCCTCGAAGGCCAGCAGCAGGGGAGCCCGGCCTGCTGCCCAGGCTACGAATTGCACCACGGCCTCGCACAGCCGGACCCGCTCGAGTTGGGGATCTGCGCCCGTCGCCGGAGCGGCGCCTGCCGTTACCTGAGCCAGGGCCGGGACGATCCTGGCCAGGTCCGCAGTCCACGGGGACGCCGGCGGCCGGCCAGTCACGTTCACGAGATCGCTGAGCGCGTCGGTCCAGATGGCGAACGGCGCGCCGCCGCCCGCCCCGGCGGCGGCCGTGGTCCGGGCGATCAGGGTGGTATCCGGGGCCGCCCGGCGCGCCGCGCCCTGAAGTTCCTCGACGAGCCTGGTCTTGCCAATGCCGCCTTCGCCCTCCAGCAGCACGGCTCCGCCCGAACCGTTCCGCGCGGCCTGCCAGGCCTTGACGAGCTCGGCGAAGTTCCGTTCCCGTCCGATGAGGCCTGCGACGGGCTCGACGACGTGCCCAGCCGGCGCTGAGCCCCCGTGAAGGCCAACGTCGGCGGCCCGACGATCAAGCTGGCTGACTAGTTCCGCTGTCGCGGCCGAAACGCCGATTCCGAGCTCGCTGTCCAGCCGCTCCCGCAGCTTGGCCAGCGCCGCCAGCGCGGCCGACGCATCGCCCGCCTGGATCAGAGCCCGGATCAGGTCAGCTCCGGCGGACTCGTCCAGCGGGCAGAGCGCCGCCCGGCGCCGGGCCCAGCCAGCCGCGGCCGCCGAGTCGCCTGCGGCCGCGGCCTCCTGCATGAGGCCCCGGAGCGCGGCCGCGACAT
>DATCGA010000173.1:0-3288 GCA_036509215.1 Trebonia sp.
CGAGTCTGTTCGTGAGAGGCGGTTGTTGTCGGTCGAGTCCAGGCGGCCGTCGGACTTGGCCAGCAGGGTGCCGGAGAAGGCGCGCTCGGCCAGCATGTTGAGCTCGAAGGACTGGCGGGCCATCCAGAAGCGGAGGAACCCGGTCAGCGAGTAGCGGAGGAAGATCGCGCCGCCGACCAGGGCCAGCGTCACGCCGCCGAGGGCGATCGTGATCGCGGTGCTGGCGGTGAGCGGGTCGCCGGTGTGCTGCGAGATCAGGTACGCGGCGACGCCGAGCACGATGCCCAGCACCATCAGCGCGGCGCCGGCCCGCTGCCACAGGCGCGGGTGGCCGGCGGCGGGGTCGGCGATCTTGAGGTCGGCCAGTTCGCGGGCGAACCGGTCCGCGCGGGATTCGGCAGAGGTCATCGGGAACTCCCCAGATAGAGGTCGGACAATTCGGCCCGCAGCGCGGCGTCCGGGGGGCCCTGCAGAGCCACCCGGCCGCGGACCAGCACCGCGGCGTGATCGGCAATGGACAGGGCGGCGGTCGCGAACTGCTCTACCAGCAGCACGGCCACGCCCGGCCGGGCGATCTCGGCGACGTGCTCGTAGAGGCGGCTGACGACGACCGGGGCCAGCCCCATGGAGAGCTCGTCGAGGAGCAGCACGGCCGGGTCGGTCGCCAGGCCGCGGGCGAGCGCGAGCATCTGCTGCTCGCCGCCGGACAGGGTGCCGGCCGCGCGCGATGCGTTCTTGCCCAGCACCGGGAAGCGCGCGTAGGTGAGCTCCTCGATCTGCGCCCGGGACCGGCCGGTGTAGGTCATCATCAGCAGGTTGTCGCGGATCGAGAGGTTGGGGAACACGCCCCGGCCCTCGGGGACCAGGCAGACCCCGGCCCGGGCGAGGTCGCGGGGGGCAGCCCCGGCCATATCGGAGCCGGCCAGCAGCAGCCCTCCCGACTGGACCGGGTGCACGCCGGCCGCGATCCGCAGCGTGGTCGTCTTGCCCGCCCCGTTGGGGCCGAGCAGCGCCACCACCTGGCCGGCGGCGACGCTCAGGTCCACCCCGTGCAGCACGGTGACGCTGTCGTAGGCGGCGTGCACGCCGCGCAGTTCAAGCAGCGGGGGTGGGTTGAGCGGGCTGGTCATGCGTCCCCCAGGTAGGCGGCGAGGACGGTCTGGTCGCGCCTGATCACGTCGGGCGGGCCGGACGAGATGATCTTGCCCAGGTCGAGCACGTGCACCTGGTCGCAGACGCCCATCACCAGGCTCATGTCGTGCTCGACGAGGATCACGGTGGTGCCCTCGCCGGCCAGCGCGCGCAGCAGGGCGGCGAACCGCCGGGTCTCCTCGGCGTCCTGGCCGGCCGCGGGCTCGTCGAGGAGGAGGAACCGGGGCTTGACCGCGAGGGCGCGGCCGACCTCGACCAGGCGGCCGGTGCCGGTGGAGAGCTCGCCGGCCGGGCGGTCGGCGATCTCGGCCAGGTCGAGCCGGGCGAGCAGCTGGGCGACGGCGCGCTCGGCCCGGCGGCGTTCGGGTCCGAGCTCGGCCGCCACTAGGAGGTTCTCGCGGACGCTGAGGCGGCCGAAGAGCTCGAGCCGCTGGAACGTCCTGGCCATCCCGCAGCGGGCGCGCTGGGCCGGGCCGAGCCGGGTGACGTCGCGGCCGTTGAGGCGGATCCGGCCGGCCACCGGCTTGCGCAGGCCGCAGATGACGTCAAACAGGGTGGACTTGCCGGCTCCGTTGGGGCCGATGAGCCCGGTCACATGGCCGGGCTCGGCCGCGATGGCGACCCCGTCCAGGGCCCGCTTGCCGCCGAACGCGACGGTGACCTCGCTAACCTCGAGCGATGGCACGGTCGAGCACCTCCTCGTCTTCGGCTCGCCAGGGGCGGCTCAGCCCCCACCACTCGATCGGCACAGGGTCCTCGGCCGACCCGGAACCGAAGGTTGGAGTGGGACCCGGGGTGGGGGTGGGGTCGTCGGCGGAGGTGGAGGTGGGGGTAGGAGTGGGGCTCCGGGTGGGGGTGGGGGTGGGGGTCTCGGCGGTGCGGGCGGCGGCGTGGGCGCGGAGGGCGACCGCGACTAGGGCGACGCCCCAGAACAGGACCCAGCCGTTGACCACGCCGGCTAGGCGCAGGACCCAGAGCGCGGCCGAGATGACCACGGCGGCGGCGACCAGGATCTTGTAGCGGGCGACCGGGGCCCAGTCGCGGCGCATGAGGGGGACGATGCCGTCGGGGGCGCGGCCGAAGGCCATGCCGGCCAGGCCGGGGAAGAGCGAGACCGGGTTCGTCGCCCAGGCCGCGACCGCGACGAGGGCGTTGATCGGGCCGATCAGGACCGCGCCGGCGAAGAAGCCGCTGCCGACGCTGGCGACCCCGCCGACGACCGCGATGAGGAAGATCGCCAGGCCGGCCTCGAAGGTGAACTGGGTTGAGGTGATCGACTGCTGCTGCATCGCGTAGAGCGCGCCGCCGAGGCCGGCGATGCCGGCCGCGAGCGCGAACACCGCGACCTTGGCCAGCAGCAGGTTGCCGCCGAGCATCGCGTAGGCGGCCTCGCTGTCGCGCAGCGCGATCAGCCGACGGCCGAACCGGCCGCGCCGCAGCAGGGCGACGCCGACGGTGGCCAGCCCGAGGAAGACGGCGGCGAGGATCATCACGTCCCGCTCGCTGGTGAGCTGCAGGCCGAAGACCGACGGCCCGACCGCGCTGATCGACCCGTCCGCGAACAGCGTGAGGTGCAGGCCGCCGATGTTGATGGCGGGGATCGAGAAGACCCAGTCGTCGAGGATGACCGCGAACGCGGCGGTGCCGAGGGCCAGGTAGATGCCGGACAGCCGCAGGGCCGGGACGGCGACGATCGCGCCCGCCGCAGCCGAGACGACGACCGCGACGATCAGCGCCCACCACTGGCCGTTGGGCGCGAGGTGCGCCCAGACCAGCGCGCCGATCGCGGCCATCGACAGCTGGCAGAGCGAGATCTGCCCGGCGTAGCCGGACAGCGGCACGTAGGAGAGCGCGATCAGCCCGAACGAGAAGATCGCGCCGTAGGTGATCAGGTCGGGCTGGCTGAGCACGGTGGCGAGCACGACGCCGGAGGCGATGATCGCGGCCGCGAACACGGCCGTGCCGCGCAGCGTGGGGACCGGGACCGGGCGGAGCCTGAGGCTCTTGCCGCGCAGCCGGCCGTGCGGGAACAGCAGCAGCGCGAGGAAGAGCAGCAGGGCCGGCGCGGCCACCTGCAGGCCGTTCAGGGCGGTGGACTGGGGAAGGTAGCCGGTGAGGAAGCTCTGCAGCAGGCCG
>DATCGA010000174.1:0-21343 GCA_036509215.1 Trebonia sp.
TGCCCGCCGTCGCCGGGACCGTCGCCGGGGTCCGCGTCGACCGCGTGGTAGTAGCTGACGGTGATGGAGGTCTGCGCGCCGGCCTCGGCCCCCGGATTGACGTCGAAGACCGCGACCCCGTACCCGGTCCCAGCGTCGCGCCGCGCGGACCAGGCAGCGTCCTCGCCGGCGCCCGCCCCGCCGGCGCCCGCCCCGCCTGCGTCACCGCCGCCGAGCACCAGGTGGACGGTGCCCTGGCTGGTATCGAATACCCCGCTGTCTACGGTTGTCACCGGGCGCGGGCGCAGCGTGCCGGCCGCGTCGAAGCCGCGGACCGGGAACGAGCGCTCGTAACCCCGGCTGTGCCCGCACAGCACCAGGTCGACCTCGTACCGGTCGAACAGCGGCAGCCACTGCTGCCTGATGCCGAGGCCGGCGTCGTCGTCGGCCCCGTCCGCGGCTCCGGGCCCGGCCGACGGGCAGGCGCACTGGTGGAGCTGGATCACGACCCAGTCGATCGAGGCGTCCCGCCGGGCGGCCGCCAGGGCCGACTCGAGCCAGCGGGTCTGCGCGCCGCCGGAGTAGCCGCGGCTCACGTCGTCGCCGCTGAGGCAGAGGAAGGCGGCGGTGCCGACGCGGAAGTCGTACCACCGCCCCTCGAACCCGGGCACCCCGTTGCCCGGCAGCGAGTACCTGGCCAGGTACGACCGCAGGGCCCGCTCCCGGTCGGCGGGCTCGGCCCCGTGATCGCCCGGCACCGGAAGCCACGGCCGGTTCGCGGCCGAGGCCTGCACGTTGTCGGCGAAGTCCCGCCACGCCTGCGGCGGCGCCGCCGGGTTCGGGCCGGTCTCGGCCAGGTCCCCGTTGAGCAGGTGGAACAGCGGCTGGAAGGTCTCCACCGCGCCGGCCGCGTAGGCGGACTGAGCCGACCAGCCCGCCCATCGCGCGTCCGCCGCGGTCAGGTCGCCGAAGCTGGTGAACCGGAACGCCGCCCGCCCCTCCGGCGCGGTGCGGAAGGTGGCGCTGAACGGGTCGGCCGCGTTCCTGTCATTGTCCGCGGTGACCGCGTACCCGTAGGTCGCGCCCGGCCGCAGGCCGTCCACCAGGGCGTGATAGGTCCAGGCGACCTCGTCGCCGGGCGGGTCGGCGTAGCCGCGCTCGACGGCCGGGATCACCCGCTGCCCGATCCTGACCCGCGGCGCCGCCGCCTGGCCGGGGGACGCCCACGACACCACGACGGATCTGGCCGGGTCGTCGCCCCAGGTGAGGTGGATCTGCTCCGGTGTGCCGTCGGCCGCCCCGGCCCGGCGGCGGCTGGCGCCGGCCACCGGCGGCACCGCGGCGGTGGCGATCAGCCCGGTCGTGCCTGCAGCGAGCAGCTGCCGCCTGGACAAGCCGGGCTCCGCGTCATCTGACATGCGGAGACTTTGCCGCCCGCCGGTAAACGTCCGGTGACGGGCGGGAAGGTAGCGGCGCTAGTTCTTGATGAATATTGGAAAAGGCGGGCTACCGGTTCGTGCCGTGCCCGAGCACCCAGCTCGCCAGCTGCGTCCGCGAGGAGAAGCCGAGCTTGGTGAAGATGTGCTCCATGTGGGAATCCACCGTGCGCTTGGACAGGAACAGCCGCGCGGCGATCTCGCGGTTGCCGAGCCCGGCCGCGACCAGGGTCGCGATCTCCTTCTCGCGCCGGGTGAGTTGCTTGCCGGCCGTGGGGCCGGGCTGGCCGGCCAGGATGCCGTCGGCGGGGGTCTCGCCCTTGGCCATCGCCAGCGCGTCGGCCAGGTGCATCGCCAGGCCGCGGCTGAGCAGCTCGTCGAACCGCTCCTCGCCGAGCGCGGCCCGCGCGGTGTCGGCCGCGCCCTTGCGGATCTCGGCGTAGGCCGGCCCCATCAGCACCGGCGCGTTCAGCAGCGTCCACAGCGCCTCGCCGGCGCCGTGCAGGACGGCGGCGAGCTCGAACTCGGCCGTCGCCACCCGGCAGACGCAGAGCAGGTCGAACGACATCGCGATCGTGTGCAGGTCGTTGACCGACCGCTTGATGCGCAGGCAGGAAAGACAATCCGCGATGGCCGCGGTGATGTCGCCGGAGAGGCAGCGGGTCGCGCCGCGCACCCACAGCGCGGCACCGCGTGCCCACTGTTCGCCAGTCTCCTCGCACCGGCGCAGGCACTCCTCGCACAGCTGGACGGCGCGGTCGAGCTCGCCGGCGAGGACGCAGACCCCGGCGAGCCGGCAGTAGACGACGAGCGCGAGCGGGTCGCAGAACCCGATCCGCTCGTAGCCTGCGAGCGCGGTCTCGTACCTGGCCCGGGCGGTCTCCAGGTCTGCGCCTTTGAAGGCGACGATGCCCCGGGCGTGACTGACATGCGCAGCCAGGTTCTCGTTACCGTTCTCGGCGGCAAGCGCGGCCGCGCGCTCGAGCAGCGGCGCGCCCGTGGTCACGTCGCCCTGCTGCACGGCGAGGACGCCGGCGCCGAACACCGCCCAGGAGTTCTCGGGTGACCCTGGGTCGACCGCCACCGCCAGGTCGTGCCAGCGCCTGCCCTCGGCGAACTGCCCGGCCATAAGCCAGTAGGGCCGCAGCAGCGTGGTCAGCCGCAGCCCCGCGTCCTGCTGCCCGGGCGCGGCGAACGAGAAGTCGAGCGCAACCCGCAGGTTGTCGGTCTCCGTGCCGAGCCGGGCGAGCCAACCGGTCTGCTCGGCGCCGACGCTGCCGGCGGCCGCCGCTGCCGCCAGGTCAAGGTAGTAATCGCGGTGCCTGGCCCGGAGCTGACCGACGAGGTCGGCGTCGGCCCGGCCGGCGGTCGCCAAGAGCCGCTCCGCGCCGAACTCCCGCATCGTGTCGAGCAGCTGGTAGCGGCGGCTGCCGTCGCTGTACTGCACGACCGACTTCTCGACCAGGCGGATCAGGGTCTTGGCGGTGCCGGGGCCGCAGACCCGCTCGGCCGCCGCCAGCCCGAAGTCGGCCGGGAACACGGAAAGCTCGGCCCACAGCCGCTGCTCGGCCGGGGTGCACAGGTCGAAGCTCCAGGCGATGGCGGCCCGGAGCGTGCGGTGGCGGCCGGTGGCGGTGCGCGCGGCCCCGAGGATGCGGAACCGGTCGGTCAGCCGGGTGAGGATCTCGTCGGCGGTCATGCCCCGCAGCCGGACCGCCGCGAGCTCGAGCGCGAGCGGTATGCCGTCGAGCCGCCGGCAGAGCTCGCCCACGGTGCGGGTGTTGGCCGTGCTGAGCGTGAACTCGGGGACGGCCGCCTGCGCCCGGTCGACGAACAAGGCGACCGCGTCCGGCTGGGCGGCCCCGTCCCCGGTCGGACGCGACCAGCCCGGCGCGGGCAGCTCGAGCGGGCCGATCAGCAGCGCGTGCTCGGCGGGCACCCCCAGCGGCTCCCGGCTGGTGGTGAGGATGCGCAGCCCCGACGCGGCCGCCAGCAGCGTGCGGGCGAGGCTGCCGCACGCCTCGACGAGGTGCTCGCAGGTGTCGAGCACCAGCAGCAGCTCCCGCTCGGCCAGGTTCGCCTCGAGCGCCTCGAGCGGGTCGCCGACCGCCTCGTCGGGCAGCCCAAGCGCGGCCGCCACCGCCGCCGGCAGCAGCTCGTAGTCACGCAGGGCGGACAGCTCGACCAGCCAGCTGCCGTCGGCGAAGGTGTCCCTGATCTCGCGCGCCACCCGCAGCGCGAGCCGGGTCTTGCCCACCCCGCCCGCGCCGCGCAGGGTGACCAGCCGGTGCTCGTCGATCGCGGTGATGATGGCCGGCAGTTCCCGCCGTCGGCCGATGAACCGGGTAACCTCGGGCGGCAGATTGTCCCTCTGCTGGCCCATCGTCAGCGCGGCCACGATGCCCCTCGTGTCGTGCGGCCCACCGGACCCCTGAAGGTTTACCTACCGTCGGTCATTGGGTGGTTACCGAGGCATCGTACAACGCAATCCAAATGATTGGGTGTGCCTACCGTCAAATGGCAACGCCGGGCACACCCAATATTGGTTCAGTCTTTAGAATGTGAATTTAAAGCCGCGACCAGGCCTCGGTGAGGACCGAGCGGAGGATCTGCTCGATCTCGTCGAAGTGCTCCTGAGTGCAGATCAGCGGCGGGGCGAGCTGGATGACCGGGTCGCCGCGGTCGTCGGCCCGGCAGACCAGCCCGGCGTCGAACAGCGCGTGCGACAGGAAGCCGCGCAGCAGCCGCTCGGACTCGTCGTCGTCGAAGGTCTCCTTGGTCGCCTTGTCCTTGACCAGCTCGATGCCGTAGAAGTAGCCGGCCCCGCGGATGTCGCCGACAATCGGCAGGTCCGTCAGCTTGTCCAGGGTGGACCGGAAGCCGTCCTCGTTCTCGCGCACGTTGCCGAGCAGGTTGTCCCGCTCGAAGACGTCCAGGTTGGCGAGCGCGACCGCGGCCGAGACCGGGTGCCCGGCGAAGGTGATGCCGTGCAGGAAGGTGGCGTTCCCCTGAGTGAACGGCTCCATCAGCTTGTCCCGGACGATCATGCCGCCGAGCGGCGAGTACCCGGAGGTGACGCCCTTGGCGAACGTGATGATGTCCGGCTGGTAGTTGTACCTGGTCGAGCCGAAGTAGTAGCCGAGCCGGCCGAACGCGCAGATCACCTCGTCCGATACCAGCAGCACGCCGTACTTGTCGCAGATCTCCCGCACCCGCTGGAAGTAGCCGGGCGGCGGGGTGAAGCAGCCGCCGGAGTTCTGCACCGGCTCGAGGAAGACCGCCGCGACCGACTCCGGGTCCTCGCGCAGGATCGCCCGCTCGATCTCGTCGGCCGCCCAGACGCCGAACTGCTCTTCCGACCAGCCCGACGCGAAGTCCGGCGCGCGGTAGATGTTGGTGTTCGGCACCCGGATGCCGCCGGCCGGCAGCGGCTCGAAGTCGTGCTTGATGGCGGACAGCCCGGTGACGGCGAGCGCGCCCATCGAGGTGCCGTGGTACGCGTACTCGCGGCTCAGCACCTTGTACCTGGTCGGCTCGCCGATGCGCTTGAAGTACGCCTTGGCCAGCTTCCAGGCCGACTCGACGGCCTCCGAGCCCGAGGTGGTGAAGAACACCTTGTTCAGGTCGCCAGGGGCAAGCTCGGCCAGCCGGGCGGCGAGCTCGACCGCCGACGGGTGCGCGTACGACCAGAGCGGGAAGTAGGCCAGCTCGGATGCCTGCTTGGCGGCGGCCTCGGCCAGCTCGGTGCGGCCGTGCCCGACCATCGAGACGAACAGGCCCGCGAGGCCGTCCAGGTACCGCTTGCCCTTGTCGTCGTAGACGTAGGGGCCGGAGCCGCGCACGATCATCGGGATGTCGGCGTCGTTGTAGGAGGACATCCGGGTGAAGTGCATCCACAGGTGCTGCTTGGCCGCGTCCTGGAGCTGTTCGGGAGTGAAGGTCATCGCGTTCCCCATGTGTAGGTCTGCTTGCGCAGCTTCAGATAGACGAAGGTCTCGGTGGAGGTGACGGACGGCACCCCGCGCACTCGGCTCAGGATCTCCAGCAGGTGGTCGTCGTCCTCGCACACCACCTCGAGCAGCAGGTCGAACGAGCCGGCCGTGAGCACCACGTAGTCGATCTCTTCCATTGCCGCGAGATCGTCGGCCACCTTCTCCAGGTCGCCCTCGCAGCGCAGCCCGATCATCGCCTGCCGCCGGAAGCCGAGCCGCAGCGGGTCGGTGACCGCGACGATCTGCATGACGCCGGTCTCGTGCAGCCGCTGCACCCGCTGCCTGACGGCGGCCTCCGAGAGGCCGACCGCCTTGCCGATCGCGGCGTACGACTGGCGCCCGTCGGCCTGCAGCTGCTCGATGATCCGCTTGGAGATATCGTCGAGCACCGCCGTGCCGACCGGACCGCCGCGCGGGCCGTGGGCCATCCGATCACGTCCTTCTGTCGCTAGCTTGAGTAACCTTCATGCTTGTCAGGGACGGCCCAAATGTCAACTGATTTCGAAGAGAAATGTGCAAAAATCCACGGAATCACTTGTGATGGCCGTCTAGCTTTGCCAAGCTCGGCACGCACGGGCGGACGCCGACGGGCACCTGAAGGAGGCTGGGATGACACAGGCACGGTTGCGCAACTTCGTGAACGGCAGGTACACCGACCCGTGCGAGGGCACCTACAGCGAAGTCATCGACCCGAGCACCGGCCAGGTCTACGCGCACGCCCCGGTGTCGACCGCGGCCGACGTCGACGAGGCGCTGCGGTCGGCCGAGGCCGCGTTCGAAGGGGGCTGGCGCGACTCCACCCCGGCCGAGCGCTCGCGGGCGATGCTGAAGTTCGCCGACGCGGTCGAGCGGCGGGCGGACGAGTTCATCGCGGCGGAGACCCGCAACACCGGCAAGCCGGTCGCGGTCGCCGTCACCGACGAGCTGCCGCCCAGCGTTGACCAGCTCCGCTTCTTCGCCGGCGCCGCGCGGGTCCTCGAGGGCCGCAGCGCGGGCGAGTACCTGCGCGACCACACGTCCATGGTCAGGCGCGAGCCGATTGGCGTCTGCGCGCAGGTCACCCCGTGGAACTACCCGCTCATGATGGGCATCTGGAAGATCGCGCCGGCCCTCGCCGCCGGCAACGCGGTCGTGCTCAAGCCGTCCGACACCACCCCGGTCTCGAGCCTACTGCTGGCCGAGGTCGCGGCCGAGTTCTTCCCGCCCGGCGTGTTCAACGTCATCTGCGGCGACCGGGGCACCGGCCGGGCGATGATCGCGCACGACATCCCGGCGATGGCCTCGATCACCGGGTCGGTCCGGGCCGGGATGGAGGTCGCGCGCACCGCCGCCGACGGCGTCAAGCGCGTGCACCTCGAGCTCGGCGGCAAGGCCCCGGTCATCGTCTTCGACGACGCCGACGTCGCCGAGGCGGCCAAGGGGATCGCGGCGGCCGGCTACTACAACGCCGGGCAGGACTGCACCGCCGCCACCCGGGTGCTGGCCGGGCCGGGCATCGCCGCCGACCTCACCGACGCGCTGGCCGAGCAGGCCAAGGCGACCAGGACCGGCGGGCTCGACGTGCCGGACGCGTTCTACGGCCCGCTCAACAGCTCCGGTCAGCTCGCCCGGGTGGCCGGCTTCCTCGACCGGGTGCCGGCCCACGCGACCGTGCACGCGGGCGGGCGCCCCGTCCCCGGCCCTGGCTACCTGTTCGAGCCGACCGTCGTCTCCGGCCTCGGGCAGGACGACGAGCTGGTCCAGGACGAGGTGTTCGGCCCCGTCATCACCGTGCAGCGGTTCGCCGACGAGGATCAGGCCGTCCGCTGGGCCAACGGGGTCAAGTACGGCCTCGGCTCAAGCGTCTGGACGAGGGATCACGGACGCGCGATGCGCGTCTCCCGGCGGCTAGATTTTGGCGTGGTCTGGATCAATACCCACATCCCGTTCATCGCCGAGATGCCGCACGGGGGGTTCAAGCACTCCGGCTACGGCAAGGACCTGTCCATGTACGGCTTCGAGGACTACACGCGGGTCAAGCACGTGATGTCTTACATCGGCGCCTAGCGGGTTTTTCGAAAAACAAAAATAACGACAATTAAACAAGTCAATTTCGATCAGCACCAAACGGCACCCTGCTAATTGCGTCGCTATTCGGCGGGCCTGAGTGGTTCGGGACCTTAGTCCCTAGGTAGCACTTATACCCCGCAGTTCTGTGACTCAGACATTACTATGGGGCTGCATGGCAGGTCAGGCGTCTAAATTATTTCCTGGGATTGCGTAGTAGGCACGTGTCTTTGTTCGTCTAGTCACTATGGGGCCTCACTGGGGTCTCTTTCTGACCGCGTGAACAAGGTTGGCTACGGAGGCGATCATGCAGTACCTGCTCTTGGTCTGCGCCGAGGGTCCGGTCGACGACGACCGCGTCGAGCTAGAGACGGAAACTATCCCCGCGCCACGCGGCGAGGCCGCAGAACGGCACGGGATCCTGGTCGTGGGCAGCCCGCAGCCCGCGATGGCAGCCACCCTGGAATTTCGCGGCCGAGATGTAACGATCACCGATGGTCCCTATGCCCGTACATATGGACAGATACGCGGTTTCGACATCATTGACGGCGACCAGCTTGAGGAGGTAATCGAACTCGCATCACGGCCAAGTGGCCCGTGACAGGCGGCGATGCATCCGTAGCGGAGCAGCTCGCGGCTGTCTCCGCTGACGCCTGGGACCATATCGCGGTGACCCTGACCCGGCTGACCGGGGACAGGGAACTCGCCGAGGACTGCGTTCAGGACGCCTTCGCGCGCGCTCTGGTCCGGTGGCCGGTCGACGGCGTGCCCGGCAAGCCGATGGCATGGCTGATGACCACGGCTCGCAATAGAGCCATGGACCGGGCCAGACGCGCGCTGGTGGAGGCGGAGAAGCTCCGGCTGATCGCCAGGGAGTCGGCCCGCGAGCCGCCCGACCTGGTAGCCGACGCCGAGGTCATCGCCGACGACCGGCTGGAGATGATGTTCGCCTGCGCGCACCCGGCGCTGCCCATTGAGGCCCAGGTCGCGCTCGGCCTGTCCTCTCTGACCTGCTTGTCGGCGGCCGAGATCGCGGACGCGTTCCTGGTCAGCGAGCGGACGATGCGGCAACGGGTGTTCCGCGCCAAGCAGCGGCTGCGGCGGGTCGGGGCCCCGCTGCTGCCGCCTGAGCAGGACCTGCCGATGCGGCTGCCCGCCGTCCTGCACGTCCTCTACCTGATGTTCAACGCCGGCTACGGGGGGATCGGGGCCGACGGCCCGGTGCACGAGTGCCTGCTCGACGAGGCGCTGCGGCTCGGCCGGCTGCTGGTCGACCTGATGCCGCGCGAGCCGGAGGCGGTCGGGCTGCTGGCGCTCATGCGGCTGCACGCCGCCAGGCGCGCCGCCCGCCGGCGCCAGCGGGACTTCGTCGCGCTCTTCGACCAGGACCGATCCCGCTGGAACCGGGCCGAGATCGCGGACGGCCTCGCGCTGGCCGACCGGGCGGCGCGGGCCGGCCGGCCTGGCCCGTTCCAGATCCGGGCCGAGATCGCCGCCTGCCACGACAGCGCGGCGACCCACGCGGAGACCGACTGGTGGCGGATCTCGCTGCTGTTCGGCCAGCTCGCGCGGACGGACTCGTTCGCGTCGGTGATCCCGTGCCAGTCGCTGGCGGTCGGCATGGCCGACAGCCCCGAGGTCGGCCTGCTCATGGTGAACGAGCCGCCGACGACGAAATCAGCCGAGCCGGACGGGCGGTACCCGAACGTGGGCGGGACGCCGCCGCTGGCGGTCCGCTACCAGCTGCTGCCCGGCATCCGCGGCTACCTGCTGCGGCTGTCCGGGCTGCTGGCCGAGTCGGCCGACGCCTACCGCGAGGCACTCGACGCGGCCGCCTCGATCGCCCAGTTCCGGGCCGAGCTGCTCGGCCGCCGAGAATCTTTCGAAGCAAGCTGACCCGCAGCGCGCCTGTGGGTGGACGGGCGCGCTGCGGGTGGCTCGGCACCCCCCCAGGTGCGGTCAGCAAGTGCGGTAAGCCAGCCAGTGGAACCGGGAAGCGCCCGCCCCCGTAGATGGGCGCTACCCGGTCACACTGAGGGGGAAGGGCCATCCCCGGTCCGACAGCGAGCAACCGGGAAGTGGACCAGGGATGGCCGCGCGTTGCCTCGGCAGACCCCTCAATCTGCCGGGCACAACTGGCAAACCCCCCCTGAATGCCAGTGTCGCGCCGCGCTTCGCGGCCAGCAGGTACAGTTACCATCCGGTCACGGTGCGCGTTGCTAACGATAGCGGTCTATGGGCATAGGTGTCTACACACCTATGCCACTTGCTCTATAATTTTTTTTGTTACCCGCGGTGCGAGGGGATGGAGACGCCGGGTGCAGATCGACTACGACTCAAGCGAACCGGTATACCTGCAGATCGCTCGGCTCCTACGGGACCAGATCATCCAGGGTGAGCTGCAGGTGGGCGCGCAGCTCCCGTCCGGCAACGAGATGCAGGCCAGCCGGGGCGTCACCCGGGTCACCTACCAGCACGCGGTCGACCAGCTGCGCGAGGCCGGCCTGGTGGTGACCCGCATGGGCAGGGGCACCTTCGTCGTCGCGGTGCCGATGCTCCAGGTGATCGGCCTGTCGGCCGGCGACGAGGTGACGGCGCGGATGCCGACCGAGGCCGAACGCGAGCAGCTCGACACCGGGCTGACCCCGGTGCTGGTGGTCACCCGGGCCGACGGCACCGAGGAAGTGTTTCCGGCCGCGGTCACCGTGTGCCAGGCCCGTGGCTGAGTATTCGCACGCCCGGCGAGGAAACCCGCCCGCCCGGCCCCGCCCGCCCATTGACTTAGCTGATACCGCATGCATAGCATACTGATATCAGTTTTAAGTCTAGGAGGCAGCCATGGGCGTCACCGGAACTTCGGCGGCACCGACACTGAGGCCCGCGGCCGAGCCGGGCCGCGCTCGGCCCGCGGTCGAGATCGCGCACCTGCGTAAGACCTACGGCCCGCTGGTCGCGGTCGACGACGTGTCGTTCTCCGTCGCCGAGGGCGAGATCTTCGGCGTCCTCGGCCCCAACGGGGCCGGGAAGACCACCACCGTCGAGTGCGCCATTGGGCTCAGGCAGGCCGACGCCGGGTCGATCCGGCTGCTCGGCCTGGACCCGCGAACGGACCGGGACCGGATCCGCGAGATCGTCGGCGTGCAGCTGCAGGCGAGCGCGATGCCCGCCCGGCTGCGGGTCGGCGAGATCCTCGACATGTACCGGTCGTTCTACCGCGACCCGGCCGACGTCGGCGAGCTGACCAAGGCGCTCGGCCTGGCTGGTAAACGGGGTGCTTACTACAAGTCCCTGTCCGGCGGCCAGAAGCAGCGGCTGTCGGTCGCGCTCGCGCTCATCGGCCGTCCGAAGATCGCGGTACTCGACGAGATGACGACCGGCCTCGACCCGGCCGCCCGCCGGGACGCCTGGGACCTCATCGCCGGCATCCGCGACCGCGGCGTGACGATCCTGCTCGTCACCCACTTCATGGAGGAAGCCGAGCGGCTGTGCGACCGGGTGGCGCTCATCGACGGCGGGCGCGTCGTCGCCCTCGACAGCCCGGCCGGCCTGGCCGCCCGCTCCAGCGGCGGCAAGACGGTGCGGTTCCTGCCCTCGGCCCCGTTCGACGAGCGCCTGCTGGCCGGCCTGCCCGAGGTGAACCGGGTGGACCGCGAGGGACGGCACGTGCTCGTCACCGGCACCGGCGAGCTCGTCAACGCGGTCATCCTCACCCTTCACGCGGCCGGGGTGACCGCCCGCGACGTCCAGCTCGACTCCTCGAACCTCGAGGACGCGTTCGTCCGGCTGACCGGAAAGCAGCCCGCTGACAACACGGAAGGAGCGCTGTCATGAACTCGCTCACAATGGCGTCCGCGCGCTCACTCGCGCTTCCGGCCAAGGGCCGCCGCGCGGCGTTCGGGCAGATCGTGCTCAACGAGGCCAGGCTGAGCTGGCGGCGTCCGATCGGCCTGATCGGCGGGGTCGCCCTCCCGCTGCTGCTGCTGATCATCTTCGGCCTGATCCCGGCGTTCAAGCAGGCGCCGGCCGCCTTCGGCGGCGAGACGGTATTCGACGCCTACGTGCCGATCCTGGCCGCCTTCGGCCTCGCCATGCTGGGCATGCTGGGGCTGCCGCTGCCGCTGGTCTCCTACCGCGAGCTCGGGGTCCTGCGCCGCCTGTCGACCACCCCGGTGCCGCCGTCCTGGGTGCTCGCCGCCCAGGGCGTGGTCCAGGCGCTGATCGCGGTGGCCACGGTCGTCGTGATCTTCGCGGTATCGACGGCCGCCTTCGGCGCCCCCGCGCCGAAGAGCCCGGCCGGGCTGGTGCTCTCGGTCGCGGTGTCGATGGCCGGCCTGTTCGCCATCGGCCTGCTGATCGCGGCGGTCGCCAAGACCTCGACCGCCGCCAACGTCATCGGCCGGCTGACGTTCTTCCCGCTGATGTTCTTCGCCGGCCTCTGGCTGCCGCGGGCGGAGATGCCATCCGTCCTGCTCGACATCAGCAACTACACCCCGCTCGGGGCGGCCGTGCAGGCGATGCAGTCGTCGATGCAGACCGGCTTCCCGCCCGCCGCGCCGCTGCTGGTCCTGGTCGCCTACGCGGTGGTCTTCTGCTCCCTCGCCCGCCGCCTCTTCGCCTGGGAGTGACCACCTCCGCCGCATCGCCGATGCCTGCCGCGGTCCCGCCCGGCCGGAGCCCCGCCGCTACTCGGGACCTGGCGCGACCAGCCGCCTGGCGGTGGCGGCGGCCTGCTCGTGGGCGCGGGCCAGCTCGGCCCGGCTGCGGTCGCGCTGGTCGGCCAGCGCGGGGACGGTCTCCGCGAGCGTGAGGCTGGCGGTGATCACGGTGAGCGTCATGCCGAGGGCGGTGCCGAGGATGAGCTCGAGGACCGGGACGGCGTGGTCCCAGCCCTCGGTCGGGGAGTGCTCGTCGTAGGACGCGCCCTGGGCGCTCACGATCACCGCCGGGCGCCCGGCCAGCGGCTGGGTCGGCACGTCGAACGGCGCGGTGACACCGGGCACGTGGATGTGGTCGATCCACGCCTTGAGGCTCGACGGCAGCGAGTAGTTGTACAGCGGCGCGCCGATCAGCAGCACGTCGGCCGAGGTCAGCTCGTCGATCAGCTCCCGCTGGAGCGCCTCGGCGGCGGCCGGCGGCGCGGCGCCGTCCGGGCGCAGCCGAGGCGGCCAGTGCAGGGCGGCGTCGGCCAGGTGCGGCAGCGGATCGCGGTGCAGGTCCCGGTGGCTGACCGAGTAGTCCGCGCCGTGCTCGCGCCAGGCCGCGGCGAAGGTGGCGGTGACCGACCTGGAGCGCGAGCGCTCCAGGTCGGCCGAGGAGTCTAGATGGAGCAGATGGGGCATTGCGCCACTCTAGTAATCGGTGACCGACATGGCCGCGCCGGCCTCGTTGCCGGTGTGGCCCGAGAGCTTCGAGCCGGGGCCGTCCAGGGTCTCGAACTGCCAGCCGGTCGACGTCCACCAGGCGTGCCGCAGCGAGTGGGCGGTGCCGTCGCTGTAGTAGACCTGCGGGCCGTTGGTCATCTCGGTGACGCTCACCGCCGACCCGACCCGGTCGCCGTCGTGCCTGGCGATCACCGAGCCGGGGCCGTCCAGCGTCTCGAACTGCCAGGCCGACCCGGTCCACCAGGCGTGCCGGAGCGACTCGCGGGTGGCGTCGTAGTAGTAGACCTGCGCGTCCCCGTTCATCTGGGTCACCGAGACGGCGGACCCGACGTGGTCGGCGGTGCGCCCCGGCAGCGTCGAGGAAGGCCCGTCGAGCGTCTCGAACTTCCAGCCGGCGGCGGTCTGCCGCGCGTACCGGAGCGACGAGGCGCCGTCGTCGTCGTAGTAGACCTGCGGCTGCCCGCCGAGCAGCGTCGCGCTGATCGCGGAGCCGACCCGGAACCCGGTGTGCCCGGCGATCTGCGACGTCGGGCCGTCGATGGTCAGGAAGAACCAGCGGCCGCGGCTCCACCACGCGCGGTGCAGCGCCCCCGAGGTCGCGTCGTAGTAGTAGACCTGCGGCGCCCCGTCGACGACGACCGCGCTGACCGCGGACCCGACGTGATGCCAGGTGTGCTGGTACAGCGCGGAGCCGGGGCCGTCCAGGGTCTCGAACTGCCAGCCGGCCGCGGTCAGCCGCGCCCATCGCACCGACGCGGAGCTGGCGTCGTAGTAGAACACCTCGGGTTCGCCCGCGACCACCGCCGCGCTGATCGCGGTGCCGACGTGACCGGTGGTGTGGCCGGCCAGCGTCGAGCCGGGGCCGTCGAGGGTCTCGAACCGCCAGCCGCCGGTGGAGCCGCCGGTCCGCCAGGCGGCCCGCAGCGAGCTGGTGGTCGAGTCCGAGTAGAACACCATCGGGCCGCCGTCGATCCCGACCGCGCTCGACGCCTGCCCGACGACGCCGCCGGTATGCCCGGCCAGCTTCGACGAGGATCCGTCGAGGGTGCTGAGGGCCCACCCGGCGCTGGTCCACTGGGCGTCGCGGAGCGACCTGGTGGACGAGTCGTAGTAGAACGCGTCGGGCGAGCCGTTGATCGTCAGCTTCAGGCCGGCGACCGCCGCGGCGCCCTTGGAGTCGGTCGCGGTGACCGTGAACGGCCAGCTCCTGACCAGGTCGCCGCCGCTCGCGGTGGCGGCCGAGATCGTCCCCGACAGCACCCCGGCGGCCGACAGCGACAGCCCCGGCGGCAGCGAGCCCGCCGTCACCGCCCACCGGTCGGCGCCCTTGCCGCCGGCCGCGGTCAGCCGGGTCGAGTAAGGCTCCGACACCTGCGCCGACGGCAGCGTCGGGGTGGTGACGATCATCCCCGCGGTCGTCAGCCACTCCAGGTAGGGGAAGCCGTCGTAGGTCACGTTCCAGTTGCCGACCCGGAGCACCTGGACGCCGCTGGACACCGCGTTCTCCTCGACGATCGTCACCGTGCCGTTGCCGGACGCGTTCACCGAGCTGGACTGCACGACGCCGGTGTGGCCGCCGTCGGCGCCGTCGAACCCGGGCACCTTCGCCATCGACAGCACGTCGCCTGCGACCGGCGCGCGGTTCGGCGTCCCGCTCTTGACGATCATGAACTTCGCCGGGTACTTGGCCGCGTAGTGCGCGGCCACCTGGTCGCCGTTGGTCGAGATGCCCATTGTGACCCCGTACCGGTAGTACAGGTACCGCTCGCTGAACTCGACGCACTGGTACCCCGGCGTCTTCAGCGCCCCCGGATAGGGCGCGATGGGCGCGGTGGAACCGCCGTCGTTGGGAATCGGCCCGCAGGCGGGGACGGTGAGGCCGTTGCCGGTCCAGGCGGCCGGCGCCACCCCGTCCGCGCCAGGGAACTGGTAGGCGCCGGCGACCGCGTCGCACGAACCGCCCTGCCTGGCGACGGACGGCGCCGCCGCCGACTGGTCCGGCCAGGTCGCGGCGGTGGCGATGGCCGCCGTCAGCGCGGCCGCGCCGGCTGTGAGCACACAACATGCCTGCTTCAGACGCTTCACTACTCTGCCCCCCAGGATCAGAGCCGATCAGCTACCGAACGTAGTCATACCTATGCGTTCGGCTATTATGATGCGTAGTTCACCGGCTAACAAACCTCTAGTTACCCCCAAGAACGCACACTTGGAATGCGATACAACCGTGCCAGCCGGTAGAGCGTCATCTGAAACGTGACGAAAGAGATGCCCTTGAGCGCACGCGCAAACCAGACATTCGCCCCTCGACCCCGTCGCGCGGCCGCCTCGGCGCTGGCCGTGCTCGCCGTCGCCGTCGCCGCCCCGATCGCGGGCTGCGCGGCCGCGTCATCGGGATCGGCCGCGGCCCCATCGAGCACGCCCGCCCGAACAGGCACCGCATCGGCCGGCCCCAGCTCGACGCCGAGCTCCGCCAGTTCCGCGAGCGGGCCGGCCAAGGCGGTGCCGCCCGCGTCGGCCTCATCCTGCGCCGGCCGCGGCGCCTCGGCCACCGCGTCGCCCTCGTCCGGGTTCGACTCCACCCCGTCGGCGGCGCTGGCGGCCGTCCAGTTCGTCGACTCCGGCCACGGCTGGGTCGCGGGCGCGGGCCGGATCATGGCCACCAGCGACGGCGGCGGCAACTGGACCCGGCAGTACGCCGGCCCGGCCGACCTTGACCAGGTCGACTTCATCGACGACCAACACGGCTGGGCTGCGGGCGGCGACACGCTGCTGCGCACGACCAACGGCGGTGCCAGCTGGACGGCGCTGGCCGAGCCGTGCCAGGGCGAGCTCAGCTCGGTCCACTTCGTCTCGCCCGCCCTCGGCTACGCGGTGGCGGCCGCCAATGCCGGCAACCAGTCGCCCGGCGCCCGGTACACGCAGGCCCTCGGCGGCTCGCTGCTGCGCACCACCAACGGCGGCGCGTCCTGGTCGCCGGTCACGAGCGCGCCCGCCAACCCGCAGAGCGCCTGCTTCGCCAACGCCGACGACGGCTACCTTGGCACCCCGGCGCACATCTGGCGCACCACCGACGGCGGCCAGCAGTGGACGCTCGCGCTGACCGAGCCGGGGGCGTCGGGCAACCAGAAAACCGCCGACACCCCGGAGATCCAGTGCGCCGGCGCCAGCGGCCTGTGGGTGCTCTTCCTCGGCCAGGGCGTGGCGACCGGCCACGCCCCGTACCTCGCCTACGCCAGCCAGGACGGCCGCGAGTGGCACGGCGTGCTCGAGGAGCAGTTCACCGAGTCCGCCCTCAGGCCGGGCCTCAAGCTGCCCGACGGACCCGGCTCCGGCCCCGGCCCGTTCAGCGCGATCGACCCGGGCACGGCCGTCTTCGTCGGCTACACCCCGCCCCTGGGCTACGGCGCGGCGCCGGTCATGCTCGCGTCGGACAACGGCTACGCGCTCAGCAAGATGGGCGAGGTGGGCACGATCAACGAGCCGATCGCGGCCGCGTTCCTCAGCCATGACCAGGGCTGGGTCGTCGGCGAGAACCTGAAGACCAACGCGTTCTCGGTCGAGGCCACCAGCAACGCCGGCCGCACCTGGACGACTCAGTACACGGTCGGCTGAAACACCGGTCCGTTCGAGATCACGGGTTTGATCTTTGCTCGCCGCTAGGCTGGGCCCATGGACATCAACAAGCCAGAGATCGACTTTCCCGAGGGCGCTCCGCCCAAGGACCTTGAGATCACCGACGTCTGGCCGGGTGACGGGAAGGTCGCCGGCGCCGGGGACACCGTTGAGGTGCATTACGTCGGCGTCTCCTTCTCCTCCGGCGAGGAGTTCGACGCGAGCTGGAACCGGGGCGAGCCGCTCCGGTTCAAGCTCGGCGTCGGCCAGGTCATCGCCGGCTGGGACCAGGGCGTGCAGGGCATGAAGGTCGGCGGCCGCCGCAAGCTGGTCATCCCGCCGGGCCTCGCCTACGGCGACCGCGGCGCCCCCGGCGCGATCAAGCCGGGGGAGACCCTCATCTTCGTCTGCGACCTCGTCTCCGCCTGACTTAGTTTCCCCGCTCCCTACCCGGCCCCCGGCCCTCCGCGCGCTCGGGGCCACTGCCCTCTCCCTCGTCGGTCAGTCGCTGCGCTCCACCTCCTCAGTCCGAGGACAGCGGCGCGCGCATTGGCTCGCGGGGGATCCGTCGTTTCGCCCTCGGGGCGGGCCGCAGCCGGCCCCGAGGGCGATCTATGACTAGCGGACCGCCCGCTCGAGGATCGCGCCCGCGGCCAGCAGCCGGTCCTCGCTGTGGGCGGGCCCGATCAGCTGGACACTGGCGGGCAGCGGGCCGTTGGCCGCGCGCGGCCCCCCGGCGGCGGGCACCGGCAGCGCCAGTGCCGGCAGTCCGGCCGCGTTCACCGGCGAGGTCATGCCCCGGATTCGGAACATCGTCCGCGCCTCGTCGATCAGCGGCGGGAACCCGAGCAGGGTGGGCACCGCCAGCAGCTCGACCCGGCCCCAGATGACGTCGAGCGCCGCCTTCCAGCGGGTGTTCATCGCGCGGGCGGCGCTCAGCCGCGCGTCGGTGATCGTGCTCGCCTCGAGCAGCCGGTCGCGCACGTTGGCGCCGATGCGGTCGCCCGCGCGGGCGAACAGCTCCGCGTTGGTCGCCCACGCCTGCGCGTCGAGCAGCGCCGACGACGCCGCCATGACGTCGTAGAGCTCGGGGATCGTGATCCGCTGGACCGCGAACCCGGCCGCCCGCAGCGCGTCGTCGACCGCCGCGTCGACCGCCGGGTCGGCCTCGACCGCCAGCCGGCCGACGGTCCGCGGCGCGTCGGCGGCCACCGTGAACCCGGGTTCGAGCAGCGCCATCCCCGCGACCAGGCCGTCGACGGAAGCCGCCATCGGCCCCACCGTGTCCAGGCTCGGCGCCAGCGGCCGCACGCCGTCCAGGCTGATCCGGCCCCAGGTGGTCTTCAGCCCCGCGATCCCGCAGCACGCGGCCGGGATGCGGATCGAGCCGCCGGTGTCGGTCCCGTAGGCGACGTCCGCCTCGCCCGCCGCGACCGCGGTGGCCGAGCCGCTCGACGAGCCGCCGGGCACCCGCCGGGGGTCGAGCGGGTTGACCGGGGTGCCGAACGCCTCGTTGACCCCGCTGATCCCGTAGGCCAGCTCGTGCAGGTTGGTCTTGCCGACGAAGCGCGCCTGGCCGCGGCCGATCGCGGCTCTCAGCCCGGCCAGGCAGGAGGCGTCCTGGCGGGCGGGCGGGGCGGTGTCGGCGATCGCGCGACAGCCCGCGGTCGTCGGCAGGCCGGCCATGTCGATGATGTCCTTGACCGCGACCCGCAGGCCGGATCCGAACGAGGTGTCCATAACGATCCAGGTAGCCACGGTAGTCAGGCTATCGGCGGCGACCGGCGCCGCCCGGTCCGGCCGGCGCAGCCTCGGTCCTACTCGGCGGCGGCGGCGTCGCCGGCGTGCGCCCGGACGTACAGCCGGGCCAGGCCGTGCAGCGCGTCCACGTTCGGCGTGGGGACGCCGGTCAGCGCCCCGAGCTCGCGGACCGCGCCGGTCAGCGCGTTGAGCTCGAGCGGCCGGCCGGCCCGGGCGTCTTGCAGCATCGACGGGGTGAAGTCGCCCAGCTTGCGGGTGACCGCGTGCCGGTCCTGCGGCGTCTGCGCGATCGGGCAGCCGATCCGGCCGCCGATCTCACGGGCCTCCAGCATCGCCGCCGACAGGAACTCCCGGACCAGGTCGTCGTCGAGGGCCGGCCCGGTCGTCGCCCCGGTGATCGCGCAGATCGGGTTGAGGGTCAGGTTGCCCCAGAGCTTGTACCAGACGTCGTCCCTGATCCGGTCGGAGACGGTGATGTCGAAGCCGCCCGCCCGCAGCGCGTCCGCCAGCGCGGTCAGCCGCGAAGAACGACCGCCGGCCAGCTCGCCGATGATCAGACCGTTCCCGGCCCGCCAGTGCACCACGCCGGGGGCGGGCGACGCGGCCGACAGGTGCACGGTGCCGCCGATCACCCGGGCGGCGGGCAGCGCGGCCGCGATCTTGCCGCCCGGGTCGACGCTATCCAGGTGCGCGCCGGCTGCCGGGCCGCCGAACCCGTCCAGGAACCACCACGGCACGCCGTTCAGCGTCGAAAGCACCGAGGTGGCCGGGCCGAGCAGCGGGCCGATCGACGCGGCGACCGACGGCATCGACTGCGCCTTGACCGCGACGACGACCACGTCCTGCACGCCGAGCTCGGCGGCGTCCTCGGGGGAGGCCGCCGCCAGGCCGGAAACGACCTCGACCGACCCGTCCGGCGCGGTCACCCGCAGCCCGTCCGCCCTGATCGCGCGCAGTGTCTGGCCGCGCGCCAGCACCGACGCGGTCACGCCGTCGACCCCCGCCAGCCCGGACGCGATGACCCCGCCGATCGACCCGGCGCCCACGACGCAAATACGCATGCCCATGTTCTATCCCCCTGCCGCAAGTGTGCGAAAGTCGGGTCATGAACACTTCGATGCTGATCGAGTCATGTCAGGCCGATATCCGTGGTGCGTAGCGGGGCAAGTCCCCGTCTACCCGCCGCGGTCGCAAAGTCCCTGGCGAGCGCCTCGCCCACCCCGTTCTGGCTCGACCAGCCGGACGCCCCCGAGCCGCTGCCCGCCCTCGCCGAGCACGCCACGACCGAGCTGGCGGTGGTCGGCGGCGGGTTCACCGGCCTCTGGACGGCGCTGCTGGCCAAGGAGCGCGACCCGTCCCGCGACGTGGTGCTGCTGGAGGCGCGCAGTATCGGCTGGGGGGCGTCCGGCCGCAACGGCGGCTTCTGCGCGGCCAGCCTCACGCACGGCATCGGCAACGGCCTCGAGCGGTTCCCCGACGAGATGCCGCTGCTGGAGAAGCTCGGCGAGCAGAACCTGCGCGAGATCGGCGAGACGATCGCGAAGCACGACATCGACTGCGACTTCCAGCTGACCGGTGAGCTGAACGTCGCCACCGCGCCCTGGCAGCTCGAGGGGATCGAGGAGGAGGCGGCGGCCAGCCGGGCGCTCGGTCATGACGTCCAGGTGCTCGACGCCGCTGGCATAAAGAAGGAGCTCAACTCGCCCGTGCTGGTCGGCGGGCTCAAGGTCACCACCGGCAACGCGCTGGTCGAGCCGGGCCGGCTGGCCTGGGGGCTGCGCCGCGCCTGCCTGGAGGCGGGGGTCCGCATCTACGAGCAGACCCCGGTCACCTCGATCACCCCCGGCGGCACCGGGCTAACGCTGACCACCCCGTACGGGTCGGTCCGGGCGGGCAAGGTCATCCTCGGCACCGGGGTGTTCGGCCGCTCGCTGTTGCGCCGGATCGGCGCGTACGTGATCCCGGTGTGGGACTACGCGCTGATGACCGAGCCGCTGTCGGCCGGGCAGTTGGCCGCGCTCGGCTGGAACGGCCCCCGCGGCGCGTCCGATATGGGCAACCAGTTCCACTACTTCCGGATGACCCGGGATAACCGCATGCTCTGGGGCGGTTACGACGCGGTCTATTACAACGGGGGCGCGATCAGGGACGAGCACGCGTCGTCGCCGGAGGTCTTCGGCAAGCTCGCTGAGCAGTTCTTCACCGCTTTCCCGCAGCTGGAGGGCCTGTCCTTCAGCCACGCGTGGGGTGGCATCATCGATACCTGCAGCCGGTTCTGCGCGTTCTTCGGCTCCGCCTACGGCGGCCGCCTGGCCTATGTGGCGGGGTATACGGGCCTCGGGGTCGGCGCGACCAGATTCGGCGCGCAGGTGCTGCTTGACAAGATCGAGAACCGTGATTCCGAACGGACCCGGCTGGCTCTGGTCAGGTCCAAGCCGATGCCCTTCCCTCCGGAGCCGCTCAGGTCCGGGGTGATCCAGCTGACCAGATCGTCGATCGCGCGCGCGGACCAGCACGAGGGGCGGCGCGACGCCTGGCTGCGCTTGCTAGATCGCGTTGGGCTGGGGTTCGACTCGTAGCCGAGAGTCTCTGCGGCCGACCGGGTCGGGCTCGGCTTCGACTCGTAGCGTGCCGCGGGGGCCTGCTGGGTTTAAGACCCCCGCGGCACGGGCATGAAGAAATCTCAGGAACGATTTGACGTAGGTGGGCTGGACCCGTAAGGTTCAACTTGCCCCGAGGGGGAGGGACGCCGCAAGGCGGCCTGGACCCGGGGAGCCACCAGTAGAAAGCCTCTCTCGAGTCGCGTGCGCATGCCGCACCACTCCAAAAGGCCGGTATGCTTATGGCTCCAAGGGAATATCAAAAAGACAAATTGGCCCGATTTAATCGAAACCGCCGATTTGACTGGATGGGAAACCCAGGGTAAATTAAAGAAGTCAGCCCGCAGGGGCCGACGAAGAACAAAAAAAAGGATTAGCCCCGGACGCGAAATGTGAATTTCGTCAAGGTGTGCGTCTGTTTCTTGAGAACTCAACAGTGTGCTAAAAGCCAGTGCATTTAAAGATGTACTACCCCCGTCGGGGCGGGCCTCAGGGTCTTGTCCCGCGGAAATTAGCCATGAAATCACTCATGGTTG
>DATCGA010000175.1:0-7106 GCA_036509215.1 Trebonia sp.
AGCGAGTACCCCAGCCGCCGGACCGCCTCGGCCGGCCGGACGTCCTCAATCAGGTAGTAGAAGCCCAGGTGCCGGTGGATCTCCGAGCACGCGTACAGGTCGCCGCTCTCCTCGACCGCCTCGGCCAGCCCGTACGCCTGCCAGTAGTACGGCATCGCCGCCGCCCAGTCCCGGTGCAGCACCTGGAACACCAGGCCCATCCCGAACAGCCCGCGGGCGGTGCCCACCGCGTCGCCGGTCTCCAGCCAGACGGCCAGGGCGCCGCGCATCAGCTCCTCTTCCGCCGCCACGTCGGCGTCGTCCGGCGTAAGGCCCGCGACCAGCCGGGCGATGCAGCGCTGGTGGCGCACCATGCCCAGGCCGCCGAGCGCGCGGGCCTCGGTCTTCCGGTCGCCGCGCAGCTTGGCCATTGACAGCGCCTCGCCGAACAGCCGCTCCGCGTAGCCGAACTCCCCGGTGCGGAACGCCGCCTCGGCCAGTCCCTCCTCCGCCGCCGCGCACAGCTCCCCGATCGTTCTTCCTGGCCCCGTCGTCATGACGCAACACCCTATCGCCGCGTCGGTCACCCGGACAGGAGTCCCTCGGCCGCTTCGAACAGCGTCCACAAACCGGAAAGAATGTCAGCCGAGCCGAAGTGCGGCGCCCACTGCTCGCCGTGCAGCACGTCGGACACCGCAAACGCGGCCGCGACCGGCACGCCGACCGCGGCCGCCACCGTGAACAGGCAGGAGGCCTCCATCTCGACGGTGACGATGCCCTCGGCCCGGTACTTGGCGACCTCCTCCGCGGTCTCCCGGTACGGCGCGTCGGTCGTCCACGACGGCCCGTGGATGGGGCCCGGCAACTGCGCCCGCAGCCGGGCGGTCAGGCCCGGGTCCGGGACCGCGAACGGCTCCGGCGGCGCGTAATGGTGAGACGTCCCCTCGTCCCGGAGCGCGGCCGAGCAGACCACCAGGTCGCCCACCGCCAGCCGCTCGTCGATCGCGCCGGCCGTGCCGACGCCGATGAACAGCTCCGTCCCACGCGCCGCCAGCTCCTCGACCGCGATGGCGGCGGCCGGCGCGCCGATCGGCAGCCGGGCCAGGCCGAGGTCCGCCGTCAGCCTCAGCAGCGCGCTCGAGCCGATCGCGGCGCCGTGTATTTCCTGATACTCACGCCGTTCGCGCACCCGCTGCTCGAGACGTCCCTGCCAGGTGAGTATGACCGCCCGGGGCGCTGCGGTCGTCGCAGAACCCCGCGCCTGGTGATAGTCGAGCAGCCGCCGCGCCGTCACGTACGGCCGCCCGGCCTGCTTTCCCTCGAGGTTCGGAAACGGCATGCGGCCATGATCGCAGCGCCCGCCGACCAGACGCGAACCGTTTTGACGTCGCGGTTAACTCCTGGCAGGCAAAGCCGGTGCGCCAGTACACTTCCCGTCGGACCGATTTATGGCCTTACCTGTGATTGATCGGACATTGCGAATGACAGTTCCTATTGCCGCGCGCGACGTCGCGGCCGCCGCCGGCGCCATCCTCATCCTGGGCGCGGTGGTGAGCGTCGTCGGAACCGTCATCGTCCCCCGCAACACCGGCAGCAGGCTGACCCGCCTCGTCAGCCGGGTCGTGAACGGCCTGTTCAGGCTCATCTGCCGGCCCGTGTCGGCCTACCGGCGGCGGGACCGGATCATGGCGGGCCAGGCGGCGGTCATCCTGCTCGGCCAGATCGCGGTCTGGCTGGGCGCCTTCTACGTCGGCTACACGTTGCTGATCTGGCCGGTGACCGCGAGCATCGGGGTCGCGTTCACCTCGGTCGGCCCGGCCCTGTGGACCTTTGGCGACCCGAACACGCACGGGTTCTTCGAGACCGCCGTCCTCGACTCGGCCGCGATGGCCGGCCTGATCACGGTCACCCTGCAGATCGCCTACCTGCCGCACCTGTACGCCGCCTTCAACCGCCGCGAAAGCGAGATCGCCCTGCTCAATTCCCGGGCGGGCATGCCCTCGTGGGGCCCGGAACTGCTGGCGAGAACCCACTACGCGCTCGGCACCGGAACCTCGGCCCTGGACACGCTGCCCGAGTTCTACGGCCAGTGGGAACGCTGGGCGGCCGACGTCACCGAGAGTCACGTCACCTACTCGCCGCTGGCGTGGTTCCGCTCGCCCAGCCACGAGGCGTCGTGGGCCACGGCGCTGCTGTCGGTGCTCGACTCGGCCGCGCTGTACCTCGCGCTGTGCCCCGAGTCGGCCCCGGCCCTGCCGACCCGGCTGTGCCTGCGCAGCGGCATGGTGTGCTTCAGCGAAGTAGCCCGCTCGATGGGCCTCGCAGTGCCGGCCGAACCCGACCCGGAGGCCGGCATCACCCTCACCTACGACGAGTTCCTCGACGCCGTCACCCGGCTCAACGAGGTGGGCTTCCCCATCCAGCGCGCGTCGCAGGACGCCTGGCCGCACTTCGTCGGCTGGCGGGTCAACTACGAGCAGGCCGCCTACGCGATCGCCGAGGCTATCGACGCGGTCCCCGCGCTCTGGTCCGGCCCGCGCCGCCGACCGGAAGAGCCGATACCGCCGCTGCGCCCCGGGCCCGGCATCTCCTCCTAACCGCGCCGAAGGCAATCAGGGCGTGACGATCGCGAAGGCGGGATCGGGCTGGTCGGTGAACCCGGCGATGATGTCGAAGACCTGACGGTGGCCCGCCAGGTGCACGCCGTCGGTGCCCGCGCCGGCCAGCATGGCCAGCAGCTGCGGGCGGGTGAGGGTGATGGCCAGGTCGGCGGGCTCCTCCCGCTTGGTCGGGTAGTGGATCAGGGCCCCGTTGCTGAGCTCCATCCGGTAGGTCTCGCCGGAGTCGGTGAAGTGCCAGCGGATCGACGTGCTGACGTCCCACGCGCGCTTGCCGTCGATGCGGATCGCGAGGCTGTCGAAGAGCTGGGTGACGGTCAGCGCGGGCGCCATCCCGGCCGAGCTGACCGCGGTGGCGACCGGGGGCACCCGGAGTTCCAGGGCCCCGGTGAGGTAGTTGTTGCGCCAGGTGGCGCACTCGGCGCCGTAGCCGAGCCGGGTGAGCACCTCGTCAAGCAGCGTCCTGGCCGGCTCGTCGGACAGGTCGGCGAACACCGCGTGGCTGGCCAGCTCGGCCGCAAAGCGCAGGTCGCCCGCGTCGGCGAAGTCCCGCGCCTTGGCCACGGTCGCCGCCACGCCGCCGATGACCTGCACGTAGCGGGCGGCGGCGGCCTCGGGCGGATGCTGCCAGAGGTGGGCCGGGTTGCCGTCGTACCAGCCGATGTAGCGCTGGTAGATCGCCTTGACGTTGTGGCTGACCGAGCCGTAGTACCCGTGGGTGTGCCAGGCCGCCTCGAGGGCTGGCGGCATCTCGATCATCTCGGCGATCTCGCTGCCGACGTAGCCCCGGTTCAGCAGCCGCAGCGTCTGGTCGTGCAGGTACGCGTAGAGGTCGCGCTGCTCCCGCATGAACCGCAGCACGTTGCCGGCCCCCCAGGTGGGCCAGTGGTGGGAGGCGAACGCGACCTCGGCGTCGTCGCCGAACAGCTCGATCGCCTCGGCGATGTACCGCGACCAGGCCCGCGCGTCACGAACCTGGGCGCCCCGCAAGGTGAGCAGGTTATGCAGGTTGTGGGTGACGTTCTCGGCCATGCACAGCGCCCGCCGGTCGGGGAACCAGAAGTTCATCTCGGCCGGCGCCTCGGTGCCGGGCGTGATCTGGAAGACGATCCGCACCCCGTCGAGCGTCTCCTGCTGCCCGGTGCGGGTGATGTCGAGCGTGGGCGCGATCAGCCCCGACGTGCCCATCGAGGTGCCGGAGCCGAGCCCGACCCCGATCATGCCGGTCGCGTTGATCGGCAGGTTCATGCCGGTGTGGTACGCGCTCCGGCGCAGCATCGCCCCGCCCGCGTAGACGTTCTCAGAGACCGCGTGGTCGAGGAATCCCTCCGGGGCGACGATCGGCACCGAGGTGCCGGCGTCCACCACGCCGAGCACGCCGCCGAAGTGGTCGATGTGCGAATGGGTGTAGATCACGGCGGTGACCGGACGGTCGCCGCGGTGCTCGCGGTACAGCGCCAGCCCGGCCGCGGCGACCTCGGCCGACACCGCCGGGTCGATCACGATCACCCCGGTCTTGCCCTCGACCAGTGTCATGTTCGACAGCTCGATCCCGCGCAGCTGGTAGATGCCCTCGGTGACTTCGAACAGGCCCTGGATCGCGGTCAGCTGGCTCTGCCGCCACAGGCTCGGGTGCACCGTGTCCGGGCAGTCCCCGGAGGTGGCGCGGACGAACGCGTCGGCGTCGTACACCACCCGGCCGTTGGCTGCCTTGATCACCCCCGGCTCCAGCCGGGCGATCAACCCGCGGTTTGCGTTCTCGAAGTCCGTTCGGTCGGCAAAGTCCGCAGGCATCCGCAGCTCCCTCATCGCACCATCTGAGCAGTGAGCATGCTGGCAGCGGGTGACCGGCCGCGCTTCACCCGCGCCGGGTGAAGACGTCACCCACCGGGCGCGGGGCTCACTCGGGGCGGGCGGTGAACCAGGCGCGGTCGTCGGTGAGCCAGTCGCCGAGCCGCAGCCCGGCCGCGGCCAGATCGCCCGCCAGCTCCTCCTCGCCGATCCGGTAGCTGGTCCAGGCGTGCGTCCAGACGTTGCCGCTCACCTGGTACTCGATCTCGATGTCGAGCCGCGGCGGTTCCCAGCGGACCGAGCGGATGATGCGCCGGATGCCGCCGGGGTCGTCCCGCACCCGCTCGGCCTGCTCGATCGACTCGAACCAGCCCGGCGGGCTCTGCTGGAACACGGCGACGCCGTCGCCGCGCAGATGCCGCCGGACGGCGGAGAGGAACCCACGCCGGGTGCCGGGCTCGGCGTTGATCATGGTGCTGGCCAGCAGGACGACGTCGAAGGCCCGGTCCAGCCGCAGCGACTCGATCGACCCGCACACCGTTCGCAGGTCCGGGCTGCGGTCGAGCATCTCGGGGGAGTCGTCCGCCCCGGTCACCGGGTGCCCGAGCGCGGCCAGCGGCCGCAGGATCCGGCCGGTGCCGCAGCCGAGCTCGAGCACCGACGCGCCCGGCGGCACGGCCGCGTGCACGATCTCCGCCTCGCCGAACGCGGGCAGCCGCGCGTAGAACTCAACCGCGCACCCGTCGTTGGTGATCACGCCCGGCCCGGTCCCCGCGTTCTCGTCCACGGAGGAAGAACGGCGGCGCGGCCCGCGGCGATTCCAAGCCAGAGCCAATCAAGATCTTTTGTCCGAACGGACCGTTGCTCCGCCTTACCCGCCCGGCTGGCTCGCATCGGCGCCGTAGCGGAGCCCGTCCATCAGCAGCGCCACCATGCGCTGGCTGTAGACGACGCCCTCGCCCGGGCCGGGCATGCACAAGGTGGCGACGGCGTGCAGTAGCTCACGCGGGCTGATGTCGGCCCGGATCTCGCCGCTGGCCGCCGCCGCCTCGAGCAGCGATCCGAGAGCGGGCTCGAGGTGGCCGGCGAAGTACCCGGGCAGGGCGTCGAACGCGGGGTCTCCAGAGTGCAGGGCGGCCGCGAGCCCTCGCTTGGTCGCCAGGAACTCCGTGTAGCGGTGCAGCCATTGCGCCAGCGCCGCGGCCGGCTCGTGGGCGGCGGCGAGCGCCCGGGCGGCGTCCGCGCAGGCGTCCACCCCGCGCTGGAACACGGCCTTGACCAGGTCCGAGCGCTGAGGGAAGTGCCGGTAGAGGGTGCCGACCCCGACCCCGGCCAGATCGGCGATCTGCTTGGCGGGCGCGTCCACGCCCGACGTGGCGAAGACGGACTTGGCCGCCTCGAGCAGCGCGTCCACGTTGCGGGCGGCGTCGGCCCGCAGCCGGCGCGGCCCGCGCTCGACGCTGTTCTCGGCCACGGCACCTCCATTTGCTTTTCCGGAAAGCCGTTCCGTATAGTTCCGGAAGGGCGTTCCGCTTCGGTCCAGGGTACGGCATCGGAAGCCGGAGCGCTCAGCGCACCATGACCGCTACCTGAGGAGAGACCTTATGCACTACCGCAGCCTCGGCCGGACCGGCATCCAGGTCAGCCCCTACGCGCTCGGCGCGATGATGTTCGGGGCCGCCATCGGCAACCCCGACCACGACGACTCGATCCGCATCATCCACAAGGCGCTCGACGCCGGGATCAATTTCGTTGACACCGCCGACCGCTACTCCGACGGCGAGTCGGAGGAAGTCGTGGGCAAGGCGCTCAAGGGGCGCCGCGACAACGTCGTGCTCGCGACCAAGGTCTGGGGCCCGATGGGCGATGACCCCAACCAGCGCGGCAACTCACGGCGCTGGATCATGACCGAGGTCGAGAACTCGCTGCGCCGTCTGCAGACCGACTACATCGACCTCTACCAGATCCACCGGCCGGACCCCGACACCGACATCGAGGAGACGCTGTCGGCCCTTTCGGACTTGATCCGGAGCGGCAAGGTCCGGGCGATCGGCTCGTCGACGATGCCGGCCTCCGACATCGTCGAGGCCCAGTGGGTGGCCGAGCGGCGCGGCCTGGAGCGGTTCCGGACCGAGCAGCCGCCCTACTCGATCCTCAACCGCGGCATCGAGGCCGAGGTGCTGCCCGTCGCGCAGCGCTACGGGATGGGCGCGCTGGTCTGGAGCCCGCTGGCCAAGGGGATGCTGACCGGGCGCATCCGCAAGGATCAGCCGACCGACCTGCGCCGCGCCAGTCGCCTCACCAGCTTCAGGGACGAGTCCCGGCTCGACGCGGTCGAGAAGCTCATCCCGCTGGCGGCCGAGGCGGGTCTGCCGCTGACCCACCTCGCGATCGCCTTCGCGATCGCCCACCCGGGCGTGACCAGCGCGATCCTCGGGCCGCGGACGATGGAGCAGCTGGATGACCTGCTGGCCGGCGTCGACGTCAGGCTATCGGACGAGATCCTCGACCAGATCGACGAGATCGTCCCGCCCGGCACCGACGTCGGCACGCTCGACCAGGCCTACCTGCCCCCGGCCCTCCAGAATTCGAGTTTGCGCGTAGGCGTTGCGCCCGATTTCGGGGTCGATATTCCAGGTTTCGGCGAGTCGCTCGTGCACGTCTGGCCACGCTGTGAGTGAGTCGGCCTCGCTCATCGTGTGTCCGGCGAATAGTGCG
>DATCGA010000176.1:0-25705 GCA_036509215.1 Trebonia sp.
AGGCCCCGGCCGCCGGCACCGAGGTGCTCTACGGCACCGGCGCGTCGGCCAACGCGGCCAAGATCGCGACCGACTTCGGCACCACCGCCAAGTCGCTCCCGACGCTGACCGCCGGGCACGTGGAGGTGCTGCTCGGCACCGGGACCACCGTCGTGCCGGCCGGCCTCACCCCGACGTCAGCGTCGTCGACGTCACCGGCCGCGTCCGCCTCGGCCGCGTCCGCCTCGGCGGCGGCGGCCAACAACGGGGCGGCCGGCGGCGTGGTGACGGTCGCCGCCAACGCCAAGTTCGGAATACCCTGCGTGTACTGACCGCTACTTTGTGTTGTGGACGCAGGGAGGAACGGCGATGCTCACAGCGCGTCTCGGACGGGTGATAGCGGGCAAGGTCGGCTACGTGGTTGCCTGCCTGCTCGCGGCCGTGGTCCTCGTGGTGTCCGGCTACGCGCACCGGGTGGTCGGCTACGCCAGCGGGTTCAACAACGGGGTCTCGACCGGCAACGCCCCCTCGACGTCCACCCAGGCGATGAACATCCTGGTGATGGGGCTGGAAAGCCGGACCAACTTCTACGGCCAGTCGCTGCCGCCCGCGCTGATCACCGCCATGCACACCGGCCCGGTCGGCGGCCAGGACCCGAACACGCTCATCCTGATCCACATCTTCGCGGGCGGTCAGAAGGCGGTCGGCTTCTCGATACCGCGCGACGACCTGGTCAACTTCCCGCAGCCGTTCAACGTCGACGGCATCAACATCCCCAACGGGAAGATCGACAACGCCTACGACTGGGCCTACACCGAGTCCCTGGCCAAGACCGGCTCGTCCAATAAGAACGACTACCTGCTGGCCAACCAGGCCGGCCAGCAGGCCGAGATCAACACCGTCGAGTCGGTCACCGGCGTGCACGTCGACCATTTCGTCGAGACCAACCTGGCCGGGTTCTACTACCTGGCCCAGGCGTTCGGCGGGGTAGAGGTCTGCCTCAAGCCGGAGGAATCGGGCATCAGCACCGCCAACTACACGTCCTCGAACCTGTATGACTTCAACTCCGGCTTCAACGCGGTGAAGTACGACGGCTACAGCCTGCAGAAGGGCGGCGCCCAGTACCTGCACCTGTCGGCGCCGCAGGCGCTGGCGTTCGTGCGCGAGCGCGACAACCTGGCCGAGGGCGACATCGACCGCACCCGCCGCCAGCAGGCCGTCATCGACTACGTGATCTGGCAGCTCAAGCACGAGAACGCGTTCGCGGCCGGCGGCACCATCAGCAGCCTGCTCAGCGCCGCCAATCAGTTCCTGATCACCGACCGGTCCCTGAACCTGCTCGACTTCGCGACCGACATGCAGGCGCTCAGCGGTCAGCACCTGTCGTTCACGACGCTGCCGTCGGTTCCCGGCAGCAGAGAGCTGCTGCCGGGCTACGGCTCCAGCCCGCAGAGCGTGAACATCATCAGCGTGCCCTACATCCAGCGGCTCGTGCACGCCGCCTTCTACCCGGCCCCGGCGGCGCCGAAGACGAAGACGACGACCCCCAAGGAGAAGGCCGCGCCGATCCCGGCCGCCTCGACGGTGACGGTGGACGTCTACAACGGCGACCTCAACGCGGCCGGGCTGGCCGGCGAAGTGTCCCGGGCGCTCGTCTCCCGCGGCTACAAGGCCGGGGCGGTCGGGGACGCGTCAGCCCAGCCGCAGACCGTCAAGACCGGCAGCCGAGTGTTCTACGGCGCGGGCGCGTCGGCCAACGCGGCGAAGATCGCGACCGACGTCGGCGCCACCGCCAGCGCGCTCGCGACGCTGCCCGCCGGGCACGTGGAGATCCTGATCGGCTCCACCGTGACCGCGGTGCCCGCGGGCCTCGCCCCGGTCGGCACGTCGCCCGCGAGCAGCCCGACCGCGTCGACCGCGCCGTCGGCGCCGGCCGGCTCGGTGGACGGCGGGGGCGCCCTCATCGTCACCGCCAACGCAAAGTACGGCATCCCCTGCGTGCACTGAACAGGGAATGCCGTACTTCGAATGCGGCTTACTGCGGCTTACAGGGCGCGGATGACGTCGCGGACCAGGGCGGCGGTCTCCGAGGGGGTCTTGCCGACGCGGACGCCGGCCTTCTCGAGCGCGTCCTTCTTGGCCTGGGCGGTGCCGGCCGAGCCGGAGATGATGGCGCCCGCGTGGCCCATCGTCTTGCCCTCAGGGGCGGTGAAGCCGGCCACGTAGCCGACGACCGGCTTGGTCACGTTGGCCTCGATGAACGCGGCCGCCCGCTCCTCGGCGTCGCCGCCGATCTCGCCGATCATCACGATCGCGGCCGTCTCCGGGTCGGCTTCGAACGCGGCCAGGCAGTCGATGTGCGTGGTGCCGATGATCGGGTCGCCGCCGATGCCGACGGCGGAGGAGAAGCCGATGTCGCGCAGCTCGTACATCATCTGGTAGGTCAGCGTGCCGGACTTGGAGACCAGCCCGATCTTGCCCGGGATGGTGATGTCGGCCGGGATGATGCCCGCGTTGGACTTGCCCGGCGAGGCGATGCCGGGGCAGTTCGGCCCGACGATGCGGGTCTTGCTCCCCGCCTCGACCGCGCGGGCCCAGAACTCGGCCGTGTCGTGCACCGGGATGCCCTCGGTGATCACGATGCAGAGCGGGATCTCGGCCTCGATCGCCTCGATCACGGCCGCCTTGGCGCCGGCCGGCGGCACGAACACCACCGACACGTCGGCGCCGGTGGCCGCCATCGTCTCCGCCACTCCTGCGAACACCGGGACCTGCTCGCCGTTGAGCTCGACCGTCTGGCCGGCCTTCTTCGGGTTGGTGCCGCCCACGACCTTGGTGCCTGCGGCCAGCATCCGGGCGCCGTGCTTACGGCCTTCGCCGCCGGTGATCCCCTGGATCAGGATCCGGCTGTCGGCGGTCAGGAAGATCGCCACGTCATGCTCCCTTCGCGGCGGCCAGCTCGGCCGCGCGGCGCGCAGCGCCATCCATCGTGTCTACCTGCTCGACGATCGGCAGGCCCGCGTCTCGCAGGATCTGCCTGCCCTCGGCCGCCTTGTTGCCGTCAAGCCGGACGACGATCGGGCGGTCCACCTTCTCGCCCCGCTCCTCGAGCAGCGCCACCGCCGAGACGATTCCGTTCGCGACCGCGTCGCAGGCGGTGATGCCGCCGAAGACGTTCACGAACACCGACCGCACGGCCGGGTCGGACAGCACGATCTCCAGTCCGTTGGCCATCACCTCGGCCGACGCGCCGCCGCCGATGTCGAGGAAGTTGGCCGGCTTGACGCCGAACGGCTCGCCCGCGTAGGCCACCACGTCGAGGGTGGACATGACCAGGCCCGCGCCGTTGCCGATGATCCCGACCTGGCCGTCGAGCTTGACGTAGTTGAGGTGCTTCTCCTTGGCCCGCGTCTCGATCGGGTCGGCCGAGGTCGGGTCGTCGAACTTGGCGTGGTCCTGGCGGAAGCCGGCGTTGTCGTCGATCGTGACCTTGCCGTCGAGCGCGAGCACCCGGCCGGCCGGGGTGAGCACCATCGGGTTCACCTCGACCAGGGTCGCGTCCTCGTCGGCGAACATGGCCCAGAGCCGCTCCGCGAGCACGGCCGCCTGCTCGGCCGCCTCCTCGGGGATCCGGCCGGCCTTGACGATCTCGAGCGCCTTGGCGTGGTCGACCCCGGTCAGCGGCGAGACCGGGACGCGCGCGATCGCGTCCGGGTTGGTGTGCGCGATCTCCTCGATCTCCATGCCGCCGTCAACGGTGCAGATGGACATGAACGTCCGGTTCGCGCGGTCAAGGAGAAAGGAGAGGTAGTACTCGGACTTGATGTCCGAGGCCTCGGCGATAAGGACCTTGTGCGCGATGTGGCCCTTGATGTCCATGCCGAGGATCGCGTCGGCCTTTTCGAAGGCCTCGTCCGGGCTCTGGGCCAGTTTCACACCGCCGGCCTTGCCGCGGCCGCCGGTCTTCACCTGCGCCTTCACCACAACTTGGGGGATGCCGTCGGCCGCGAAGGCGGCGGTGATCTCCCGCGCTTCCTCGGCGGTGCCGGCGACCTTGTCTTTCAGCACAGGAACGCCGTACTCGGCGAACAGTTCCTTAGCCTGATACTCGAACAGGTCCACTGGGGGTCCGATCTCGGTCGGTTGTCTGCGTTTTACGTCTTTCGCCGCCTCGACGAGCGGCTTTCACCTGAAGCGTAGTCGTTGCGACGCGGCCGGTGCTGCTCGGAACGTCGATGTGAGCACGCTCTCAGCATGGCACCCGGCCTGCCTCTACGGGACTAAGTGTTATCGATATGGTACTCAGTACCGCAGGTGCCGACAAGCGCCGCCGGACCCCCATCCCCCTGCGGCGTGGCGGCGTGGCGGCGTGCCGTTTGCCCGATCCGTTGCCAGGATGGGCGATGTGAGCGATCTGCCTACCATGCCGAGCCGCCCGGTGCTCATGGCCGGAGGGATCGCCGCGCTCGCGGCGGCCGGCGGCGGGCTCGCGGTGCTGGTCACGCTCACCCTCATCGGCTGGATCACCGCGCCGCACGTGGGCCTGGGCGGCGGGCTGGCCGGGGTGCTGCGCTCGGCCGGGCTGCTCTGGCTGGTCGCGCACCACGTCGAGGTCACCGTCAGGGGCGTCGGCCGGATCGGGCTGCTGCCGCTCGGGCTGGTGCTGCTGCCGGCCGCGCTGATCGAGCGGGCCGGCCGCTGGATGACCCACGAGGGCCACGTCAAGCGCCTGCGGGACGTGGGCCTGGCGGCCCTGTCGATCGCGTTCCCCTACGCGCTGTTCACGGGCGCGGTCGCGGTGGCGAGCAGGACCGCGCTGGCCGCGCCGTCGCTCTGGCAGGCGGTCACCTCCGGGTTCGGCATCGCGCTGCTGGCAGGCGGCTTCGGCGCCGCCCGCGGCCTCGCGCCCTGGCGCAAGCTAGCCGGGCGGGTGCCGCCGCGGACGCGGTCGGTGCTGCTCGGCATGGTCGCGGCGCTGGCGATGCTGGCGGCGTTCGGCGGGGTGCTCGCGGCGGCGTCGCTCGCCATCCATCTCGGCTCGTACAAGCAGGCGGTGTCGGCGCTCAACCCCGGCATCGGCGGGTCCGCGCTGCTGCTGCTGGCCAGCCTCAGCTACCTGCCCAACTCGGTCATCTGGGCGATCGCGTACATGCTCGGACCCGGCTTCGCGTTCGGCGTCGGCACCGCGGTCTCGCCGTCGGGGTCGGCCCTCGGGGCGGTTCCCGCCTTCCCGATGCTGGCGGCGATGCCGGTCGGCGACCGGGCCGCGTTCCCGCCCTGGCTCGGCTTCTTCATCCTCGTGCTGCCCTACCTGGCGGGCGCGCTGGCCGGGCTGATGACGGTCTGGATCGCCCCGACCCCGACCCTTGAGGCCGCGCCGCTGTGGGGACTGCTGACCGGCTCGCTGACCGCCGCCGTCATCGGGTTCGCGGCCAAGCTCTCCGGCGGCCCGCTCGGGGCCGGGCGGCTCGCCTCGGTCGGCCCGGCCGGCGGCGAGGTCGGCTTGGTCGCCGTGCTCGAGATCGGCGTGACCGCCGCGCTGGTGGCCGGCGCCGCCAACTGGCTCATCCTCCGGCACCACGTCCGCCGCCTGGCCGCCGCCGGGCCGCCCGCCGAGCCGGTCAGCGGCCCGGTGCCGGTCGGCGGGGCCGGGCGACTGGTGGTAGACCAGACCGACGACGACGGCGGGCACCGCATCTACGTGGACCCCTGGGCCAGCGACATCGCCGACTAGGCATCGCAATCGCCCCGCGGCCGGAGCCCGGTGGGCGGGCCCGGGAAGGATCAGTTGCTGCGCGGGAGCCCGAGCTGGCTGCGGACCGAGTTGTCGAGCTGGTTCTGGCACGCCGTCTGCGCGGCGGGCGTGCTGGCGCTGCTCAGGCAGTTGGCGTACTGGGTCAGCTCGGTGCGGAAGAGCAGGAACCCGGCCAGCCCCACGCTGCAGAACACGACCGCGATCAGGCCGAGCGTGGCGGCCGCGATCACGCCCCGCGGCCGTCGCGTGCCGGCCCGCTTGGCCGCCGACATGGCCGGGAACGCCAGCGCGAGCGAGACGACGGCGACGACGAGCGCGACCCCGAAGACGTAGACGCCGCGGTGGATGTTGCTGATCCGGGTCATCGCCAGCAGGCTGAGCACGGACAGCGCGAGCGCCGCCCAGGCGCGCTGCCGCAACGCCGGCGAGGCCGGCGGAAGCTGCGGCCGCGGCGGCGGGAGGAGGAACGGCGACCTCGGCGGCGGCGGATCGGTGAGTCTGGCCATGTCGCGATCTATTCTGCCGCACCGGTTAGGGTGTCTGCCATGAACGCCAGGCTGGTCGTGCTCGTCTCCGGGGCGGGGACGAACCTGCAGGCCCTACTCGACGCGTGCGCCGACCCGGCCTACGGCGCGACCGTCGTCGGGGTCGGCGCCGACCGCGACTCCATCGCCGCGCTCGACCGGGCCAAAGCGGCCGATATCCCGGTATTCACGGTGAAGGTGGGAGATTACCCTGCCCGCGCCGACTGGGATGAGGCACTCGCCGTCGCGTGCGAGCGCCACCGCCCCGACCTGATCGTCTGCGCCGGGTTCATGAAGCTGGTCGGCCGGGCGTTCCTGGCCCGGTTCGGCGGCCGCTGCCTGAACACGCACCCCGCCTTGCTACCGTCGTTCCCCGGCATGCACGGCGTCAGGGACGCACTCGGCTACGGCGTCAAGGTGACCGGCTGCACCGTGTTCCTGGTCGACGAGGGCGTGGACGCCGGCCCGGTGCTCGCCCAGGCGGCGGTGCCGGTGGACGATGACGACGACGAGGCAAGCCTGCACGAGCGGATCAAGGTGGCCGAGCGCGCCCTGCTGGTCGGCACGGTCGGCCGGATGGCCCGCGAGGGGTGGTCCGTCAATGGCGACAGGAAGGTAAGGATCGGCACGTGACTGCGATTGCGATCAAGCGGGCGCTGCTGTCCGTCTACGACAAGGCGGGCCTGGTCGAGCTGGCCGCCGCCCTGCACGGGGCCGGCGCCGAGCTCGTCTCTACCGGCTCCACCGCCAAGACGATCGAGCAGGCGGGCATCCCGGTGACCAAGGTGGAGGACCTCACCGGCTTCCCCGAGTGCCTCGACGGCCGGGTCAAGACGCTGCACCCGCGCGTCCACGCGGGGCTGCTGGCCGACCTCGCCAACCCGGGCCATGAACGCCAGCTGGCCGAGCTCGGCATCGCGCCGTTCCAGCTTCTGGTGTCCAACCTCTACCCGTTCGAGCAGACGGTCGCGTCCGGCGCCACCCCGGCCGAGATCATCGAGCAGATCGACATCGGCGGCCCGGCGATGGTCCGCGCCGCGGCCAAGAACCACGGCAGCGTCGCCGTCGTGACCAGCCCCGGCCAGTACGGCGACGTGGTCAAGGCGCTCGCCAACGGCGGGTTCGACGAGCCTGATCGGCGCCGCCTGGCGGCCGCCGCCTACGCCCACACCGCCGCCTACGACGCGGCGGTCGCGTCCTGGTTCGCCGCCAGCTACGCGCCGGACGAGGTCGCCCGGGAGACCGGCTGGCCCGACCTCGTCGCCCAGGTGTGGAGCCGGGCCGACGTCCTGCGCTACGGCGAGAACCCGCACCAGCACGGCGCCCTCTACGAGGCGCGCACCACCTCGCCCGACGCCGACCCCGGCATCGCCAATGGCGAGGTGCTGCACGGCAAGGCGATGTCCTATAACAACTACGTGGACGCCGACTCCGCCCGCCGGGCCGCCTACGACTTCGCGCAGCCGTGCGTGGCGATCATCAAGCACTCCAACCCGTGCGGCATCGCGGTCGGCCCCAACATCGCCGCCGCGCACGCCAAGGCGCTAGCGTGCGACCCGCTCTCCGCCTACGGCGGGGTGGTCGCGGCCAACAGCGCGGTCACCGACGCGATGGCCGAGCAGATCATCGACGGGTTCGCCGAGGTGGTGATCGCGCCGGGCTTCGACCCGGCCGCGGTCGAGATCCTGACCGGGAAGTGGAAGAACATCCGGCTGCTGCGCTGTGACCCCCCGCCGTGGGGCGCGGCTGGCGGGGCGGGTGGAGCCACGGTCCGTTCGACATCATCCGAATTTGAATTTCGGCCGGTCAGCGGCGGACTGCTCGCGCAGACGTGGGACCGGGTGGACCAGAGCGGCGACGACCCGGCCGGGTGGGAGCTCAGGGCCGGGACGGCGGCCGACGCCGCCGCGCTGGCCGACCTCGCGTTCGCGTGGCGGGCCTGCCGGGCCGTGAAGTCGAACGCGATCCTGCTCGCGGCGGGCGGCGCGTCGGTCGGCGTGGGCATGGGACAGGTGAACCGGGTCGACTCGGCCCGGCTGGCTGTGGCCAGAGCCGGAAATCGGGCGGCCGGCTCTGTGGCCGCGTCAGACGCGTTCTTCCCGTTCCCTGACGGGTTCGAGATACTCGCGGAGGCGGGCGTCCGCGCGGTGGTGGAGCCGGGCGGCTCCATCAGGGACGACGGCGTGATCGCGGCCGCGCAGGCGGCCGGCGTGACGCTGTACTTCACCGGCGTCCGGCACTTCTACCACTAAGGGGCACGCGTGAGCGCATCGATCCTGGACGGCAAGGCGACCGCAGCCGAGGTCAAGGCGGACCTGAAGGAGCGGGTGGCGGCGCTCGCCGCCCGCGGGATACTGCCCGGCCTCGGCACGATCCTGGTCGGGGACGACCCCGGCTCGCGCGCCTACGTGGCCGGCAAGCACCGGGACTGCGAGCAGGTGGGCGTCGCCTCGATCCGGCGTGACCTGCCCGCCTCCGCCACCCAGGCCCAGGTCGAGGAGGCGGTGGCCGAGCTGAACGCAGACCCCGCCTGCACCGGGTACATCGTGCAGCTGCCGCTGCCGTCCGGGCTCGACGAGAAGCGCGTGCTCAACCTCATGGACCCGGCCAAGGACGCGGACGGCCTGCACCCGGTCAACCTGGGCAAGCTGGTGCTGGGGGAGAAGGCGCCGCTGCCGTGCACCCCGCGCGGGATCGTGGCGCTGCTGCGCCGGTACGGGGTGGAGATCGCCGGGGCCGAGGTGACCGTGATCGGGCGCGGGATCACGGTCGGGCGGGCGCTCGGGCTGCTGCTCACCCGGCGCTCGGAGAACGCGACGGTGACGCTGTGCCACACCGGGACCAAGGACATCGCCTTCCACACCCGCTCGGCTGACATCGTGGTGGTGGCGGCCGGGCGGGCCGGGCTGCTGACGGCGGACATGGTCAAGCCGGGCGCGGCCGTGCTCGACGTCGGCATCACCAGGACCGAGGCGGGGCTGGCGGGCGACGTCGCGCCCGAGGTGGCCTCCGTCGCCGGGTGGCTCGCGCCGATGCCGGGCGGTGTCGGGCCGATGACGCGGGCGATGCTCATCACTAATGTGGTGGAGGCAGCAGAGCGCCAGTTATAGTCGGGGGGACTCCGTACCCCCCGAGGGGGACTCCGTACCTACTGGCGAGTAACGTAGACTCCGTTCCCGGGAGTTTGACACGCAGGAAGGGCAGCGCTGTCCATGAATATCGTCGTCTGCGTTAAGCAGGTACCTGACACCGAGGTCGAGCGCAGCCTGGTGCCCGGTGACAACACGGTGGACCGGGCCTCGGTTGACGGGGTCATCAACTACCTCGATGAGTTCGCGATCGAGGAGGGCCTCAAGATCGCCGAGTCCCAGGGCGGCGAGGTCACGATCTTGTCGATGGGGCCGGCCAAGGCGGCGGAGTCGATCCGCAAGGCCCTGTCGATGGGCGCGGACAAGGCCGTGCACGTGATCGACGACGGCCTGGCCGGGTCGGACGCGCTTGAGACGTCGCTGGCGATCGCCGAGGCGCTCAAAGTGGTCGGGTTCGACCTCGTCGTGTTCGGGTCGGAGTCCACCGACGCGCGGACCGGGGTGGTGCCGGCGATGGTGGCCGAGCGCCTCGGGGTACCGCAGCTGACCCTGGCCGGGAAGGTCGACGTCTCCGGCTCGGAGGTGACGATCAGGCGGGTGGCCGACGACGGCTACGAGGTGGTGACCGGGTCGCTGCCGGCCGTGGTGTCGGTGGTGGAGAAGATCAACGAGCCGCGCTACCCGACGTTCAAGGGGATCATGGCGGCGAAGAAGAAGCCGGTGCAGACGCTGACGCTGGCGGAGCTCTCGCTGGACGCGGGGTCGGTCGGGCTGGCCAACGCGGCGTCGCGGGTCGAGGACTTCGCCAAGCGCCCGCCGCGGGCGGCGGGCGTGGTCGTGAAGGACGAAGGGGACGGCGGCAGCAAGGCGGCCGCGTTCCTGGCCGACCGGAAGTTCATCTGAGAGGGCTTGGATCACATGGCTGAGGTACTGGTCCTCGCGGAGCACACCGCTGACGGCGAGGTCAAGAAGGTCACCCTGGAGCTGCTGACCGCCGCCAGGCGGCTGGGCGAGCCGTCGGTGGTGTGGACCGGCCCGGGCGCGGACGCGGCCCAGCCGCGGCTGGCGGAGTACGGCGCGGCCAAGGTCTACGTGGCCGACTCGCCCGACTTCGCCGGCTACGTCGTGGCGCCGGCCGCGGAGCTGCTGGCCTCGCTGGTGGCGTCGGCGTCGCCTGCGGCGGTGCTGATCGCGGGCAGCACCGAGGGCAAGGAGATCGCCGGGCGGCTGGCGGTCAAGACCGGGTCGGGCGTGCTGACCGACGCGGTCGACGTGACTGCCGGAGACGGCGGAGCGCCGGTGGGCGAGCACGCCAACTTCGGCGGCGCGGTCATCGTCCACGCGACGGTGAAGCAGGGCACGCCGATCATCGCGGTCAGGCCGAACTCCGTCGCCGCCGTTCCCTCGCCGGCCGAGGCCGCCGTTGAGGCGGTCGCGTTCACCGCGTCCGACGCGGCCAAGGCGGCGAAGATCATCGAGCACGTTATCGCCGAGGCGAGCGAGCGGCCGGAGCTGTCGGAGGCCTCGATCGTGGTCTCCGGCGGCCGCGGCACCGGGTCGGCCGACGGGTTCGGGATCATCGAGCAGCTCGCCGACTCCCTCGGCGCGGCCGTCGGCGCATCCCGCGCGGTCGTCGACGCGGGCTGGTACCCGCACGCGTTCCAGGTCGGGCAGACCGGCAAGACCGTCTCCCCGCAGCTGTACATGGCGGTCGGCATCTCCGGCGCCATCCAGCACCGGGCCGGCATGCAGACCTCCAAGACGATCGTCGCGGTGAACAAGGACGCGGAGGCGCCGATCTTCGAGATCGCGGACTTCGGCGTCGTCGGTGATCTGTTCACCGTCGTTCCCCAGCTGATCGCGGAGATCGGCAAGCGCAAGCAGATCTGATATTCGTCGGCCGGCGTGGCGGCGTGGCTCGGTTAGGCTTTAGGACACGATGAGCACTTGTCCAGTTATTTACCTTGACCATGCCGCCACGACGCCGATGCTTCCCGAGTCAATCGCCGCGATGACGGAGGAGCTGGCCCAGCTGGGCAACCCGTCGTCGCTGCACAATGCCGGACGGCGCGCCCGGCGGGTGGTGGAGGAGTCGCGGGAGCAGATCGCCGAGGTGTTCGGCGCGCGGGCCAGCGAGGTCATCTTCACCAGCGGCGGCACCGAGGCGGACAACCTCGCGGTCAAGGGCATGTTCTGGGCGCGCCGGGCGGGCGACCCGCGGCGCACCCGGGTGCTCACGACCGCGGTCGAGCACCACGCGGTGCTCGACTCGGTCCGCTGGCTGGCCGACGCCGAGAACGCCTCACCGCAGTGGCTGCCGGTGGACGACTGCGGGCTCGTGCACGCCGACGCGCTCCGGGCCGCGCTGGCGCAGGGCCCCGACGGCGCCGACGGGGCGGCGCTGGTCAGCGTGATGTGGGCCAATAACGAGGTCGGCGCGGTGCAGCCGGTGACCGCCCTGGCGGCGGTCGCGCACGAGCTCGGGGTGCCCTTCCACACCGACGCGGTGCAGGCGGCGGCGCAGCTCCCGGTGGACTTCGCCGCGTCCGGGGTGGACGCGATGACCGTCACCGCGCACAAGCTCGGCGGCCCGGTCGGGGTGGGCGCGCTGATCCTCGGGCGGGCGGTCGCCCCGGTCCCGGTGCTGCACGGCGGCGGCCAGGAGCGGGACGTCCGGTCGGGCACCCTGGACGCGCCCGCGATCAGGGCGTTCGCGGTCGCGGCGATGGCGTCCGCCCGACGGCGGGCGGACGAGGCCGTGCGGGTGGCGGCGCTCCGCGATGACCTGGTCCGGCAGGTGCTGCTCGCCGTCCCCGACGCGCTTCTGAACGGGCCGGTCCCCGGGCCCGGCAGGCTGCCGGGCAACGCGCACTTCTCATTTCCCGGCTGCGAGGGCGACGCGCTGCTGCTGCTGCTCGACGCCCGCGGCATCGCCTGCTCGACCGGCTCGGCCTGCACCGCGGGCGTCGCCGAGCCGAGTCACGTGCTGCTCGCGATGGGCGCCGACGAGGCCCGCGCCCGCGGCTCGCTGCGCTTCTCGCTCGGCCACACCAGCACCCAGGCCGACGTTGACGCCCTCGGCGCCTGCATCGGCGAGGCGGTGACCCGCGCCCGCCGGGCGGCGGGCTCCTCGGCCCGCTAACGGAGCTGGCGGGGCCAGGTAGCCTGGAAGGGTTATGGGGCTTAAGGTTCTTGCCGCCATGTCGGGCGGGGTTGATTCCGCCACCGCGGCGGCTCGCGCGGTCGACGCCGGTTACGAGGTGACCGGCGTCCATCTTGCGCTGTCGCAGAATCCGCAGTCGTACCGGACCGGGGCCCGCGGCTGCTGCACGCTCGAGGACGCGCGGGACGCCCGCCGCGCCGCCGACGTGATCGGCATCCCGTTCTACGTCTGGGACCTGGCCGAGCGGTTCGCACGCGATGTGGTCGACGACTTCGTCGCCGAGTACGCGGCGGGCCGAACCCCCAACCCGTGCCTGCGCTGCAACGAGAAGATCAAGTTCGAGGCGGTGCTCGACCGGGCGCTCGCGCTCGGCTTCGACGCGGTCTGCACCGGGCACTACGCGCGGATCGACGGCGACTCCGGCGCGCTGCAGCGGGCGGTGGATTCCGGCAAGGACCAGTCCTATGTCCTCGCCGTCCTCACCAAGGATCAGATCGAGCACGCGATGTTCCCGCTCGGGGACACGCCCAAGACCTCGGTCCGGGCCGAGGCGGCCGAGCGCGGCCTGCTGGTCGCGGACAAGCCGGACAGCCACGATGTCTGCTTCATCGCCGACGGCGACACCCGCGGGTTCCTGTCCCGCAAGCTCGGCTCGGCCCCGGGTGAGATCGTCGACCAGGACGGCACCGTCCTCGGCGCCCACGAGGGCGTGCACGGCTTCACCGTCGGCCAGCGCAAGGGCCTCTACCTGGACCGCCCGGCCCCCGACGGCAGGCCCCGCTACGTATTGTCGATCGAGCCGGTGAGCAACACGGTCACCGTCGGCCCGGCCGACGCCCTCGGGGTACGCGAGATCACCGCGATCCGCCCGGTCTGGACCGGCTGCGAGCCGCCGTCGGCGCCGATCGAGTGCTCGGTCCAGCTCCGCGCCCACGGCGAGGTCCACCCGTGCACGGCCTGGCAGGAGGGTCCCGTCGTCGAGATCCGGCTCGATGACCCCGCCCGCGGCGTTGCTGCGGGGCAGGCTGCCGTCCTTTACGACGGCGACACGGTGCTCGGCAGCGCCACCATCTCCGCCACCCGCTAGAGCCGGACCGGTGCTTCTCGCTGATCCGGTACGGTGCCGAAGTTGTAGGTGATCTGATTGCGGTCGGAGGGGAGAACCGTGACGGTGACGCGGATCGGAGTCTCGTCCTCGGCGAAGGACGTCCGGTAGACCTCGATGACCGTGTGGTTGTGCGTCAGGTTGAAGAGCTCTTGCTCCCAGTCGTTCGCCAGCCGGACTGAGACTAGATCCCTGTATCCGACCTGCTTGAAGCCGATGGTTTCTGCTAGGTACGCTACGGCTCCCGCAGGGATATCTTCGGGGTCCAGCAGCCCCTCAGCGCCCCTCTGCACCCAATCCAGCGGGTAGTACGACGTCTGCGAGGACCAGATGGTGCCGTCGATGAAGCGTTTTTGAAGCCTGCTGACTACGAGCTTGGTCTCCTCGATTTGCAGTCGATCCGCGATCTGAGAGGGACACTTGATCACTTGCACTGTTGGCGTGCCAGCCCCGGCCTCCCTGCCCTGATCGCGCACTGCCGCCGGGTACGTCGCGCCCTCTTCGCCGCCGCCGCCGCCGGGTGCGGTCCCTGGGTCGTTCGACAGCGTGGTGACGAAGGGATCGATCTCCTCGGCGACGAAGGTCCCCCGGCCTGGCCTGGTCTCCAGGAGGTGTTGCTGCGCGAGAAACTTGATGGCGTCCCTGATGGTGTTGCGAGACGCCTGATACTTCTCTTGCAGGTCTCTCTCCGTGGGCAACGGCGTGTTCACTGTGAATTCGCAGGACTCGATCCGTCGACGCAAATCGTCAGCGATCTGCTGGTATCTCGGCGACACTGCCACATGCCCTCCCTGCCTCTCATCCAGGGTATACCAAAATTTGGTATGACTGGAATTGTTCGGGGCGTTGGTCTAGTCTGTACCGAGAAGGCGGGAAAGGCGAAGGCCCGGCGTATACCGCCGCCGGGCCTTCGCCGATCTCTATCGAGCCTGGTTGGCTTCGGGGCTCGGCTATTCGTCCCCGTACAGGTGCCTGTTCAGCTCGGGCGGCCGGGTCGCTTCCGGGCAGGATTCCGTGTAGAAGCTCATCACCGTTCCCCGCCCGCCGGGTGATCGGTGCAGAAGAGCAGTCCGGTCAGCGGGTTGGAGTCGACATGGCACTCGAACCGCATGCCGGCGCCCTGCTGCACGCCGCGCACGACGACGCCGTAGCGCTCGTCGTGCGCGGCGGCGACACGCTCCCCGCACGCCTCCCGGGCAAGCTCGAGGAAGTCGCCGCGGTACGCCTGGTGGAGCCACGGCAGGCGTTCCCTTACCTGGTCGGCGTGAACACGGCCGCGGACGATGTGCGGGACCTCCGGCCCCTCGCGCGACAAGACCGGCGTCCGGGGAAACTTGCGAAAATCGGCGTCGGCTGCCACCGTTCTGATGTGCGCCTGCCAGGTCGGCGGCAGGGAGCGGGTCACGTCAAAGGTTGTCCAGCGGAATCGTCGCTGAGCCATAATCATCTCCGCTCCTGATTCAGGTAGGGACGACTCTGGCCCCGGCGTATACCGCCCGCCGGGGCCAGAGTCGTGTGGTGCGCGGCCTAATACCTGTCCTAGGCTGACGCGCTGGCGCTGCTATTCGCCTTTGGGGTCGTAGTGCTCGTACCGATACTGAAGAGACGGGCGGGCGTGGAATTTCGCCATGGGCACCTCCTGCTATCGCGCTGATCGCGAAACACGACGGCCTGGCCCCAGGTGTGGCCCATTAGGACTTAGTCGGGGTAGGGTCCGCCATCCCTTTGATTATGTCGATAGCGAGCAATATTGTCATCTACCCTTTTCGATGGTTGATGTCTGGTTTGACGGGAAAAGGCCAAGGCGGCGCAAGGGGCCAGAGATTCTCGGATCCCGCCCAGCCGACGACGAATCAGCCTCCGACGCCCACCTGGCGAATGCCACGGAATGACTGCTGCAGGAGGTCGCGGGCCAGCAGCACAACGATCACGGTAATCGGGACGAGGGCTGGCGTCGCGAGGATCACGCCTGTCCACTGCGGACCGATCCAACTGCCGAGCGCACCGTCAAGCAGGGCCGCGAATGGCTTGCTGCCCGCCCAGGCGATCGCCCACACGGCCATGATGGCGGCGCTGTTGTCCGAGCCTGCCCGCTCGGCGAGCACGGCGCGGGTGACCGAGTTGGCGATCAAGCAGCTACCGCCGGCGCCGAGGGCGGCCAGGACGGCGATCCACATCGTCGGGGCGTGGGTGAACAGGATCATGAACAGGGCCAGCGCGGCCAGCGCGATCGCCGCCAGTCGGACCGTGGGCCGGTGCTTGGACCGGCGAAACGAGACGAGAACGGTGCCGCCGCCGAGCGCCGCGATGAACCAGCCGGACGAGGCAGCCGACGCGTGCAGTTGCCTGGCAATCGCGGGGCCGAGCACCAGGATGGGGTCGTCCGCGACGGTAACCGCGGCCACCATCAGCAGCAGGATCAAGATGCGAGGGTCGTGGAGGGCGATCAGGAAGCCGTCCCTGACCCGCGAGCGTTGCAGCGGCTCGGCCGCGCCGCGCATGCGACTCAGCCACAGGATGACGCCGAAGGCGACGAATGAGACCGCGTTCGCCGTGAAGGCCCAGGCGAAGCTGACTCCGGTTAGGCCCATAGCTATCGTGCAGAGCGGTGCCACTGCCCGGCCGAGGTTGTAGGAGACCGAGTCCATGGCGAAGGCGGCCTTGAGCTTTTCTGGTCGAACGAGCCGTTGCACGGTGACGTTCCGCGCCGGTAGCGCGAACGTGAACGCCAGACCGGTCACGATTGCGCCCGTGACCAGGAACCATACGTTCAGCAGGCCGCCGAAGTCCAGGCCGGCCAGGGTCGCGGCCGTTACCGCCGAGACGACTTGGGTGCCAAGGAGGGTGCGGCGTCCACCGAACTTGTCAGCCGCCACGCCGGCCCACGGGCCGAGCAGCAGCGGGCTGGTGAACTGCGCGAACGTGACCAGCCCGACGGCGAGCACCGAGTGCGCCAGTTGGTAGGCGAGAACAACCTGGGCGGTGTTCTGCAGCCAGGTGCCGAAGTCGGAGGTGACGCTGCCAATGAAGTACAACCGGAAGTCGCGGTTGTCCCGGAGCACATGCCACGGAGTGCGTCGTCCCCGGTCATCGACCCGCAATATGCCAAATCTAGCCGCCACGGACGCTAGCGGCCCGGGCGCGCGCGGTATCGGTGGAGCCAGCAAAAGACGTCCTCGTCGTGTCAAATGGGACCACTGGCCGCTCGAAGCGGTCGATTTCACTAACTTTGGGGGCTAGTGAACATGGCCCACCTGGATCGCAGGCGTCGCGTGCTCGATGCCTTTAATCCCCACTGGCTCCTCCATGAATCATTTTTTCCGGCCGGCGTTGTCGTTGTCAGCCAACATGGGCACATTGGGTCCAACATTGACGATGAGCTGATTACGGTCGACCGGGAAAATGGTTACGGTCAGCCGCATAGGGGTGTTGTTCTGGTCAAACGCGACGCGGGAGTCGACGAAGACCGCGGCGTTGTGGCCGATCCCGAAGAAGGCTTGCTCCTCTTCTGTCGCCAGTCGGCCGGTGAGCCAGTCGCGGTAGCCGGTCTGCCGGACGCCGATCTCACTGTCTAGGTAGCGCACGCTGCCCTCCTCGATGTCCAGTGCCATGAGCAGCTTGGTGGCGCCCTTGGTGATGAAGTCCATGAGGTAGAACGAGGTCTGCGCAGACCACGGGATGTCGTCGATGTAGCGATTCTGCGAGCGGCTCACGACCTGCGTCTCCGGCGGGATGCTGAGCAGGCTGGCGACCGCGTCCGAGGCCGTCACCACCTCGACCCGGGGGACCGAGCTCGTCGGCACCCGGTGCTCTTCGCGCACCTTGGAGGCGTACGCGGCGGTTTCCCCGCCCCCGAAGCCGGTTTTCGGGTCGGCGGTGAGGACCGTGACGAAGGGATCGACCTTAGTCGCCACGAACGTTCCCTGGCCCGGCCTAGACTCAAGCAGGCCCTCGTCCGTGAGCCGCCTGATGGCCTCACGCACGGTGTTCCTGGACGCTTCGAACTTGTCGCTTAGCTCGCCTTCGGTCGGCAGCTTCGCGTTCGGCTTGAGCTTCCCGGTTGTGATCTGCGCGCGCAGGTCGTCGGCGATGTGCCTGTACATCGGCTGGTTCTGAGGCATAGCCCCTCCATCGGTACCAACAACCCTGACCGTCCCACCTGCCAGGGTCACCGGAATATCCGGTGCTGTCTGGTTTATGCCCGCATGTCACGCGGTATAACCAGGCTAAGACAGGTTGGTATGGGTCTAACCTCCTGGATCATCAGGAGTGTCGGACCGAGTCTAGCAGGTTAGTTCTCTGGGTACGCAGGGACTCACCGGACTAGTCGAATGACACGAGCGTGAGGCCCCATCCGACCCGTCGGTTCATCGGGGATCTGCGGCTTGCCGCGGGAAGCAGCTGGGAGGCCGCATCATGGCCAGTCTTGTCGTACTCGGGGTAATCACGATCATCGTCGGTACCTGCATCGGCGCCTTTCTCAAGCTCTCGCTCGCTATCCGCAGGGAGGACCGGCGGCGGGGGTCGCTCCGGTCGGGCGCGTCGAGCAACAGCGCGCAGTCCGCCCGGACGCTGGTAAGCCTCAGCTCATCGCGTTGGGACTAGCCACCGGACGCTCGCTCGGCAGCGCCGACCGCGAGCTCTCGAACCGGTTCCTGTCGCCTGCATAGATTCCGACGGCCGTGTACAAGGGGCGCGACCCGTCGTCGTCGGCTATGCAGGCGGTGCGGATGAGCTCGATGACGTAGGGGGCGTCGGTCTCGTCGGGGAAGCAGAAGAAGTCGATCTCGCCGCTGTTCGGCTTGCGCGGCAGGAAGTAGAACTTGGTGCCGACCGGGCGCAGGACGAGCGCGCCGTGCAGGTAGGCGCCAAGCCCTTCGGGGATGTCCTCGGCGATCAGTAGCCGGTCGGCGCCCTGGTCGTACCAGGTCTTTGGGCACCAGGCGGTCTGCAGCTTCCATGGCAGCTCCTCCAGGAACCACTCCTGGCGCCGCACGATCATCTCGGTTCCGATTGCAACCTGCAGCCGTTCCGCCATCTCGATCGGGGCTGGCTGCAGGTTGACGGTTGGCGGCGCCGCCCTCGGGACCCGGCCCCTGGCCCGGGCCTGCTCGATCGCAGCGTCATCGGCCCAGTCGATGGAGTTCACGAACGGCACGATCCGGATCCGGGCGAACCATCCCTGCCCGGGCCGGGTCTCGACCAGGCCCTCGTCTTTCAGCTTCTTAATCGCATCGAGCACGGTATTTCTTGACGCCTTGTACTGGTCCCTGAGCTCAAGCTCGCTCGGCAACGGCCCGCCCGGCTTGATATTGCGCGAGACAATCCTGCCTCTGAGCTCCTCCGCGATCCGCGCGTACGCTGCGACAGCCATCGTCGCCTCCTCATCGTCTGCGCCTCGTACCAGCACGTTTGCGGTCCTGGGGTGGCGAGGCAGCCTGATCATTGGTGTCTGCGTGGTAATGCCGGAAGGGCTGTTGAGGACCATTTGGATCAATCCTATGAATCCCCCGGGTCAGGCAATACCGATGACCCTGATCATACCTCGGAGACTGTCAATCGGTGCCAGTCGGATGGCCAGTTTAGTCCTTATCATCCTGGGCATCCCCTAATTGATGATGATGTATGAACAGTCCGGATATTCCAGAGGCACTGTCTTGGTGGCATAGGTCGGACGGGCTGGGCAAAACATCTGGTTCTGCCAGGCCAGGTGGAGCACTGCGGACCCTTCGGAGGCCCACATGAACTTCGTCGAGCAGCTCACGGCGATAGCGATCCTCATCGACTTCCTCTTCGGGGTGACCTTCGGGGTCGTCGGCGGCGCGATCCTCGGATCGAGACGCGAGGATAACGAGAAGACCCTGCTGGGGGAGTCGCCAGATCCCCTCAGCGCCGGCGCCCGCGTCATCTACGGCGTCTTCACCCGCGACGACGGGTACCTCCGGAACCTCCTGCCCGGCAGCGCTGAGCCGCCCAGGAACGACACCACCGACGACGGGCCGGGATCGCAGGGACCGGGGCAGGACCGATGAGGGGCTTCGAGGTGGTCGCGATCGTCATCGGCCTGTTCTTCGCGATCGGGATCGCCGTCGGCATGCTTCTGGTCGTCGCGCTTCCACTGCTCAAGTCCATGCTCCGGCAACGTCGCGAGGAGCGCAGGTACATGGATGGCGGTGACTGGCAGGAGCTTCCGCCGCCGCGCGGTGACGACGGTAAGCCCCCTCGGTGGCCCGGCAGATAAGCTCGGCATTGTGGCCGAAAAACAAGCGTTTCCGTGGGTGCCTGGTACGGCGACAGGGATCGGTTCGATGCCGGGCGAGAACCCGATGGAGGCGGCCAGGACGATCGCGGACGAGCTTCCCGACCTGCCGCACCTGGCCGAGCTGCCCGGCCGCGGGCCCGGGGCCGACATCATTGGCCGGACGGCGGCGCTGCTGGTGGACATCCCGGTCGACGTGACCCCGCGCGGCTGGCGGATCACCGAGCGGCCCGGTCGCGACATGCGCCGCGCAAGGTCCATGCTCTCGTCTGACCTGGACGCGATGGAGGAGGTCCTCGACGGGTTCGACGGGCCGGTCAAGATCCAGCTCGCGGGCCCGTGGACGCTGGCCGCCGCGCTCGAGCAGACCCGGTCGCTCAACCCCGCGCTGGCCGACCCCGGCCTGGTCGAGGACCTCGCCGCCTCGCTCGCCGAGGGGGCGGCCGCGCACGTGGCCGAGGTCGCCAAGCGCCTTCCCGCCGCGACCCTGCTGGTGCAGTTCGACGAGCCGTCGCTCCCGGCCGTCGCGGACGGGGCGATCCCGACCCCAAGCGGGCTGTCCCGGGTCCGCATGCCCGACCGGGAAGTCCTGCGCGACCGGCTCGGCCAGGTGCTGGCCGCGACACGCGCCTACACGATCGTGCACTGCTGCGCTTCCGGCTATCCGTTCGAGATAATCACGCAGGCGGGGGCGGACGCGGTCTCGTTTGACCTCAGCCTGCTCAGGCATGGTGATTACGACAAGTTCGCGGAGATCGTCGAGGGGGGATCCGGGCTGCTGATCGGCGCCTTCTCCGTCCCGTCCGGCAATGGCGGCGAACGGACCCGGCCGACTCCGGAACGCACCGCCGACGCCGTTCGGGAGGTGTGGCGGAAGATCGGGCTTCCCCCGGCCAGCTGCGCCGAGCAGGTCGTCATCACCCCGGCCTGCGGGCTGGCGGGAGTGTCGCCGACGCAGGCGCGCGATGCCCTGCGCTGGTGCCGGGAGGCGGGGCGGATCCTGCCGGAGCTGATGGCGGAGCTGGCGTGACGGACCGAGGACTCCCCGAGGGACGGGAATGACAAATGGAGCTGACTGAGGCCAGGCGGCAGCACGCCGAGTTGAGCGAGAGGCTGCTTGACGCGCAGTACCGCTATCACGTGCTCGACGCGCCGACGATTTCTGACATCGAGTACGACAAGGGCCTGCGGGAGCTCAATCAGATCGAGGACGAGTTCCCCGAGCTGCGCACGCCCGACTCGCCCACCCAGCACGTCGGCGGCGCCATATCGACTCAGTTCACCGCCGTCGAGCACCTGGAGCGGCTGCTCAGCCTCGACAACGTGTTCTCGGCCGAGGAGTTTTCCGCCTGGTCCGATCGCGCCGCTAGGCTGGGCGGGACCGGGCCCTACCTGTGCGAGCTGAAGATCGACGGGCTCGCGATCGACCTGGTGTACGAGCGTGGTCGCCTCACCAGCGCCGCCACCCGCGGTGACGGGCGGACCGGCGAGGACGTCACGCTGAACGTGAAAACGATAAAGTCGGTCCCTGACCGGCTCGCCGGGGACGACGTGCCGGAGCTGCTCGAGGTGCGCGGCGAGGTGTTCCTGTCGGCGGCGGCGTTCGACCGGCTGAACGAGACGCTGCAGGAGGCGGGCAAGCCCGCCTTCGCCAATCCCCGCAACGCCGCCGCCGGGTCCCTGCGGCAGAAGGACCCGCGGGTCACCGCGTCCCGCGCGCTCGGGGCGATCGTGCACGGCATCGGCCGGGTGGTGGGCGCCGCGACCGGCGCCGGAGTATCCGACGTCGCGGACGCCGACGGCGCGATCGTCGGGTCGGCGGCCGGGCCGAGCGACGAGGGGCACCTCGAAGGGGCGCCGGATACGCAGTCCGGCTGGTACGAGCGGCTGAGCGGCTGGGGTCTGCCGGTCAGCGACAAGTACAAGGTGGTCTCCGAGCTGGCCGAGGTCCAGCGCTACATCGACTACTACGCCGACCCCGGGCACCGGCACGAGACGCCGTACGACATCGACGGCGTGGTGGTGAAGATCGACCCGATCGACGTACAGCGGACGATGGGCGCGACCAGCCGGGCGCCCCGCTGGGCGATCGCCTACAAGTACCCGCCCGAGGAGGTCAACACCAAGCTGCTCGACATCCGGGTGGGGGTCGGCCGGACCGGCCGCGTCACCCCGTTCGCGGTGATGGCCCCGGTCAAGGTCAGCGGCTCGACCGTGGACCGGGCGACCCTGCACAACGAGGACGAGGTCAAGCGCAAGGGCGTGCTGATCGGCGACACGGTGATCCTGCGCAAGGCGGGCGAGGTCATCCCCGAGGTGGTCGGCCCGGTGGCGGAGCTGCGCACCGGCGACGAGCGGGAGTTCAATTTCCCCCGCCAGTGCCCGGAGTGCGGCACCCCGCTCAGGCGCGACGAGGCTGAGGTCGACTGGCGCTGCCCCAACACGGTGGCCTGCCCCGCCCAGCTCCGCGAGCGCCTGTTCTACCTCGCCTCGCGCAGTGCGCTCGACATCGAGGCGCTCGGCTACGAGGCGGTCGTGGCCCTGCTCAGCGATCGCCTGGTGGCCGACGAAGGCGACCTGTTCGACCTGACCGACGAGAAGCTGGCGGCCAGCCCGTTCTTCGTGAACAAGGCGGGCGGCCTCAAGCTCGTCGCGCACGCGCTGATCATCAACCTCGAGGAGGCGAAGACCCGGCCGCTCTGGCGGATTCTGGTCGCGCTGTCGATCAGGCACGTGGGGCCGACCGCGGCCAGGGCGCTGGCGGAGGCGTTCGGGTCGGTCGACGCGATCGCGGCCGCGTCGCCGGACGCCCTGGCGATCGTGGACGGCGTCGGCCCGACGATCGCGGCGTCGGTGGTGGAGTGGTTCACGGTCGACTGGCACGCCGAGATCGTGGCCAAGTGGCGGGCGGCCGGGGTGCAGCTCGATACCCCGGGGTTCGACCCGTCGGCGGCGGCGTCGCGCGTGCTGGCCGGCGTGACCGTCGTGATCACCGGGACGCTGCCCGGGCTCAGCCGCGACGAGGCGGCCGAGGCGGTCCGGGCGGCGGGCGGCAAGGTCTCCGCATCGGTCTCCAAGAAGACCAACTTCGTGGTGGCGGGCGAGAACGCCGGCTCCAAGTACGATAAGGCGGTCGAGCTGGGCATCCGGATCCTCGACGAACCCGGCCTGCAGGCGCTGCTGGCCGACGGCCCCGACGCCCTGCCCACCGCCCCGGCACCCGACGCCGGGTAGGCCGACTCCAAATCAGCAGTCAAAAGCACAAATCCTTCATCTCGAACGGTCCGTGGCCCCAGCGCCAACCGTCAGCACCCCCTGGCCCGAGCGCGGACCGAAAAAGATAGTTGAATCTCACTGACAAGATCATCATTTCGAAATCCATGGCGTTTCAGGGACCATAGCACCGGAAACGCCATGTATCTTCTCTGTCTTAGCCGTGAAGCAGAGCGAGAGTGGTTAGGCGGGCCAAAGATGCGAGCGTCGCCAGCATCACCGCTAACATTTGCCACAATCGACCCGATTGGAGCGGATGCTGACAACATCGAATGCCTTGGCCCCGGCGATGCCGCAGCCCGTTTTCCGGGCGGTGCAGCTGATGTAGACGGGCCCCGCCCTGACGGTGCTCACTGCGGTGGTTATCATCCTCGTCGCCCCCGGGTCGGGGTATTTCGCGTCGGGACGATGTCGCCCATTCTCCAGTCCCGCGCCCAGCAGGTGGTGCGAGCGGTTTTCGGCGGGACGGTCCAGTGCGCGGCCTGTGGATGGCGTGGAAGAACAGGAACGGGCGGGCCTGGGCGCGGGTGACGTCCACCGTGTTCGCATCAGGCCCGTTCTCCCGGGAGCCCCTGGTGCTTGTGTGAAAGGGAGATGAGCTAGTTGGCATCCAGAACGAGTCTTCTCGGGACCGAGGTTCTGTCGTTGCTTCCGCCGGTGGTGCGGGACTGCGTCACCGAACCTCAGTGGTGGCGGGAAGAGCTGTTGGGTCTGCACGTGATGAATGCGCTCAACGACGTGGCCTTGCCCGCCTCACCGGGTCGGCGCCGGTCCGCCCCGGCGCGGCGGTTATGCGGGATGATGCTAACCGTCTCAGACTGTCTTAGGGAGGCCGAGCTGTCGCACTACCGGGTGGTCGAGGTCTGCGCGGGGGCGGGCGGGCAGTCGCTCGGGCTTGAGCTGGCCGGGTTCGAGCACGAGCTGTCGGTCGAGCTTGACCAGAACGCGTGCGCCACCCTGCGGCACAACCGGCCGCAGTGGAAGGTCGCGCAAGGGGACGCCGCCAACCCCGCCGTCTGGCGCCCTGACCAGTACGCCGGGGTGGACCTGCTGGCCGGAGGCGTGCCCTGCCCGCCGTTCACCATCGCGGGCAAGCAGCTCGGCGCGACCGACGAGCGCGACCTGTTCGCCTGGGCGATCGAGCTGTGCGGGACGATCCGGCCGCGCGCGCTGCTGCTCGAGAACGTCCGCGGGCTCTCGCTGCCCCGGTTCGCCGCCTACCGGCAGCGCGTGCTCGACCGGCTGGCCGAGCTCGGCTACGTAGCCGACTGGCGGCTGCTGCACGCCTCGCAGTACGGCGTGCCGCAGCTGCGGCCGCGGTTCGTGCTGGTCGCCATGCGGCAGGAAGACTTCGCCTACTTCCGCTGGCCCGAGCCACAGGGCGACCCCGGCACGGTCGGCCGGGCGCTGGCCGGGCTGATGGCCGCCAACGGCTGGCCGGGGGCGGAGCCCTGGGCGCGCAGGGCCGGCGACATCGCCCCCACCATCGTCGGCGGATCCAAGAAGCACGGCGGCGCCGACCTCGGGCCGACCCGGGCCAAGCGGGCCTGGCGGGAGCTGGGCGTGAACGCGCTCGGCATCGCCGACGAGGCCCCGTCGGCCGACGACCCGGTGACGATGGCGCCGAAGCTGACCTGCGCGATGGTCTTCCCTGTCAAGTCAACGTGGTGCGCCATGAGGCGCTGTGATCCGAGTGGAGGTGGGAGACCTTCACCGGTGGCCTGTCGCAGCAGGTCGCTGTAGCTGAGGGCAGCCTGAGCCGCGTGGTGGCGGGGAGGGCGAGAGCAGCCCTGACAAAGCCGGGACGTCTCAGTACTGCCAGATGGGGCGGGTCCGGCGAGTGTGGCGGAAAGGAGTACGAGAGGAACCGGCGTTGTTACGCCCTTGACCTTGACACCGGCTCAAATCTGGCGGATATGGGCCGGGTGCGGTGCGTCCCGCTGTTTCACGTTGCGGCGGGAACTTCCGGGAGGTTTCAAATGACCGTCCGGAAGGCCACGCTGAATGACTGCGGCGTAGGCGTGGCGAGGCCGCCGGGGTAAAGCCGGGCTCCTAATCCGCTGAGCGGATCGCAGTGAACATGGGAACCACCCGCTGCCGGTTCCCCGGGGGCAGGCACCCGGCCTGCCGTCTGGAGATAGGCGCGCCGACCGCCGAACGGAGCGGGTGGGGCGGAGCCGCCGTAGTAGTCCGGGGCCGGGAGAGCCGGCCACATGGCGAAGGGCGGCAGCGGTTTCGAGAAGGGAAGGAGGCTGCAATGCCGCAAGACGCGCCGCCGAATGGCAGCGCTCCCGGCCCGGCCCCGGAGGGGCCGTGGTCGCGGGTAGCGGGGATGCAGGCCAAGCTTCACCGTTGGGCGGCGGCCGGTCCCGGCCGCCGGTTTGATGACCTGTTCAACCTCGTGCACGACCCGGCGACGCTGATCGTGGCGTTCAGCCGGGTCGCGGGCAACAAGGGCGCGAACACCCCCGGTGTGGACGGCGTGACCGCCGAGTACGTCGAGAAAGAGGTGGGAGTGCCCGGGTTCCTGGACGACCTGCGGGCCGCCTTGAAGGACG
>DATCGA010000177.1:0-2162 GCA_036509215.1 Trebonia sp.
CGGGGGCCGTCACCGGAGCCGGAGTCAGGGCGGCGGCCATCCGGTCGAGTGCCGCCAGCACCGCGCCGAGTTCGCCGTCGCGCCATGGCAGCGCCGGCTGCCTGCCCGCCACGTCGTCGGTGACGAGCGCGAACCACAGCCCGGACTCGGCTGTCCCGCGCAGGCGCGGCACCGGCAGCCGCCCGGCAGCGATCAGCGGGTCCAGCCCGGCGAGCACACTCCCCTCCTGGCGGTGCAGCCGGGGGGCGTGAGGGTTGACCTCGGCCGATGCCGCCTTGACGAACCACCCGGTCCCGTCCGCGCAGCGGACCCGCGCGGCCATCCCCGGGCTGAAGCCGCCCGGCTGGTCCCGGGCCTCGGTCACCGGGGCACCGCAGACCTGCTCGATGGCCACGCGCACCGGCTGCGGAACGTCCTGCCAGGCAATCCTGGCTCCCTCGGCAGGCGGCGCGCTCACCACAGCAGTGTGCGGCTTCCCGCAACACGATGCACTCACATTTCCGCGCGCGCGGCGGTCCGACGCGGTCACTTCCCGCGAACAAGGCCCCCATCCTCCCGCCGCCGACGGGTCAGAATCCGCCAGCAACCACGGTCAATCCGCGGACGAAACCAGATGGACGGCGTCGGCGTCGTGAAGCTGAGCGCCGCGACCCGGATCACGGTCACCGGCCCGCAGCCGTAGCGGTCAGGGGCTCGAGCAGCTCGGCGACGGCCTCCCGGCCGTGCTGCCGGGCGCTGTCCAGCGGCGTCGCGCCCCATTCGCTCCTGATGTTCGGGTCGGCGCCCAGCCCCAGCAGCAGCCTCGCCATCTCGACGTCGCCCGTCTGCGCCGCCTCGTGCAGCGGGGTGAACCATTGCTGCTCGAGCGGGATGTCGAGGCGGCCGCGGGCGTTCACGTCGAAGCCGAGCTCGGCCAGCAGCGCGATCGCGTCGAGCTTGCAGCCCGATGCCGCCCAGGCCATCAGGCCGGGCCGCCGCTCGCGCGCCTCGGGGGCGAAGGCCCGCAGCCGCGTCGCGGTGTCCCGGTCTCCGGCCAGCACGGCAGCGATCAGCGAGTTGACCTCGTCGAGCGCCGGCGGGGCGGCGCCGCGGCTGACCAGCCACCCGGCCAGCTCCGGGTACCCGCTCAGCTTCGCCAGCCCGGCCGGGGTGAGCCCGTCGGAGTTCCGCAGCGCTGTCGGCCGTCCGCCCGGTGCCGCGTACGGCGTGCGGAAGTCGACGCCGTGCTCGACCAGCAGCCGGACCCGGTCGCGCATGTCGTGCACGATCGCCCACCACAGCTGCCCGCGCAGCATCTCGCGCGGCGAGTCGGCCTTGTCGCCGAACCGCATCGCCCACGGCCCGCCGTCCCCGCGGCCGAGACCATGCTCGAACAGCGGTACCAGGTGCCGGTCGTCGCGGCCGAACTGGCGGTCATACAGCAACTGCCCGTCGTTCGCGTCGGCGCCCGCGGTCAGCAGCAGCTCGGCGAGCGCGAACGCGTGCGGGTGCTCGTCCTCGTCGTGGCTGCCCAGCGCGCAGGTCGCCGCCGTGTACGGCGGGTACAGGCCGTGCCACAGGTAGCCGGCGTTCGGGTCGCCGCCGTGCTCCAGCAGCGCGCGGGCCGTGCCGAGCGTGGCTTCCTCGCTGATCCCCGGGTCGTGCCGGGCGCTCGCGAGGTACAGCAGCGGCTCCCACCCGTACGGGCCGCCCTCGCGGCTGGCCAGCGCCGGGTCGGCCGCGACCTGCGCCCGGACCGACGCCTCGTCCCCGGCGGCGGCCGCGACATAGATGCTGGAGCGGGTCAGCTCCGGGTGGGCGGCCAGCACCCGGGCCGCTCGTTCCCAGCGGGAGGGCTCGTCGTCGCCGCCGAAGCGCAGGCAGGCGAACGCGAGGAACTCATCCGCCGCTCCGGAGGTCTGGTCGACCTCGTCGGGGGACCGGCGGTACCGCTCGATCATCTCCAGGTGCTGCTTCAGCCGCGCCCAGGACGCGAACCCGTTGTGCCGGGCGACCACGAGCTGCGCGCCGGCCAGCGTGACCGCGTGCGCGCCCTTCGGGTGATACTCGGCGACCAGATCCAGGGCTCCGGGCACGCCCGCGCGGGCCAGGTCCCGCACGTCCTTGGCCTGCTTGCGGAGCTGCTCCAGGCTGGCGTCGTCGGGCAGAGATACGGATGGCAT
>DATCGA010000178.1:0-9550 GCA_036509215.1 Trebonia sp.
CCTCGTCCGGATGCGGGTCGAAGGTCACCGCCACCACCGGCAGCCCCCGCTCGCGGCCGAGCTCGGCCGCCCGGGCGACGATGCTCTGGTGGCCCCGGTGCACGCCGTCGAACTCACCGATCGTGACGACGGAGTCGCCCCATTCTGCGGGCACCTCATCAAGCCCCTGCCAGCGGTACACGGGTCTGCGGCCCTCCTTAGCTCGGCACAAGCCTACGGGGCGGTGAAGACAGCTAGCGAGCGGAGGGAGCCCGATTCGGCTGTGACAAGCGCGACCAGCGCGCCGTCTGGGTCGAATGCGGCCACTGGGGCGCCTGGGGCGGGGCAGTCCGGGGACGGGAGCGGGAGGCGCGCGCCCTGGGCCAGGCGGTGGGCGTCCTCGGCGGTCAGGTCGAGCCGGGGAAAGACTGCGGCGGCGGCTTCTGCCAGCGGGGTTATCCACGGGACGGGAGTGGCGGGGGCTACGGCAGTGGCTGCGGCAGCGGCGGGGCCGGGGGCTGCGGATGAGGTCGGCGCGGGGCGGGCGGGGAATTCGGGAGCCGGAGTCGCCTCGGTCCGTTCGATATCGAGGGTTTGGCGCTTTTGATCTTCGAGCTCTTGCAGGGTGTGAGACTGGGCCAGATCGTAGGGGCCGACGGCGGTGCGGCGGAGGGCGGTCAGGTGGCCGCCCGTTCCGAGGGCGGCGCCGAGGTCGCGGGCCAGGGCGCGGATGTAGGTGCCGCTCGAGCAGCGGATGACCGCGTCGATGTCGAGGAAGTCGCCGGCCTGGCGGACGTCGGTGACGGTGAACTCGTAGACGGTGACCGGGCGGGCGGCGAGCTCGGGGGCGGCCCCGGCCCTGGTCAGCTTGTAGGCCCGCTGGCCGTTGACCTTGATCGCGCTCACGCCGGGCGGTACCTGCCAGATGTCGCCGGTCAGCTCCGCGATCTCGGCGTCGAGGGCGCCGGGGACGATGTCGGTGGCGGGGCTGCCGCCGGCCGGCTCCCCCTCGGCGTCGTCGGTGCTGGTCGAGGCGCCGAGGCGGATCGTGCCGACGTAGGTCTTCTCGGTCAGCGTCAGGTAGCCGAGCAGCCTGGTCGCCTTCTCCACCCCGATGACGAGCACGCCGGTCGCCATCGGGTCGAGCGTCCCGGCGTGCCCCACGCGGCGCGTCCCGGCCAGGCGGCGGACCCGCGCGACCACGTCGTGCGAGGTCATGCCGCCCGGCTTATCGACGATGATCAAGCCGCTTGGCGCGGTCATCCGCGTTCGCCGTCGCCGATTTCCTCGCCGTCGGCGAGATCGCCGTCCTCGCCCTCGTCCCAGTCGTCTTCATCGTCGTCGGCGGGCTTCTTGTACGGGTCGGGGTCGCCGGCCCAGGTCGCGCCCTCGCGGGCCTGGGCGAGCTGCTCGTCGGCCTGGCGGGCGGCGGCGATCGCGTCGTCGATCCGGCGGGCGCTGTCGGGCAGCACGTCGGCCACGAACTCGATCGACGGCGCGTGCCGGAGGCCGATGATCCGGCCGACCTCGGAGCGGATGACGCCGGTCGCGCTGGCCAGCGCGGCGGCCGTGTCGGCCTGCTCCTCGGGCGTGCCGAGGACCGTGTAGAAGACCTTCGCCTCCCGCCAGTCGGCGGTCAGCCGGACCTCGGTCACGGTGACGAAGCCAAGACGCGGATCCTTGATCCGGCGCTCGAGCAGCTCGGCGACGATCTTGGAGATTCGTTCGGCGAGACGGCGCGTGCGAGCGGCGTCCATGGCGGTTACTCCTCTTCGGTAAAGAGACGCTGTCTTGCCGACAGCAGCTCGATCTCCGGGTGGCCCGCCACCAGGCGCTCGCAATCGTCGAGCAGCCCGGTGGCGTTCCCGGCGGTGTCTGAGACCACCGCCACCCCGATCTCGGCCCGCCGGTGGAGGTCAAGATGACCTGTCTCGGCGACCGCGACACCGGGGTAGCGGCGGCGCAGCTCTGCGACGAGCGGCCTGACGACGGCCCGCTTCTGCTTAAGAGAGCGGACGTCGCCAAGCAGCACGTCAAGCGTCAGCGCGGCTACGTACATCTGCTTTGTCGGAGTTGTCGCACGTTGTTAGACGCGCGGCTTCTCCCGCATCTCGAACGTCTCGATGACGTCCTCGAGCCTGATGTCGTTGTAGCCGATGCCGATACCGCACTCGAAGCCCTCGCGGACCTCGGTCGCGTCGTCCTTGAACCGGCGCAGCGACTCGACGTTGAGGTTGTCCGAGATCACCACGCTGTCCCTGATCAGACGCGCCTTGCTGTTGCGGGTGATCGTGCCGGAGCGGACGATGCAGCCGGCCACGGTGCCAACCTTCGGCACCTTGAAGAGCTCGCGGACTTCCGCCGTGCCGAGCTGGGCCTCCTCGAACTCGGGCTTGAGCATGCCCTTGAGCGCGGCCTCGATCTCCTCGATCGCCTGGTAGATGATCGAGTAGTAGCGGATATCGACGCCCTCGCGCTGGGCGAGCTCGCCTGCTCGTCCCGCCGGGCGGACGTTGAAGCCGATGATCACCGCTTCGGAGGCGATGGCCAGGTTCACGTCGTCCTGCGTGATCGCGCCGACGCCGCGGCCGATAACCCGGAGGTTGACCTCCTCGCCGACGTCCAGCTTGAGCAGCGCGTCCTCCAGGGCCTCAACCGAGCCGGACACGTCGCCCTTGATGATCAGCAGCAGCTCTTCGCGCTCGCCGGCCTTCAGCGCCGACTCGAGGTCCTCGAGCGTGACCCGGCGACCTCGCGAGGCGAACTGGGCGGTCCGCTCGCGGGCCTCCCGGCGCTCGGCGATCTGCCTGGCCATCCGGTCGTCGGAGACGACGAGGAAGTTGTCGCCCGCCTTCGGGACCGCGGTGAGGCCGAGGACCTGCACCGGGCGCGACGGCGGCGCCTCGCTGAGCTGCTTGCCGTCCTCGTCGAGCATGGCCCGGACTCGGCCGTAGGCCTCGCCCGCCACGATCGAGTCACCGACGTGCAGCGTGCCGCGCTGCACGAGCACGGTCGCGACCGGGCCGCGGCCCTTGTCGAGCTGGGCCTCGATCGCGACGCCCTGCGCGTCCTGCGTGGGGTTGGCACGCAGGTCGAGCGCGGCGTCGGCGGTCAGGATGATCGCCTCGAGCAGGGCCTCGATGCCGATCCCCTTGGTCGCGGACACGTCCACGAACTGGGTGTCGCCACCGAACTCCTCCGCCACCAGGCCGTACTCGGTCAGCTGGGCACGGACCCGGTTCGGGTCGGCGCCCTCCTTGTCGACCTTGTTGACCGCCACCACGATCGGCACGCCGGCCGCCTGGGCGTGGTTAAGCGCCTCGGTCGTCTGCGGCTTCACACCGTCATCGGCCGCGACGACCAGGACCGCGAGGTCGGTGGTCTGCGCACCGCGGGCACGCATGGCGGTGAACGCCTCGTGACCGGGGGTGTCGATGAAGGTGATCTTCCGCTCCTGGCCGTCGACCTGGGAGGTCACCTGGTAGGCACCGATGTGCTGGGTGATGCCACCCGCCTCTTTCGAGACGACGTTGGTGTGCCTGATCGCGTCGAGGAGCTTGGTCTTGCCGTGGTCGACGTGACCCATGACGGTGACGACCGGCGGCCTGGGGGCCAGGTCTTCCTCTTCGCCCTCGTCGTCGCCGAACTCGATGTCGAACGCCTCGAGCAGCTCCCGGTCCTCCTCCTCGGGGGAGACGACCTGGACGCCGTAGTTCAGCTCGGCGCCAAGCAGCTGGAGCGTCTCGTCGTTGACCGACTGGGTGGCGGTGACCATCTCGCCCAGGTGGAACAGCACCTGGACCAGGCTGGCCGGGTTGGCGTTGATCTTGTCCGCGAAGTCGGACAGGGACGCGCCCCGGCTGAGGCGGATGACCTCGCCGCGACCACGCGGAACCGACACGCCGCCAATCGACGGGGCCTGCATGTTGTCGAACTCTTGCCGCCGCTGCCGCTTCGACTTGCGGGCACGGCCCGGCTTGCCGCCTGGACGCCCGAAGGCGCCCGCGGTACCGCCAGACCTGCCACGGCCGCCGCCGCCGGGACGACCGCCGCCGCCGCCGGCCGGAGGACCGCCGCCGCCGGGACGAGCGCCGCCGCCGGCACCAGGGGCGCCGCCGGGACGAGCGCCGCCGCCGGCGCCAGCCGGACGACCGGCACCGCCCCCGCCACCGGGACGCGGGCCGCTGAAGCCGCCGCCAGCGCCGCCGGGACGCGGGCCACGGCCAGCGCCGGGGCCACCAGGACCGCCGGGACGGCCACCGCCGCCGCCGCCGGGACCGCTCGGGCCCACCGGGCGGGACGGCATGCTCATCGGGCTGGGACGCGGGCCACCAGGACGCGGGCCACCGGGGCCGGCCGGGCGGGGACCGCCAGGACGCGCGCCAGCATCGCTGGGCGCGCCGGGACGAGCGCCGTAGCCGGCGCCTGCCCCGTCGGGACGCGGGCCGCCGGGACGGGGGCCGCGGTCACCGCGGTCACCGCGGTCACCGGGACGCGGAGCGCCGGGGCCGGTCGCGCCGGGAGCTCCTGGCGCGCCGGTGCGCGGGCCGCGATCGCGGTCGGTGCGCTCCGGCCGGTCCGTGCGCTCGAAGCCGGGACGGGCGGCCGGAGCCGAGCCCATGCCGGTCGCGGTCGAGCTGAAGGGGTTGTTGCCTGGCCTCGGGCCGGGACGCGGGCCGCGCTGGCCGGGTGCGCCGGGCCTCGGCGCGCCGCTGGGGCGGGGGGCGTCGGAGGCGGGACGCGGCGCGTCCTGCGCGGTGCCTGCCGCGGCCTCCTGCGGCTGCGACTCCTGCGGGCGCGGTGCGCCCGGACGCGGGCCGGCCTGGCCACCCTGGCCGGGTGCGGCCGGGCGCGGGCCTGGGGCCGCCGCCGGACGCGCGGGAGCCACTGGGGCGGCCGACGCAGCGATCGGCGCCGGGGCGGCCGGAGCGGCCGGAGCACCTGCTGCGGGAACGCCGGGGGCGGTGACGCCGGGGGCGGTGACGCCGGGCACGGTCGGAACCGGACGCGGCGGGCCTGGACGCGGGCCTGTGCCCGGGCGCACGCCTGTGCTTGGCGCGCTCGGCGCGGCTGACGGGGCCGCAGGACCGCCGACGGCCGGGGCGCCGTCGGGCACCCGGACCGGGCCTCGGTCGTTGCGGCCGCCCTGATCACGGCGGCCCTGGTCGCGTCCGCCGGACGGCGCGCCGCCGTCGCCACGACCCGGCTTGGCCGAACCGCTGTTGAGCGACTCCTTGAGCTTGCGCACCACCGGCGCCTCGATCGTCGAGGACGCCGAACGTACGAACTCGCCCATCTCCTCGAGCTTGGTCATGACGACCTTGCTCTCTACTCCGAACTCTTTCGCGAGTTCGTAAACCCGGACCTTCGCCACTATGCTCCTCTGTTCGGCCCGTCCCATGGGCCTTAAAAAACCGGATCATCAACCGATCCGGCGCATAGCGTGCGTGCTCCGGGTCGGCGTCAGTTCGTGCCGTTCATCGCCTGGTGCTCATCGAGCGCTCATCGCTTCTCGACCTGCTTTCCGTACAGGTGTTCCGTCTTGTCTAGCTTGCTTCCCGTCGCCATTGACCGTCCCGCTCCGTTTCCGACAGCTATGTTATGCCCGGCTGTCCGTCCCGGGAAAGGTACGAAGCAAGCGGTTCGGCGCTGAGCGAACCCGGGGCGCGCAGTGCGCGTGAGAACGCCCGACGCCGTTGCGCCAGTTCGAAGCATGCCTGGCTGGGATGCAGGTACGCGCCCCGGCCGGGCTGCCGCGCTTGGGGGTCGGGCACGATGCCGTCCCCGTCCACCACTAGGCGAAGCAGGCTGGACTTCGCCGCGCGCGCTTTACAGCCAACACAGGTGCGTACGGGGTGATTCCCGGACTCAGGCAGCAGCAGCTCGGCACGCGCGGTCGTCATTGCCACCCTAGTCTACTCTGTTTTCGCCGTTCGCCTCCGGGCGCGCCCTTGGGGTCAGGAGTCGCCGTTGGCGGCGTCGGGGGACTGGGAGCGCGAACCGGAGGACGCGCCGGCCGGGGGCGCGGTGGTGACGCCGTCCGAGCGGATGTCAATCCGCCAGCCGGTGAGCCGGGCGGCCAGGCGCGCGTTCTGCCCTTCCTTGCCGATCGCGAGCGAGAGCTGGTAGTCGGGGACGGTCACCCGCGCCTCCATCGCCTCGCGGTCGACGATCTCCACCTGGGTGACCCGGGCGGGCGAGAGCGCGTTGGCGACGAACTCGGCCGGGTCGTCGGAGTAGTCGACGATGTCGATCTTCTCCCCGTGCAGCTCCGCCATCACGTTCCGAACCCGGCTGCCGACCGGGCCGATGCAGGCGCCCTTGGCGTTCACGCCCTGCTGGTGGGACTGCACCGCGATCTTGCTCCGGTGCCCGGCCTCGCGGGCGATCTTCACGATCTCCACCGCGCCGCTCGCGATCTCGGGCACTTCCAGCGCGAACAGCTTCCTGACGAGGTCCGGGTGGGTGCGCGACAGCGTCACCGACGGGCCCTTGTGGCCCTTGCGGACCCGCCACACATAGCACCGGATCCGCTCGCCGTGCACGTAGCGCTCGCCCGGCACCTGCTCGGCCGGCGGCAGCACGGCCTCGATCTTGCCCAGGTCGACCATGACCGTGCGCGGGTCGCGGCCCTGCTGGATCACGCCCGCCACGATGTCGCCCTCGTGCCCCGCGTACTCGCCGAAGGTGATCTCGTCCTCGACGTCGCGCAGCCGCTGCAGGATCACCTGCCGGGCGGTCGTGGCCGCGATCCGGCCGAACCCGGCCGGGGTGTCGTCGTACTCGCGCCCGGTCACCCCGTCCTCGCTCGCCTCGCGCGCCCAGACGGTGACGTGCCCGGTCCCCCGGTTGACCTCGACCCGGGAGGCCGGGTTGGCGCCCTCGGTCTTGTGGTACGCCATCAGCAGCGCGTCCTCAATCGCCTTGATGGCCGTTTCCGACGAGATGTCCTTCTCGTTCTCGAGACTGCGCAGCACACTCAGGTCAATGTCCATCGCCGCCAGCTCCAAGGTCTTCGTCGTCTTCGTCGCCGTCTTCTGCGTCGGCGAGGTCCGGATCTTCGTCTTCGTCTTCTGCTTCGTCGAGTTCGGCGTCCGGAATCCGCCCGAACTCGATCTGAATGGCGCCCGCGCCCAGCTCCCCCAGCTCGAGCCGGCGCTCGCCCTTGGCCAGGTCGAGCGTGACGCTTTCGGCGTCGGCGGCGATGATCCGGCCCTCCACCGTGCCCTCGCCCGCCACCTTGACCTTGACCAGCCGGCCGGCCGCGCGCCGCCAGTGCCGCGGCTCGGTCAGCGGGCGGTCCACCCCGGGCGAGGAGACCTCGAGGGTGTACGGCACCTCGCCGAGCGCGTTGGCCTGGTCGAGCATCGCGGAGATCTCGCGGCTGACGTCGGCCGCGTCGTCGAGGCTGACCCCGTGGTCCCCGTCGACGACGATGCGCAGCAGCCGTCGCTTGCCCGCGACGGACATCCGCAAGGACTCCAGGTCCATCCCGGACGCGGCGATCACGGGCTCGATCAGTTCTGCCAGCCGCTTGTCATTCACCGGGCCGACCGCAGAACGGGAGCCACCGGGCATCTCGACCTCCTCGTCCGCGAGTCCCCGAACCCACTATCACCTAGGCTTATATATTCGCAGGTCCAGCGTATAGGCCACGGACGCAGCGTACCGCCGCGGACGCGCAGCGGCGGCAAACCCACCGGCCACATCCGCCGCAGCGGCGACGCGCCGCCCCAGGAGCGGCGCGCCGTGCCAGCGTCAGGGACGTGGCATGCTTAGAGCCTATGCTGTCAAGGCGTCAGTTGCTCGCCGCGTCGCCCACGACGTTGCCCCTGTTTCTCGCGCTGAGCGGATGCAAGGGCCCGGCCGTGCTGAGCGGCCCGCCGCCGGTGGCACCGCAGACGCAGACGCTGCTGCACGCGGTGACGGCCGAGCTGAACCTGATCTGGATATACAACAAGACCATGGCCGAGTATTCCGCCCTCGGGCCCGCGCTCGCCCCGCTGCTGGCCGAGCATGAGGCGCACCTGGCCAGGCTGCGCGCCCGGGTGATCGAGCCGCCGGGCAAGAAGACGCCCTCCACGGCCACCGCGCGGCCCGCGATCGCGGCTACCTCGGCGGGGGCGCTCACCCGGCTCAGGGAGGCCGAGCAGGCCGCCGTGTCCGCGCAGCTCGGCCGGCTGGCCGGCGCCTCCCCGTCGCTGGCGCAGCTCTACGCGTCGATCGCGACGTCCGAGGCGACCCACGTGACCACGCTGACCAGCCGGATCTCGCAGGGCCGGCCGGGGTCGTGAAGAAGCCGCCGCGCGGCCCCACCGCGGTCTCGGCCCTGCAGGCGGCCCTGGCGGCCGAGCACGCGGCCGTGTACGGCTACGGCGTCGTGGGCGCCATGTCCACCGGCGCCACGGAGACGCTCGCCCGCGCCGACTGGCTCGCGCACCAAGAGGCCCGCGACACCCTGGAGGCGATGCTGGTGAAGCTGGGCGCGACCCCGGTCGCCGCCAACCCCGCGTACCAGCTGCCGTTCCCGGTCACCGGCGACGCCTCGGCGGTGCGGCTCGCGGCCGCCCTCGAGGACGGCGTGACCCAGGCCTACCTGGGCCTGGTGGCGGTGACCGACCGGACGCTGAGGTCCTTCGGCGCGCTGGCGATGCAGCCGCCCGCGAACCGGGCCCTCGTCTGGCGCGGAACGACGGTCGCCTTTCCCGGGATGCCGACGACATCGACTAACGCCTGATGCCCGCGTGAAAGTCTTAGTCTTATGCCTGAACTTCAGGTTGAGACATTTCGGGCTTTGAAGGTGATCGTGTGCCGTTCGGGTCGTATAGCGCCCCCAACGGAACACAATGCCCTAACGGCACACGTTAGTCGCGGCCGCCACGCGGGAGCGACAGGACGCGCGTGATGGCGGTGGCGGCGGCGTCGAGGTCGTCGGCGATGGAGATCCGCTCGGCCCATGACCACCAGAACCACCAGAGCCCGTCCTTGCCGCGATCGGCGTAGACGCTCTCCTCCAGCGCCCGCGCGGCCGGGTTCGTGATGTACACGCTTGGCACCCGGCCCGGGGGCGCCATGATCCAGGCCTGGAGGCCTCGGTTAGTAAGTTCCTCGGCCAGCTTGTCGAGGTAGACGGTTGCCGCAGCATGATTGCGGTTGGCTTCCACCGAACATCACCGTTACTGATCGTAGTTTTCCCGGGACTTAGCGTATTGATCATCTAAGGATGCCGCTACCCCGCCTACCGCGCAACGCGCCTGGCGAAAATGCCGGGATAGGCCGCTATAAGTCGGCCCCTTTGATAGTACGTAACAGAAGCTCGGCCGGCAGGGGCTCTGCGTGAAATACCGTTAGCCGCGATACCGCGCGGGTTAGCCCGACATAAAGTCGCCGCAGGCCATAGGCCTCGCCGGTGGCGATCCGGCCCGGTTCGACCAGCACCACGTGGTCGAACTCGAGCCCCTTGGCCAGCGTCACCGGGACGATCGCCAACCGGCCATCACCGGACATTTCGGAAATATCGGAGATGTTGGGCGGGGTGACGGGTGGGGCTGGGGGGGTGGCGGGGGCGGGG
>DATCGA010000179.1:0-2338 GCA_036509215.1 Trebonia sp.
ATCCGCGTCATCCAGCAGGCCCGCCGCGACGCCTGCCTCGACGTCTCCGACCGGATCGCGCTGGTCGTCGGCGCCGACGACCCGGTGGCATCGGCCGTGCGGGCGCACGCAGACTTCATCCGCGCGGAGACGCTCGCCACCGCTCTCACCGTCGTCCCCGCGGCCGAGGTCGGCTCGCCGCCCCAGCCGGTCGGCGACGGCACCGAAGTCCGCGTCAGCGTCAACCGGGAAGGCGAAGACAGGGTCCGTTCGATATAAGCAGTTCGAGCTCGCGCCCGTCTTCGCGCGAGCGGGCAAACGCGAGCGCAGAGCGCGGGATGGTCTTCGCGCGGGCGGGCAAGCACCAGGCGCCGCCCGCGCGACGGGTCAGCCCCGCAGGGCCCCAGCCGGGCGCGACCGTAGCTTGCCGCCGCCGATGTCGGCCTTCTGGCCCTCGCGGTAGCCGTCTCCGTAGCCGCTGCCCGAGTAGGTCACGCGCTTCTTCTTCAGGCGCGGGTACGCGGCGCTGACCTGGAGTCGCACGGTCAGCGAGCGGTCGGCGAGTACCAGCGCGGCCGACGCCGCCCCGTCGGCCGCGGCGGTGGCGTCGTCGGCCCCGGCCGACGCGACCGCCGCCTCCTCGGCGGCGCGCACCCGCGCCACCACCGCCGCGCAGTAGCCGAGCATCCACGAGCGCCGCCACGCCTTCGCGCTGTTCCCGTAGGCGGGCACCACCTGCTTGGCCAGCGCTCTGGCCATCTGCACGAGCAGCGAGGTGAACAGTATCTCCGCCCGCTCCAGGTCCGACGAATAGCCGAACACATGCAGCCGCGGCCCCTCCTCGGTCTGGGTCTGCACGCACTGGCAGCGCAGCGCGGTCGCGAGCGCCGCCAGCAGGTGGGCCTTCACGTCGGCCCACGGCGCGTCGAAGCCGAACTTCCGGTCCGACGGCCGGTCCGTCTCCGGCCGCAGCGCGCCAAGCAGCGCCCGGTCAATGCCGTACCTGGCCATCAGATCGGCCGCCTTGGCGGTCAGCGCCTCGGCCTCCTCGGGGGTGCACCCCTCGTCCTCGGCCTTGGCCAGCAGCTTCCGTACCCGGTCAAGAAGGTCAGTTTGCATGATCGACTCCCAATACAACGATTATTCGAACTCAATGGCCAATGCTAACGACGGGGTCTGACATTCCGGGGCCGACCAGCGCCGCCCGCCGCCGACCCTCTAGACTCGCTGATGCTATGGCCGTTCAGATCTCGCCCAGTATCCTCAATGCGGACTTCGCGCGTCTCGCAGACGAGGCCGCCGCCGTCGAATCCGCCGCCGACTGGCTGCACGTCGACGTGATGGACAATCACTTCGTGCCCAACCTCACGCTTGGGCTGCCGGTGGTGGAGTCGCTGCTCAAGGCGGTCGCGCTGCCGATCGACTGCCACCTGATGATCGAAGACCCGGACTCGCACGCGCCCGCCTACGCCGAGGCCGGCGCCCGCAGCGTGACCATCCACGCCGAGGCCGCCAAAGCCCCGGTGCGAACGCTGCGGGCGATCCGCTTCGCCGGCGCCAGGGCCGGCCTTGCCATCAACCCGTCCACCCCGGTCGAGCCCTACGCGGATCTGCTCGCCGAGCTCGACATGCTGCTGCTGATGACGGTCGAGCCCGGCTTCGGCGGTCAGAAGTTCCTCGACCTGGTCCTGCCGAAGATCCGTCGGGCCCGCGCGATGATCACCGCGGGCGGGTACGGCGAGATCTGGCTCCAGGTCGACGGCGGCGTCAGCGACGAGACGATCGAGCGGTGCGCGGAGGCGGGCGCGGACGTGTTCGTCGCCGGGGCCGCGGTCTACGGCGCGCAGGATCCCGCCAGGGCCGCGCAGCTGCTGCGCGAGCAGGCCGAGCGGGCGACCGTACGGGCCGGCTGGCGCACCAAGGCCGGCCCCGCCTAGCACCACCGCCCCGCGCAAGGCCGACGTCACCCGGCCGCTTAGAGAGCGCCGCTCAGAGAGCGCCGATCAGCAGGTTGATGATCTGGTCGCCCGGAGTGACGGTCAGCGTCGTGGTCAGCGCGCTCAGCAGCGACACGCTGAGATGCACGGTCACGCTCTGGCCGGCCGCCAGCGTCCCCGATGAGGGGGTGACGGTCAGCAGTCCGAGCAGCGACGTCGGCTCGGGGATCGACCAGGTGACCGGGCCGCCGTTCGCGGTCAGCGTCAGCGTCCCGCCGACCAGCGCGCTGAGCGACACCGTGCTCGGCGACACGCTCAGCGAGCCCGCCAGCACCGGCGTAGAGACGGTCACGCTGACGATCGGCGCGGGCGTTGCGGCCGGCGTGGTCGCCCCGGCAGTGGGCGTTCCGGACGCCGGCGAG
>DATCGA010000180.1:0-7982 GCA_036509215.1 Trebonia sp.
CCCCCACACCCGCCCAGACCCCCACCCCCACACCACCGCAAGTGAGCGAATACTCGCTTATGATGCGCTGCTGCTCGAGAACGCGACGAGCGACTGGCTCGCCAACGAGATCGTGCTCTACCTGAAGCGGACGCTCAAGCGCCTCGACGTGACCAGCCGTTCGCTGATCGCGCTGATCGAGCCGGGCTCGTGCTTCGCCGGCTCGCTGCTCGAGCTCGCGCTGGCCGCCGACCGCTCCTACATGCTTTTCGGTGTCTTCGAGGACGTCGACCCCGACGCCCCGCCCGCCGCGGTGAGCGTGGGCCCGATGAACCTGGGCCCGCTCCCGATGGGCAACGGCCTGACCCGCCTGCAGACCAGGTTCCTGGGCGACGAGGCCGCCCTGGCCGGCATCGAAAAGCGCGCCGGCGAGCCCCTGGAAGCCGAGGACGCCGAGAAGCTCGGCCTGATCACCTTCGCCCCCGACGACATCGACTGGGAGGAGGAGGTGCGGATCGCGGTCGAGGAGCGATCGGCCTTCTCCCCCGACGCGTTGACGGGCCTGGAGGCGAACTACCGGTTCGCCGGCCCGGAGACGATCGAGACCAAGATCTTCGGCCGGCTGACCGCCTGGCAGAACTGGATCTTCTACCGCCCGAACGCCTCCGGGCCCGACGGCGCGCTGCGCGCCTACGGCACCGGCAAGCGGGCCGATTTCGACCGGAAGCGAGTCTGAGGTACCTGCGATGACCACGCCTGATTACGCCGAGAAGATCCCCAACAACGTCCGCCTGAACGAGGACCGGCGGCTGCAACGGGCGCTGGAGTCCTGGCAGCCGAACTTCCTGTCCTGGTGGGAGTCGATGGGGCCGACGCTGCCGACCCAGGACGTCTACCTGCGCACCGCGGTCAACGTCGGCCGCGAGGGCTGGGCCCAGTTCGGCCACGTGCCGATGCGGGACTACCGGTGGGGCATCTTCCTGGCCGAGCGCGACGGCGACCGGCGGATCGCGTTCGGCGCCCACAAGGGCGAGCCCGCCTGGCAGAAGGTCCCGGGCGAGTACCGGGCCGAGCTGCAGCGGCTGATCGTGATCCAGGGCGACACCGAGCCCGCCAGCGTGGAGCAGCAGCGCAACCTCGGCGCGACCGCGCCGTCCCTGTATGACCTGCGCAACCTGTTCCAGGTCAATGTGGAAGAGGGCCGTCACCTGTGGGCGATGGTCTACCTGCTGCACGCCTACTTCGGCCGCGAGGGCCGGGAGGAGGCCGAGCAGCTGCTGCACCGCAACTCCGGCAGCGCGGACTCGCCCCGCATCCTCGGCGCGTTCAACGAGGAGACCCCCGACTGGCTCTCGTTCTTCATGTTCACCTACTTCACCGACCGGGACGGCAAGTACCAGCTCGGCACGCTGAAGGAGTCCGCCTTCGACCCCCTGAGCCGGACGGCCGAGTTCATGCTCAAGGAAGAGGCGCACCACATGATGGTCGGCACCACCGGGGTCGACCGGGTGGTGGAGCGGACCGCGCAGGTGATGGTCGAGAACGACACCGACGACGTGGCGGCGCTCGGGGCGATCCCGCTCCCGGTCATCCAGAAGTACATCAACTTCCACTACAGCGTCTCGCTCGACCTGTTCGGCGGCGAGACCTCGACCAACGTCGCCAACTACTACACGGCCGGCCTGAAGGGCCGCTGGCTCGAGGAGCGGCGCAAGGACGACCACCTGCTCGCCAGCGACTCGATCATGGTGGACGCGCTCGCCGACGGCGAGATCGGCCAGACCGAGGTGGCCGCGCTGGTCGGCCTCAACACCGACCTGCGGCGCGAGTACATCTCCGACTGCGCGGGCGGGGTCAAGCGCTGGAACCGCATTCTCGAGCAGGCGGGCCTCCCGCAGCGGCTGTACCTGCCGCACATCGCGTTCAACCGGAAGGTCGGCGCGTTCGCCCCGATCGAGGCGTCGCCGACCGGTGAGCGGCTTTCGGCTGGCGAGTGGGACGCGGGCAAGGGACAATGGCTCCCAACCGAGACCGACAAGACATTCGTTCGGTCGCTCATGCAACCGGTGTACCAGCGCGGGAAGATCGCGGCGTGGATCGCGCCGCCCCGCAACGGCATCAACGGCCAGCCGTTCGACTACGACTACGTGCACCTGATCTAGAAGCAAGGCTGGCGGAACCGCGAACCCCCGGGGGACGACTGCGATGGCGCAACTGTTCAACGCGTGCGAGTACCTGCTCGACCGGCGGCTGGCCGCCGGGGACGGGCAGCGGATCGCGCTGACCGGCCCGGTCGGCGAGTTCAGCTACGCCCAGCTGCACGACCGGGTCTGCCGCACCGCGGCCGGCCTGCGCGCCGTCGGCGTGCAGCCCGAGCAGCGGATCCTGATGGTCATGCCGGACTCGCCCGCCTTCGTGGTGGTTTACCTGGCCGCCATGCGGGTAGGCGCGATCCCAGTGCCGGTCTCGACGATGCTCCGGGCCGACGGGGTCGCGGAATTGCTCCGCGACTCCCGGGCCCGGTTCCTCGCGATCACCGGTGAGTTCGCCGCCATGGCGGCGGAGTCGGCCGCCGCAGCGGCGCCCGAACTGGCCGGTGTACTGGCAGACATCCCGCTTGCTGCCAGTCCCCGGCCAGTTCACCAACTGGACGACCTGGCCGCCTACCCGCCGGACGAGTCGGTCTACGACACCACCGCCGACTCCCCGGCGTTCTGGCTCTACACCTCGGGCACGACCGGGACGCCGAAGGGCGCGATGCACCGGCACGGGTCCATCCAGGTGGTCTGCGAGACCTACGGCACCCAGGTGCTCGGCATCACCCCGTCGGACCGCTGCCTGTCGGCCGCCAAGGCGTTCTTCGCCTACGGCCTCGGCAACTCGGTCCTGTTCCCGCTGTCGGTCGGCGCCGCCTGCGTGCTGCTGCCGTCGCCGTCCCGGCCCGACCTGATCGCGGAGACGGCCGCCAAGCACGGCGCGACGCTCTTCTTCGGCGGCCCGACGTTCTTCGCCAACATGCTCAGGGCCGGGCTGCCGGCCGACGCGCTGGGCGGGGTCCGGCTGGCCGCCTCGGCCGGGGAGGCGCTCCCGGCTTCCCTCTACGCCCGGTGGACGGCGAAGTTCGGCATCGACATCATCGACGGCATCGGGATGACCGAGATGCTGCACATCTTCCTGTCCAACGCGCCCGGCGTCGTCCGGCCGGGCACCACCGGCGTCGCGGTGCCCGGCTACGACCTCAAGCTGCTGGACGAGGAGAACGGCCGGGAGATCACCCAGGCCGGCACCCCCGGCACCCTGTACGTGCGCGGCCAGTCCTCCGCGACCGGCTACTGGGCCCGGTACGACGCGTCCCGGCTGGTGTTCCAGGGCGAGTGGCTGCGCACCGGCGACACCTACGTCAGGGACGCCGGCGGTTACTACGAGTGCCTCGGCCGGACCGGCGACATGATCAAGGCGTCCGGGATCTGGGTCTCCCCGATGGAGGTCGAGACCCGGCTGCTCTCGCACCCGGCGGTGGCCCAGGCGGTGGTGGTCGCCGCGCCGGACGCCGACGGCCTGGAGAAGCCGATCGCCTACGTGCAGCTCTCGGTCGGCGGCGCGGCGACCGAGGCGGAGCTGATCGAGTACTGCCGCGCGGGGCTGCCGTCGTTCAAGCGCCCGCGCGCGGTCGTCTTCACCGACGCCTTCCCCACCACCGCGACCGGCAAGATCCGGCGCGTCGACCTCCGCACGATGGCCCTCGGCGTGTTGACCACGACCGAGAGCTGAGTGAGGTAGAAAGACGCCATGCTCGACGGAATGCCGCTCATCGACGTCCACCTGCACGCCGCCCGGCTGCCCACGCTCAAGCTGCCGCGGGAGACGTGGCTGCAGGGGTTCGCCGCCTCGGCCACCATGGAACGGCTCTACGACGCGGAAGGCACGGTGGTGCCGGCCGAGTTCGACGCCTACCTGGCGGCCGAGGGCGTCGACACCGCGCTGCTGATGTGCGAGTACTCCCCGAAGGTAACCGGCCTGCAGGTCATCGAGGACATGCTGCCGATTGCGGCCCAGGCGCCGGACCGCATCAAGGTCATCGCCAACGTCAACCCGCACCTGCACTACCCGGTCGACGACGAGGTCCGCCGCCAGCTCGCGCTAGGCGCGGTGGCGCTGAAGATCCACCCGGTGCACGCCGGCGTGGCTGCCAACGACCGCATGCTCTACCCCGCCTACGAGGCCTGCCAGGCGGCCGGCGTACCGGTCGTGGTGCACTGCGGCACCTCGACCTTCCCCGGCGCGGCCAACCCGTTCGGCGACCCGGTCGTCCTCGACGACGTGCTGCGCGACTTCCGCTCGCTCAGCCTGGTGCTCGCGCACGGCGGCCGCGGCTGGTGGTACGACGCGGCCGCCTTCCTCGCGCTGTCCAGCGACCGGGTCTGGATCGAGCTCTCCGGCCTGCCGCCGTCGCGGCTCCGGGACTACTACGCCCGGCAGAACTGGGCCCGGCTGACCAGGCGGATGATCTTCGGCACCGACTGGCCCGGCATCCCCGGCATCGCCGCCAACGCCCGCGCCGTCGCCCGGCTGATGCCCGACGACGAAACCGCCGCCCAGGTCCTGGCCGGCAACGCCACCCGCGTCTACAACCTAAAAACCGGATAACAGCAAGAAGCGCCCCCGCAACGGCGAAGGGCCAAAGATTGGGTGTACTAACCGTCAAATAGCAACGTCAAGTACCCCCACTATCTCCCCGCACCCGCAGTTCCGGGTCCACCGGCAGGTCGAGCAGCTCCGATGCCACCAGGACGGGCGCGCCGGTGATCGCCGCCAGGTTGATCGCGTCGCTCGGCCGCGCGTCGACCACGGCCCCGCCCCGCAGCGTCACCTGCGCGTAGAAAACCTGGCCGTCGGTCTGGGTGACGCGCACCGACCGGACCGCGGACCCGGCCGCCGCGACCAGCGACGCCATGAACTGGTACGTCATCGGCCGGGGGAATGCCTGCCCCTGCAGGCTGAACGCCAGCGCGGTCGCCTCCGCGTCGCCGACCCCGATGAACAGCCGCCGCGAGTCCCCGTCGGCGGCCGAGGCGAGCACGATGGAGAACCGTTCGCGCGGCTCCGGCCGCGCCTGCGCCGGCGCCACCGCGACGCCGACGATCGTCACCGGAACCATGTCCGTCGTGCTCGCGTTGGTCATCACAGCGCGCCTTTCAAGCGGTAGCACCTTAAGAGTAACCGGAGGGGCCATGCAGCCTCTTTTCGCGCCGGAGCAACCTAATCGCCGTTGGTGGCGTCCAAAGAGCATGATGACCAGACTTGTCGGCACTTTGGCGGCGCTCGCGGTAATCGCCGGGATCGCGGCCTGCGCGCACGGCGAGCCCGCGGCCACCGCCTCGGCCGACGTCACCGCTTCGGCCGACGTCACCGTGTCGGTGGCGGCGCCCGGCGCGAGCGGCACCGGAGTCGCCAACGCAGCCGGCACCGCGATCGGGGCGACGGCGTTCGGCGGGCACGGCCGCCTGGCGTTCGTGTCGTCGGGCCGGCTCTTCGTCCTTGACGGCACCGCGCCCGGCCGGCCGGCCGCGCTGCACCCCGTCTCGACCGCGAACAGGCCGACCGCGAACAGGCCGACCGCGAACACGCCAGGCTCCCCGGCCTGGTCGCCGGACGGCCGCTGGCTCGCCTTCCTGGTCGGCCCGTCGTCAGCCGACGGCGCCGTCACCAGCGGGGCGCTCTGGCTGGCGGGGCCCGACGGGCAGGGCGCGCACCAGGTGCTGGCGAACGTGGCCGGCTTCGCCTGGTCCCCCAAGGCGGACGAAGCCGCCGCGACCTCCGGCGACGGCGGCAAGCTGTTCGCGGTGCGGCCGGGGAAGCCGACGTACCCGATGCTCGAGGTGCCCGGCCAGTTCGACGGCGCCCCGGCCTGGTCGCCGAATGGGCGCGAGGTCGCGGTCGCCAGCGTCGGCCTGACCGCGGCCAAGCGCTTCGCCAGCAGCGTCATCGACCTGTTCGTGCCGAGCGAGGGGATCGTGGTCAACAGCCTCGCCTCGTCCCGGGCGAACGCGCTGATCGTCGACGGCTGGTGGGCCGACGGCGAAGGCGTGCTGGCCTGGTCCGACCCGCGCGACGCGGCCACAGCGCCCACAGGCGGGCTGCCGCTCGTCTCCTACCCGCTCGGCGACGGGCCGACGGCGACGCTGGCGAGCACCCCGGCCGACCCCGCGTTCGCGGTCCCCGACGGGGCCGGCGTGACGCTGGTGACCGGCGGGAACCGCTACCCGTGGAGCGCCGAGACGATCACGTACTGCGGCGTCGCCGGCCACTGCGGGCCCGCTCCGGGCGCGCTGCCGGCCCCGGTCAACCTCGACCCCGCGTCATCGCAGTGGCGGGGAGAGCCCGACCTCGCGTTCGCGCACTGCGCCACCGAACCGACCAAGGCCACGGGGACCACGGGGACCGCCAAGACCACGGCCGGCGTCAGCCCGCAGGACCTCAGCGCCTGGTACCAGACCTGCAGGCTCTGGTACGCAGGGGGGGTCGGCGGCAGCGCGGTCCCCATCACCCGGGCCGGGGCCGGGGTTGCCGCCCCGACCTGGTCCGCCACCGACGGCGACCTCCTCTACGTCCGCGACGACAGCCTCTGGCTCATCCCGATGCGCCAGCCGTCCGGCGCCCTGTCCACCGCGCCCGCGCTCCGCGTCGTCGGCCGCCTGTTCGTGGGCAGCGGGCCGAACGCCGACGGCCGCACCGCCTGGCAATCCCAGTTCGCCTGGCACTCACAACCATCCGCAGCCCCGTAACCACGCGCAGCCGGCGGTAACAGCGTCGCCAGCACCTCCGACAGCACTGTCGTCAGCTGGTCCGCGTGCGCGCGCCCGAACGGCAACGGCGGCCGGATCTTCAGCACGTGCCCGTGCGGGCCGGTGGCGCTGATCAGCACCCGGCGCGCGCGCATCCCGTTGACGATCGCCCCGGCCAGCTCGGCCGACGGCAGACCCGTCGCCGGCCAGACCACGTCCACCCCGAGGTACAGGCCGACCCCGCGCACGTCCGCCAGCACCGGACTGGAGGCGGCCAGGCCGGCCAGCGCGGACCGCAGGTACTCGCCGGTCGACGACGCGTTGGCGGGCAGGCCCTCGTCCGCCAGCACGTCGAGCACGGCCGAGGCGGCGGCGACGCAGACCGGGTTGCCGCCGAACGTGTTGAAGTACCGCGCCCGCTGCCCGAACTCCGCCAGCACCGGCTGCCGGGCGACCAGCCCGGCGATCGGCAGCCCGTTGCCCATCGGCTTGCCCATCGTCACGATGTCCGGCACCAGGCCCGGATGCCGCTGGTACCCCCACAGCTGCGAGCCGGTCCGCCCGAACCCGGACTGCACCTCGTCGGCGATGTAGAGCCCGCCCGCCTCGCGCACCAGCGAGGCCGCCCGCGCGAGGAAACCGGAGCCGGTGGAGGGCAGCACCCCGTCGGAGGAGAAGATCGAGTCGGCCAGGAACGCCGCCAGCCGCACCCCGTGCCGCCGCAGATCCGCGATCGCGGCCGCCACCCCCGCCACGAAGTCCGGCTCCGCGCCGGGAACCGGCGCGGGCACCGCCCGCACGTGCGCCCCGAGCGGGACGTTGGCGCCCAGGCTGGGGGAGAGCTCCGCCACCGCGGCGGTCACCCCGTGGTACGCGTTGCCGGTCACGATCACCCCGGTGCCGCCGGTGAAGGCCCGCGCGATGCGCAGCCCCAGGTCGTTCGCCTCGCTCCCGGTGCAGGTGAACATCGCGTGGGCCGGCCCGACCGTATGCGTCGCGAGCAGCCGCTCGGCGTAGTCCACGACCCCGTCGGTCAGGTACCTGGTGTGCGTGTTGAGCGTCGCCAGCTGCCGTGCGACCGCCGAGGTGACCGCCGGGTGCGAGTGCCCGACCGACGGCACGTTGTTGTAGGCGTCGAGGTACTCGACCCCGTCCGGGTCGTACAGGTGCACACCGGAGCCGCGGGCGAACTCCACCGGCTGGTCGTAGAACAGCCGG
>DATCGA010000181.1:0-11599 GCA_036509215.1 Trebonia sp.
AGCGACCGGGTGCCGATGGCCCGCCCGACGAAGATCAGGTTGCCGGTGATCACGCTGGTGAACGATCCGCCGATCACCATCAGCGTGACCACGTCGATACTGCCGCTGGCAAAGGCGAGCAGGCCGACCAGGTGCACCTGCCGCCCGCGCTCCTCGGGCTCAGCCATCGGCGGCGGGCGTGCGGCGGCGGCTTGACCTCACGCGAGGACTAGGCACACTGGGGTGGGCGCGACGGCAGAATGCAGCAGTCGGAGCGAGCCGGCTTCGTCGTCGAACCGGTAGGACGCGAGGTGATCACTGTCCTGGCCGGCCACGATAACGTGCCGGCCGTCGGGCGTGACGATGAAGTCCCGCGGGCACTCCCCCACGTCGGGTGCGATCCCGACCAGGGATAGCGCTGAGGCGTCCGGGTCAAAGCGCAGTACCGCCAGGCTGTCATCGCCCCGATTGGACACCAGGACGTGCCGGCCGGACGGGGTCACGCGGACGGCGCCCGCCAGGTTCTGCCCGCCCGCGCCGGCGGCCCGGGTCGGCACCCGGTCGGTCAGCGCGAAATGGTCGTCATCGCGGCGCAGTACGCAGACGGTGCTGTCGAGCTCGTTGACGACGAACAGGTGGCGGCCGTCCGGGTGGAAGGCGAGGTGCCGCGGCCCCGCGCCCGCAACTGCGTCCAGGTTCGCGGAGGCCTTCGCGGCGAGGCGGCCGTCACGATCGAGCGCGTAGCCGAAGACCGTGTCGGAACCGAGGTCGGACACGAGGATGTCCCCGGTCACCGGGTCGCTGGCGATCATGTGGACGTGGGAGTTGGCCTGCCGGACCGGGTCAGGGCCGGAGCCGGCGTGCTCGACATGGTCGGTCATCTCGCCCAGCCGGCCGTCGGGCTCGATTCTGTGCACCGTGACCGAGCCGGCGTCCACGCCGTAGTTGGCGTTCAGCACGAAGCGGCCACTGCGGTCGAGAGTGACGTGGCAGGGCGAGTCCCCGAGCGTGGCGCGCGCGTTGAGCTCGGTCAGCTGCCCGGTGCGCAGGTCGCGGGCGTATGCGGTGATGCCGCCGCCTGGCTGGTCTTCGAAGTCGAGGGTCTCGTGGACCGCGTAGACGTTCTCGCCCGAGGCCGAGGCGGCCAGGTAGGACGGGTTGCGGGCCGCCGCCAGCAAGGTGGCCGGCCCGATGCGCCCGCTTGCCGGGTCGAAGCTCGCGGTGAGCACGCCGTCGGCCTTGCCGTGGACGTGCGGCAGTTGCTCGGTGTACGTACCGATGATCAGATCCATCGTGCTCCCTTGGCGCCGCCCGCGCTCCGGGCGGCGGACGCGGTACCGGCCGGCTGTTCGCAGCGCCGGCCACTGGTTGTTATACCCGCCTCAGACGAGTCCTCGATGACGCCAGCGACCATTAAGGCGAAGGGTCACCGTCCGCGCCACCATGGCGGGCAAGGCTGCGTAGCCTAGGTTCGTGACGAACGAGAATCCCCCTCCGGGCATCGATGTGACCCGGCCCAGCGTCGCCCGCGTCTACGACTACTGGCTGGGCGGGAAGGACAATTTCGCTTCCGACCGGGATATGGGCCGGCGCATGGCCGAGCTGAACCCTGCGCTACCGCAATTGGTCCGGCACAATCGGGAGTTCATCTGCGCCGCGGCCGCCCGCGCCGCCGCCGCCGCCGGCATAAGCCAGTTCCTCGACCTCGGCTCCGGACTGCCCGCGCACCCGGCGGTGCACGAGGCGGTGCGGCAGGTAACCCCGGACGCCAGGGTGTGCTACGTCGACATAGACCCGGTGGCCGTGGTTCACGGGGAAGCGCTGCTTGCCTGCGGCGAGGGGCTCGCCGCCGTGCGGGCGGACCTGACTGAGCCGGAGACCGTGCTTGCGGATCCGCGGGTGCGCGCCGTGATCGATATGTCCGAGCCGGTAGCGGTCATCATGGCCGCGGTGCTTCATTTCCAGTCGGCTGACTCGGCCGCCGCGGTGTGCGGCGAGTACATGAGCCGGGCGGCCCTGGGCTCGTGGCTGATCGTGTCTTCCGGGCATTACCAGGACACTGAGCTCGCCGCCCGGCTGCAGCGGACCGCCACGCACGCCCGGTTCTGGAACCACGACGCCTCGGATCTGGCGTCGATGCTGACCGGGCTCGAGCCCGTCGGGCCGGGAGTGTGCGAGGCGCGCCGATGGGTAGCGGGGACCGGCGGCGAGCCGGCCGGAAAGCCGGTGTACACGCTGGCCGGCGTCGGCGTCAAGTCCCCGTAACGACCCGGCCCGTAATAGTTGCTACATTTGCCCATTTCCGCAGGAAGCCCGGCGCAAGTGTCCTAATGTGTCACCGCCTACTAGGTGGTGATGAAATGAATCGTGGGACACTAGCGTCGTCCCGCCGGGCACGGATCGCGGCGTCCGGCGCGCTCGTGCTGGCCGTGCTGATCGGCGGGGGCCTGTATCTGGCTTACGGTGCGTCCTCCCCCGGCCCGTCGTCCGCCGGAAGGGTCACGAGCTCGCGGGCCACGGCGGCCGAATGCAGTGCGGCGGGCGCCAGCCCCTGCGCCAACAGCCCGGCCGCGATGGCCGTCGCCGCCGCCCCGGTGGTGGTGACCGTCCCGCCGAGTCGCGCCGCTGTCAGCGCGCATCCGACGAGCACCGCATCGGCGTCCGCGTCCGCACGTTCGTCGGGAATGACGAGCGCTCAGCCCCCCGCGTCCGTCGCCCCCTCCCCCGCGGCCTCCCCGACGGGCGGCACGACCGCGAACCAGGACGGCGCGCCCGCCGGGCAGGTGCTGGCGCTGATCAACCAGGCTCGCGCCACGGCCGGGCTGCCCGCGCTGACCGTCACCTCGGGCCTCGAGACCACCTCGTCCGCGCACAACCTGCTGATGGCCGACGGCTGCGGCCTCTCTCACCAGTGCCCGGGAGAGCCGGCCATCGGAGCCCGCGAGACCGCCGCCGGAATCGACTGGACCGCCGCCGGAGAAAACATCGGCGAGGGCGGCCCCGTGTCCGATACCACCGCGGCCATCGCCTCGATGGCGGTCGGGCTCACCCAGTCCATGCTCAACGAGCAGCCGCCGAACGACGGTCACCGGCTCAACATCCTGAGCACCAGCTTCACCCACATCGGGATCGCGGTCTACCGCGACAGCTCCGGCACGGTCTGGCTCACGCAGGACTTCTCCAACTGAGGCAAAGCAAAGTCGAACCCGCAAATCCTTCATCTCGAACGGACCCTGCCTCCCCCTCCACCGCCAGCACCCTCTCACCAGTGGCAACACCCCGCCCACCCGCGACTGGGGTGCGCCCGCGCACTTCGCACACGGCTGGCACGATCACGGCGCCGGGACTGCCCGCCGAACGGTTGTCCGAAAGACGTGCAAATCATTACAATCCTGGCGCATGAGCGGAATCGGGCGGAGACTGCGCTCTCGGCTTGCCGCAGCCATTCGATGGAGATCCATGCCTGCAGTGCTCGGCGGGGGTGCCTACGTCGTCGGGCTCGCCGTGGGCTGGTATCCCGAGGCCCTGGGCCTTTCCGCTCTTGTGGCAGGGCTTGTGTTGCGAGTGGTGTCGGACCGGTCAATCGCGTATCGCCGGATGCTCTAGCGGCGCCGCAGTCTTACACCGAAGACGATCCAATTTTACGCTTCTCCCCCGGCAGAGCCACCGTACGTCGGCTTGCGCTGCCCGGTCATTGCCAGGCGCCGCCGGGCGTACGCCAACATCCAATGCGCGAGCTCGCCGTCTGCTGCTGTCAGGTATATGTGCACCGCCACAGCAAATGTCACGGATGGTATCGATGAATAACTCAATGTAGCTAGGGGTAGATCGTCGCTCGCGAGCACCCGGGGGCAGCAGCTACAAAAGCACCAGACATGAGGGGGACTAATGCACCGCAAGCTCGACATGCTGGCGAAGACCGGCTTTGTCGTACTCCGCGACTACGACGGGCCGACGATCCCGCAGGCCGAATGGGAAAGTCTGACCTATATGGACTGGAAGAGCGGTGGCGACACCAACTTCGCCCCCCTCACCTCGGCGACCGGGGAAATGGACTGCCGCGGCTTCTGGGACCACGGCAAGGCGGACAAGGAAGGCATCTGGACTGCCAACCGCGAGATCGCGCCGAGTCTGGCCCGGTACGTGGAGGCCGTCGCCGGGAACTACGGCCGGGTCCGCGTCATCAAGCTCAATCCGAGCAGCGAGGCTGAGGCCCTGCGCCAGCTGCACCGCGACGACAACAACCGGCTCAACCCCGACGGCACCGGCTGGGTGGTCCGGTCCTGGCTCGAGCTCGATGACGCCGCTGGTCAGACCGTGTTCATCCTGCGGGAAGACAAGGACGACCCGGGCACCGAGACCCGGATCCGGCTGCACCCGGGCATGCAACTCGTCATCGACACCGAGCGGCTGTGGCACGTGGTCTGGCACCCGGGCAGCAAGCCCCGCTACGCCCTGATCACCTCCTGGGAGTCCAGCCCGGTGATCGACAGCTGGATGCGGACCAGATCGCTGCCGCAACGGGTCGTCCAGGTTGTGCCCGCGCAGGCGACTCGCAGGTCGGGCAGCACGGTCAGCTAGGGCCAGCCTCACCAGCACGGGCCGCCCGGCGCCGGGCGGCCCGTCCGCTTGCCCGGGCGCCAGGCGGTCGCGCGTCGTCAGTCCCCGCGAGGGCTTCGCGGCGCGAGTTGTGGGGATTCTTTGGGCATCTCGACGGTCGCGGCTGAAGCCTGCGTCCACCCGAACCGACCTCGACCACCCGGCCCGCGAAGTCGCTGCCCTGGCCGGACGGGAAGGTAGCGGGGAACATGTGTCTCCAGCGCGCCATTGCGGACGGCGATCTCGCCGGGATTGATGCCCGCGGCGGCGACCTAGACCAGGATCTGGGCGTCACCGGCCGTGGGGCGCGGGACATCGACGATGTGCAGGACGTCGGCCGCGGCCCGTACTAGTCGAACTGCACCCGGCGGCTCACGCGCCTGCCTCGGGTGGCGGGGCGTCGCTAGGCGCGAGAGCGATGACCGGGATCGTCCGGGTGGCCTGCTGCTGGTACCCGGCGAATCCCGGATAACGCTCGGCTTGAATCCGGTACTTCTCGGCTCGCTCCGCGCCGGTCAGCTCGGCGGCGTGCACCGCGATCGTCTCGTCGCCCACCTCGATGGTCGCATCGGGGTTGGCCCGCAGGTTCCAGTACCAGTCGGGGTTGGTGTCCGCTCCCGCTTTCGAGGCGAACACGAGGTAGCGAGCGCCGTCGGACAGGTCCATCATCGGGTTGATCCGCGGCTGGCCGCTGCGGGCGCCCGTGGCGTGCGGCAGCAACAGCGGCGCGCCGGCGAAGTTGCCGCCGACGTGCCCGTGGTTGGCGCGGAACTCGGCGATGGTGCGCTGGTTGAATTGGTCAGCGGGGCTAGTCAACGGCTGTCCTTCCGTTCATCAGGGTGTCCGACGGCGTCTCGCGGCTACCTGGCGCCTCTCCGTTATTTCGCGCCGGGCGGCGGGAGCAGGTCGGTCTTGTACTCGGGGGCGAGCGCCTGCGACTTGGCGATGAAGGCCGCCTGGGCGTCAACGTCGAGCGGCGGGGGGGCGGTGGTACGGGTGGCGACGGGCTGCCCGACCAGGGTGAAGAACTCCTCCTGCCCGGCCGGGGCGCACAGGCACAGCAGCCGCGACGGCGTATCCCCGGCGTTGGTGAACGCGTGCGGGGCGTTGGCCGGCACGTTGATGGTCTCGCCGGCCCGGGCGATGAGCGTCTGGCCGCGGAACGTCACCTGGACTTCGCCGTCGAGCACGGTGAACATCTCCTCGAAGTCGTGCCGGTGCGGCGGCGGCCCGCCGCCTGGGGGCACGTGCATGTCGATGAGCGTGTATTTCCCTGCGGTGTCCTCGCCCGTGACCAGGATCGTGTAGGTGTCGCCGACGAGCCCGATGTGCGGAAGGCCCTGGTCGCTGTCGGGCCGCGCGACGGTGAGTTTGCGCGATAGGTCGTCGGGCGGGACGGGGGTGGGCTGGCTGGTCATGCTGCCTCCTCGCGGATGGACGGTGCGGCAGGCGCCGGGCGAACCCGGCGAGCAGGCCTCCGGGAATTCGCGGCGCGGCCGCGCCACCTCAATCCGGAGGATTTCGTCCGCTTAAGTGTAACCGCACCTACATGGGGACCCGAGGCGGGGTGTTCAATGAGCGCATGACCGTTCCGAAGGAGCGCGGTCCGCGCGAGCCTCGCAGCGACGCGGCCCGCAACCATGAGGCCCTCGCTCGCGCCGCGACTGCGGCCGTGCACCGGGAGGGCCCGCACGTCACCATGGCGACCATCGCGGCAGACGCCGGGGTCGGCATCGGGACGCTCTACCGGCATTTCCCGACCCGCGAGGAGCTGCTCAACTTCCTCGCCCATCGTTCCTTCGAGCGGGTCCTCGCGAACGCGCGGGCGGCGGAGCGCGACGGCGCGACCGGCAGCGACGCGCTGCGGCTCTTCGTCGAAGCCGCGATCTGCCAGCGCAACGAGCTTGTGCTGCCGCTCCATGGCGGGCCGCCGGTCACGGCCGGTGAAACCCTCGCGGTTCGCGACGAGGTCCATCGCGCCGTGCAGCGGATCATCGAGCAGGGCCGGGGCGACGGCACGATCTGCCAGGACGTGGCCCCGCGCGACGTCGTCGTCTTCGGGGCGATGCTCGCGCAGCCCAGGCAACCCGACCCGGGCTGGGATGCGACCTGCCGCCGGCTGCTGGCCACCTTTCTCAAAGGCCTCGGAACGTATTGACGGGTCCGTGCAGGGAGTCGGCCTGATCATCCGCGTCATCCACCGCCTGGAACACTCGACGGACAGACGGTCCGTTGCTCAGGTGATGGTGACGCCGCCATCCACCGCGAGCACCTGCCCCGTCACGTAGCCGCCGGCGCTGCTGGCGAGGAAGACCACCGCGGCCGCGAGTTCCTCCGGCTCGCCGAAGCGGCCCGCGAGCACCCGCGGGAGCATGGCAGCGATGTACTCCTCCGGATAGGCATCGGTCATCTCGGAGGCGAAGAAGCCCGGCGCGAGCGCGTTGACCCGGATGCCCTTGCGTCCGGTCCACTGTGCGGCCAGGTCCCGGGTCAGCCCGATGAGGCCGGCTTTACTGGCCGTGTAGGCGGCCTGCGGCAGCCCGGCGGTGGTGATCCCCAGGACGCTGCTGATGTTGATAATGCTGCTTCCTGGCTGCATGACGCGCCCGGCGGCCTGCGCCATCCAGTAGCAGCCGTTCAGGTTGACGTCGATGACGGAGCGGAAGTGCTCGGGGTTCTCGCGGCTGGCCGGGACGGCGGCGCCGACGCCTGCGTTGTTGACCAGGATGTCGACCCGGCCGAACGCTGCCATTGCGGCCTCGACCAGTCCCTGGCAGTCTTCCGGCCGGGTGACGTCGGTGGCGACCGCGATCGCGCGGCGCCCGGTCTTCTCGACGAGCGCGCTCGTCTCGGCCAGCCGCCCGGCGCGCCGGGCGCCGATGGCGAGATCAGCGCCAGCCTCGGCCAGGGCCTGCGCGAAGGCGACGCCCAGGCCGGAGGACGCCCCGGTAACGATGGCGACTTTCCCATCAAGGCGGAATCGGTCGAGGACGGGCATGCTTTTCTCCCAATCGGTCAGTGCGGAGGGTTCGCCCCTTTGGGCATGAGGTTGTCGTGGGGCTGCGAGCACTTGGCCATGCTCTGCCGCGGCGATGAGCGCAAGTTGGCGATCCTCGCTCCAGTCCGGGCTGCCGGCGTGGTCAGCTGATCCGCAGGCTCGCGACCCGCCCGTCGCGGAGCTCGAAATTCATCGGACCGGTCCCGTTGAAGCCGTCGCCGGTGACCGTCAGGGTGACGACGTAGCTGTCGGGAGTGGTGCCGGGCTCGGCGCTGACGAGCTCGAAATGCGATCGGACGCCGATGTTGTCGGTGCGGTTCCAGGCGCGCACGCCGTCGTGGCCGTGGAACTCGCGGCCCCAATCGTTGAGGTAGGCGTCCTCGGCGAATGCGGCGACGAACGCGTCGGAGTCTGCGCGGTTGGTCGCATCGATGAAGTCCTGGATCGCGGCAGGCAGCCGGTTCTCAGTCATCAAGCCCTCGCTTCCTATGTGCGGGCCGCGGCAAAAGCGCAGCGGCGCGAGCGCAGGCGGCAGCCTCATTCTGATGCCCGGATGACCACGACACTACCTTCCGCCACGTAGAGGGTGCTGCCGCCAGGCGCGATCGCGAAATCGGACGCGCCCGCAGAGCTGAAGCGGCCGCCTGCGGGAATCAGCGCTGATCGTGTTCCGCTTGATCACGAAGACCAGCTCCAGCAGGTCCAGGTAGCGCGAGAGCGTCTGCCTCGGCGGCGCGACATCGTTCGCTATCGACTGGACAACCGCCAGGGTCCCCATCCGGGCCGACACGACGCTGAGCAGACGACGCATCTCGGCCGGCCGCTCAATGTCAGAAATCTGCTGGACGTCACGCGCGACCAGGTCGGTCACGTAGGAGTCGAAGAACCTCGCCCGGCGACGCCCTGGGTCACGGCGATACCGTCAGTCAGACGCACTTGATGGGCGATCTGCCGAAGGGTTCGTGGGCGATCTGCCGCTACAACTGTGAGCGATTTACCGCTACCTATCTGGGCGATATGCCGGAGACTGATCAGCCGCAGTTCCGCCCGCCGCCGCGCTATCCGCCTGCTCAGGCCACCCGGATCGGGTCGTGACGGCCAGCCAAGCCCCTCGTCTCACCCGCGCTCTTGCCTTGGCACATACGCAACGGTCATCGGGTTCGCGGCGCACAATGCGGGCGCAATGCCAGGCCATGCACGCCGCTTAACCTCCTCGGCTATCCAGCTGTAACGGGGGCTGCTGCCCTCGCAAGGCCGACCTTGGCCAAGTCACGGTCTGGCGACCTAGAGACGTAAGTCCCCTACTTCCGGGACTGGCACGGCGGCCTTACTGACGCGGGGGAGGGTCCGCGAAAACGCGGGTCGCGAGCGCGGCGGCCTGCGTGCGGCGTTCCATCCCCAGCTTGGCGTAGAGCGCGGACACGTAGTTCTTCACGGTCTTCTCGGCCAGGAACAGCCGCTCGCCGATCTGCCGGTTGGTCAGCCCTTCGCCGATCAGCTCGAGGATCTTGCGCTCGTGATCGGTCAGCCCCGCCAGCGGGTCCTTTTTCGATTTCTTGTCGCGCAGCCGGGCCATCAGCTTGCCCGCCGCGCTCGGGTCCAGCATCGACTGGCCGGCGGCGACCGTGCGCACCGCCCCGATCAGGTCGGTGCCCCGGATCTGCTTCAGCACGTAGCCTGCGGCCCCCGCCATGACCGCGTCGAGCAGCGCATCCTCGTCACCGAACGACGTGAGCATCAGGCACGCGATCTCCGGCATCCGCGAGCGGATCTCCCGGCAGACCGTCACCCCGTCCCCGTCGGGCAGCCGCACATCGAGCACGGCCACGTCGGGCCGCAGCGCCGGGATGCGGGCGAGCGCCGACTCCGCCGTGCCGGCCTCGCCGACCACGGTGATGCCCGGGTCGGTCTCCAGCAGGTCACGGACCCCCCGGCGGACAATCTCATGGTCATCGAGCAGGAACACCGCGATCGGCTTCGCCGTCTCGCCACGCCGCTCTGCATCGCCTGCCGGATTCTCCACGAGTTTGGCCCTTCCTGTGGCGGCCCAAGCTGCTTGTTCCCGACGGGGCCATGTTCCATGTCCGACTCTAGGCCGCCGCCTCGCGCCGGGTCCCAGGTCAAAGGTCCCGGGCCGATGGGCCGGATGGCACTGATCCTACGGCCGTGCGGCCCTGAACAGCGTCCGTCACCGTACCAAACGTAGCGGTGAAGAAGCAGCCACAGCGCGAGGAGATGCGAAGATGCCAGGAATCGTTGTCGGCGTGGGCTGTCAGGGAAGCGGCGGTCAGGCGCGCGCCGCTCTCCGTGGTCACCGTACACCAGGCGCCCGTGGAATACCTGGGCAGCTCGGTCGACCACGCGCAAGACCATGACCTGGCCGAGCGGTATCGCCAGGCTGCCCAGCAAGCAGTCGAAGGGGCGCTTGCGCGGGCCGACGGAGCCCGCCCGGAGCCCGTCACCGTCCAGGCGGTCGGCGGCGCGCCCGCCGAAGCGCTCCTCGCCACCGCCCGGAACGCCGGCATGATCGTTATCGGCTCTCGCGGCGCCGGTGGTTTCGCGCGGCTGCTGATGGGATCGGTCAGTTCCCAGATCACCCACCACGTGCACTGCCCCGTCGTCGTCATCCCCGCTCAAGACCGCGGCTGACTGCCCTCAGGTGAGGGGTACCCGCCACTCCAGCTTGGTTCCCGGGGTCGCGGCGTCGTCATCCGCCGGGCCGAGCCGCAGTTCGCCGCCGAGCTTCTCGGCCCGCCTGGCCAGGTTGCGCAGGCCACTGCGGTTGCCTCCCGGCGGGATGCCGGTCCCGTTGTCGATAACCTGCACGATGAGGACCCCGCCAGGATCCACGTCCACGGTCACGTCAACCGCAGTTGCGCTGGCGTGCCTGCCAGCGTTGGACAGCGCCTCCCGCATGGCCGCGAGGGCCTGGTCGGCCACTTCACCAGTCAGCCCCGCCTTGTGCGGCCCGCCGAGACGGCCACCGAGCCGCAGCGACGGAGAGAACCCAAGCACGGGAGTCATCTCATCGACGAGGCCGATGATGTTCCCGCGCAGGTCCGGCAGTCCGGGGGCGTCCCGTGCCTGCAACGCGAAGATCGTGGCCCGGATGTCCCTGATGGTCTCGTCCATCGCGTCCACGGCGGCGGTGATCCGGCTGGCGACCTCCGGCCTGGTCACCATCGGCATGGTCCCCTCCAGCGCCATGCCGGTGGCGTACAACCGCTGGATCACCAGGTCGTGCAGGTCGCGCGCGATCCGCTCCCTGTCCTCGTACAGCGACAGCCGCTCGGCGTCCGCGCGGATGGCCGCGAGCTCCAGCGCGACGCCCGCCTGCGCGGCGAAGGAGGCGACGACGCGAGCCTGCGACGGGGCGAACGGCGGCGCGCCGTGGCGGCGCCCGACGGTGAGCACGCCGCGGACGTTGCCCGGCACGCCGAGCGGGAAAATGACCGCAGGGCCGATCTGGCTCATCGCCCCGCGCGCCGCCTGGGAGGCGCGCACGTCAGCGGCGAAGTCAGCGGTCGCGAGGAGCGCGCCGCTGGCCAGGACCTGGCCGGACAGGGACTGCCCGGTCGGCAGCACCAGGCCGCGGACGTCATCGGCGCCGTCGCCCTCGGCGTGCGCGATGGTCAGCCGCCGTTCTTCGTCATCGGGCAGCGCGAGCACGGCCAGGTCGGCGCCGGACAGCTCCAGCACCTGCCGGGTGACGTCGGCCAGCACCTTCTCGGGCTCGGAGCCGGACAGCAGCCGGGTGGTGACGTCGGCGCTGGCCTCGACCCACAGCTGCTGCCGGCGGCCCGCCTCATAGAGCCGGGCGTTCTCGATCGCCACGCCGGCCGCGGCGCCGAGCGCTACCAGCACCGCCTCGTCGTCCTCGGTGAACTCGCCGCCGCCGCGCTTGCCGGTCAGGTAGAGGTTGCCGAACACCTCGTCGCGGACCCGCACCGGCACGCCGAGAAAGCTTCCCATCGGCGGGTGCCCCTCGGGGAAACCCGAGGACTGGGGGTGCGCGGCGATCTC
>DATCGA010000182.1:0-2339 GCA_036509215.1 Trebonia sp.
CGCCGCGATGCCGAACACGTGCCGGTAGTCCGCCCCGGCCAGCTGCGCCGCTTCCCGGTCGTCGGCGACCGCGCGGATCAGGCGTCCGTACCTGGATGCGGACAGGAAGTACTGCAGCCCGAGCAGCACGACCACGGCGACGGCGAAGACGACCACGAGCAGGTAGCCGATCTGGATCTGCGAGCCGAGCCTGAAGGAGCCACTCACCAGGGGCAGTCCGCTGCCGATCGCGCGGCTGTTGGCCGTGAAGAACTGGAGCAGGCCGTTCTCGATCACCACTGACAGGCCGAAGGTGACCATCAGCGTGGTGAGCACGCTGCGGTCGAGGGCGCTCTGGATGACCGTGCGCTGCAGGACGTAGCCGAGCAGCGCCATCACCGGGACCACGATGAGGAAGGACCAGAGCACCGGGATGTGGGTGACGGCGATGACGCCGATCGCGATGTAGCCCGCGACCACCGCGAGGTCGCCGTGCGCGAGGTTCACGACCTTCATGACCCCGAACATCAGCGACAGCCCGCAGGCGAACAGCGCATACAGTCCGCCCGTCAGCACCCCCTGGATGATGGCGTTTACCCAGGCCATTACGGCTCGCTCCCTTCGCCGGCCGGGCGGGACGAGGCGGCGGGGGCCAGGCCGAAGTAGGCCGCCTCGACCTGGTCCGCGGTGACGTCGGCGGGCCGGCCTTCCAGGGTGGTCCGGCCCTCCAGCAGGCACTGGATGTGTGAGGCCACCCGCAGCGCCTGGCTCACGTCCTGCTCGACGAGCAGCACGGTGAGGCCGGCGGCCAGGATCTCCGGCAGCATGCCGTAGATGCGCTGGACGACCACGGGCGCCAGGCCGAGCGACAGTTCGTCGAGCAGCAGAATGCGGGGGTTGGCGACCAGGGCCCGGCCGATGGCGACCGTCTGCTGCTCACCGCCGGACAGCTGGGCGGTGAGCTGGTTGCGGCGCTCGCGCATCCAGCCGAACATCTCGTACACCCGCTCGATGGTCCACGGGCCTGGCCGTGCGTACGAGGCGCCGACCTGCAGATTTTCGTCGACGGACAGTGACCCGAACAGCCGCCTGCCCTCCGGCACCATGAGGATCCCCTGCCTGGCCCGGCGTTCGGGCCGCAGCCCGGTCACGTCCCTCCCGTCGAACCGCACTGAGCCCGCCGTCGGGTGGTGCAGGCCGGCGATCGTGCGCAGCAGCGTCGACTTGCCCGCGCCGTTCGCGCCGATGATCGCGTAGACCTCGCCGGGGAACACCCGCAGTGCGACCGCGTCCAGGGCCCGGAGCTGCCCGTGGTGCACGTCCAGGCCGCTGACCTCCAGCAGCGGCGTGCCGGTTTCCGCCCGCTCACCGTTTCCCGGTCCGGTCACGGCTGACTCCGTTCCCCGCCCGCCCCGTCCCCGTTCACCGCTGAGTGGGGCTCCAGGGACCCGCCGGCCAGCGCCGCGGTGACCTCCGTGCCGAGGAAGACCTCGCGGACGGCGGGGTCGGCCAGTACGGTGGCCGGCGGCCCGTCACCGACGAACTTGCCGCCCGTCAGGCAGATCAGCCGGCTCACCACGGGGGTGAGCGCGCGCACCACGTGCTCGATCCAGATCACCGCGGTGCCCTCGGCGTTGACCTCGCGGACGATCTCCACCAACTGGGCGACCTCGGGGTCGGTGAGGCCGCCGGCCACCTCGTCGAGCAGCAGCAGCGTGGGCTGCGTGGCGAGGGCGCGGGCCAGTTCCAGCCGCTTGCGTTGCAGCAGGCCGAGCCGCTCGGCGGGCACGTTCGCCTGGCTGGACAGGCCGGTCCGCTCCAGCGCCGCGACCGCTGCCGTGTAGCTGGCCCGCCGCCGCAGCCCGCCGCCCTGCTGGGCGGCGACGAGGAGGTTCTCGAACACGGTCATGTCCCCGAATGGGCGCGGCACCTGGTAGGTGCGGCCGACGCCCAGCCTGCACCGCGCGGCCGCGTCGAGCCCGGTGACCGTGCGCCCGCCGAAGCGGATCTCGCCCCCGCCGGGAGCGAGATCCCCGGAGATGAGGCCGAACAGGCTCGTCTTGCCAGCACCGTTCGGCCCCACGATCCCAACCGTGTCGCCAGTACCGACGGCCAGCGACAGGTCCTCCGCGATGACGACCCGGCCGAACCGTTTCGTCACGTGGTCGAGCTCAAGCAGCGGTTCGCTCATCCGGTCACTGGTTAGTCGGTTTCAGGTCGGCGGTGATCTTCGCGTCCGGCTGCAGCGTGTTGTCGACGACCTGCATCTCCAGCGGGTACTTGGTCCCTTTCTGCCACTGCACGCCGACCGGGGGGGTGATCGCGACGCCCGGCGCGGGACCGCCGGAGGCGAAGTTCAG
>DATCGA010000183.1:0-10823 GCA_036509215.1 Trebonia sp.
CCGACGTGGTGGCCGCGGGCGGCAGCGCCGTGAGCATCGGCCAGAACCGCGACAAGGTGGGCGACACCGTCAAGGAGCTGTCCGCATCCGGCAAGGCCTACGGAATCACGGCGGACCTGTCGGACCGAATGGCGGCCGACGCGGCCTGCCATCAGCTGACGGACGACCACGCCGACGCGACCCTGCTCGTGAACGCGGCCGGGCTGTTCCTGCCCAAGCCGTTCCTCGACCACGACGGCGCCGACTACGACTCCTACCAGGAGCTCAACCGGGCGATCTTCTTCCTGACCCAGACGGTGGCCAAGGGGATGGTCGGCCATGGTCAGGGCGGGTCGATCGTGAACATCGGCAGCATGTGGGGGAGCCAGGCCATCGGGGCGACCCCGTCGTCGGCCTACTCGCTGGCCAAGGGCGGGCTGCACGCGCTCACCCACAACCTGGCGCTCGAGCTGGCGCCGCACCAGATCCGGGTCAACGCGGTCGCGCCGGCCGTGGTCGCGACCCCGATCTACGAGCGGTTTGTGCCCGAGGACCAGCTCGAGGCGACGCTGCACAGTTTCGACGCCCTCCACCCGCTGGGCCGGACCGGCACCGTCCGCGACATGGCCAACGCCATCACGTTCCTGCTGTCGCCCGCCACCAGCTGGGTCACCGGCGCCATCTGGAACGTCGACGGCGGCGTCATGGCCGGACGCAACTAACCCCCTTCTAGGCCGGCCAGCCGTACGGGTGACGTGCTAGCCGAGGGAGTCAGCCGGGCCCGTTCGGGAGAAAATGACGTGGATTTTCACCGGCGGGCCGGCTGGCTCCTCATCCATCCCACGATCCGAGTGCGCTATCGTCGAACTATGCAGCGTTCCCTGATGATGACGACGACGCCGGACCTCTCCGGCGTACGGCTGCTGCTGCCCTAACACCCGCCAGCCCTCCCGGAGCCAGACTCCGGGACTGCGGTCGCGGCTGCCTGACTCCCAGGGCTCCACACCCTGCGGAGTACCCCGTGAATGATGAAGCCAGGCTCGATCACCGCGACCTCAACCAGGACCTCGCGGTCTTCGCGACCGACCCGCTCGCGGGCGCCGGGCTGCCCCTGTGGCTGCCCGACGGCGCCGTGATCCGCGATGAGCTGCAGCGCCTCGCCAAAGACCTCGCCCGCGCCGACGGCTGCCAGAGCGTCTACTCCCCGGTGCTCGGGAAGCGGGCGCTGTTCGAGCGCTCCGGCCACTGGGCGAAGTTCAGCGACGACATGTTCCCGCCGATGCCGGTGGGCGGCGACGAATTGGTGCTGCGGCCGGCCAACTGCCCGCACCACGCGCTGATCTACGCCTCGACTCAGCGGTCCTACCGGGACCTGCCGGTCCGCCTCAACGAGCTCGGGGCGATGTTCCGGGCCGAGCGGTCCGGCGTGCTGTCCGGCCTGAGCCGGGTCCGGCAGATCAACCTGGACGACACCCACGTGTTCTGCCGCCCCGACCAGGTCGCGGCCGAGGCCGCCCGGGCGCTGCTGGCCGCGCTGCGCGCCCAGCAGATCCTCGGGCTCCCGGTCGACTACGTGCGGCTCTCGCGGCGCGACGACAGCCCCGCCTTCCTCGGCGATCACCGGCAGTGGGAGGCGGCCGAGGCGGCGCTGCGCTCAGCGGCCGAAGACGTCGGCCTCGCCGCTCGCGGCCTCCGCCTGGTCGAGGCCCCCGGCGAGGCGGCGTTCTACGGGCCCAAGCTCGACCTGCAGGTGCGCGACGGCCGAGGTCACGAGGAGACCATCGCCACCGTGCAGCTCGACTTCAACCAGCCCGAGCGGTTCGATCTGACCTATGACGCCGCCGACGGCGGCCGGGAACGGGTGATGATGATCCACCGCGGCACCGTCGGCTGTATGGAGCGGGTGGCGGCGGCGCTGCTCGAGCACTACCAGGGCCGGCTGCCGCTGTGGCTCGCCCCCGTCCAGGTGTGCGTGCTGCCGGTCGGCCCCGGGCACGACGCCGCCGCCCGCCGGCTGGCGGATGACCTGATCGCGGCCGGGCTGCGGCCGCGGCTGGAAACCGCCGGGTCGGTCGGCGCCCGGGTGCGCGCGAGCCGCCAGCGCCGCGACCACCTCATCGCCGTCATCGGCGACGCCGAACTGGCCGACGGCACCGTGCAGGTGACCGACATCGCGGGCGGCTTCCGAGGCTCGGTCAAAGCAGTCGACGTCCTCGACCGGGTGCGCAACGCCTACGAGAACCGGCTCGCGCACGTCGCCTGGGGGAAAGCGCCGGAGCCGGCGTCCTGACGGGCCAGTGGCTCGAGACCGCGATGTACCTTGCCGCCGCCGTCCTGCTCTCCGGGCTCTGCTTCCTCCGGATCCGCCGCGGCCGCCCGGCCCGAGGTGACTTCGGGCGCGGGCAACCGGCCTCCCTCAGAGCTGGCGGCGCCCCGCCGCCTCCCACCAGAAGGCCTGACTCGCCTGGCCAGGATGCGCGTAGCCGGCGGCCGGGCAACTCGCCCGTAGCCGTTCAATGCGCGCCTGCGTGCCAACCGAGTACAGCGGCCGCTCCACCTGGACGGGCGGCGGGATCCGGGTCCATCCGCGCCGCACCGTCCGTCTCAGGCACCAGGCAACGGATCGATGGCACCAGAGCGTCAAATCCACCCGATGCACCGCGATCAGCTTGGCGTGAGCCCGCCCGAAGCGAGCTTCGCGATATCCAGTTGCAACCATGATCGTGTCCCCCCTGGAGGCTCAGCGTCCGGCCTCAACCCCCCGTGGCGCCGAATCGCTCGGTTGTCACACGATCCGGCAGGTAGCCGAGACCCACCAGCGGCCGCCGCGGAGCTCCGTGATGAGCGCTGCGTCAATCCGGCGGCTGAAACCGGTCCAGCCCGACGGCTGGCTGCGGGTCAGCGGGTAGCTGACCTCTGCCCCGTCACGGTCGGTGCCAAGCTCGTCGCGCTAGATAACACCCGCTAAAAGTCATCATTTCGAACGGACCCTGCCATCCACTAGCTTCTCCACTGTGACCACCACCGTGCCGTTCCAATACCTGGCGCACCTCGTGACCGTCGCGCGATCACCGTCGAGGTGGACGCCGGCAGCGACCAGCTGATCCTCAACCAGGCGCTGGCGGCCGAAGCGGGCGCCGACCTAACCGCCGAGGGCGTGCGCAAGGTCGAAGGTGAGGACGAGACCGGCCACACGTTCGCCCGCTACTTCACCGCGCTGCTGGGCGATGTCAGCCTGGCCGCCGCCGCCCGGATCCGCCAGTCCGATCCCGAGGCCATGTTCCAGGAGATCATCTACGACGGCCTCATCGGCGACCGGTTCCTGCGGAACTTCATCGTCACCTACGACCTCCCAAGATCCCGCATGATCTTCGCCCCGCCAGCCACCTGACCCCGTCAGCCCCACCCGCCCCCACATCCCGGCTGCCCCGCAAGCCCTGCTGGCCCCTCTCTCACCGCGATCCAGCCCGCCACGCGCCTTGATCACGAAGGCATTTTTCCTGGCGAACGAAAAAACGCTTATAACTGCCATGATCCTTCGTGATCATGGTCGATCATGGACGACCCGCCCGCCCGCAGGTCTCACGTCAGCGAATCCGGCCGCGGATAGCGCGTCACGCGTGAGCGGTCCCGGATCGGCGTCGGCGGGGACCAGCGTCGTCGCCCCCCGTGTCTCGTACAGCAGGTAGCCGACCTGGCCGAGGTCGAAGACGCCCTGCCGGCGCAGCAGCGAGTACAGGTCCGCGGTCGTCAGGCCGGCCCGGGCGACCTCGCGCTCCCGGATCACGCCGGCCGCGACGAGGACCCGGGGCGGGTGGTCGACCGCGCGGGCGATCCGGCTGTGCCGCCGGGCCAGCGCGACCAGGCGATGCATCGCCAGCAGGGCGACCAGCGCGACCGCGCCGGTCAGGAACGACGTGTTCGACGCGGTGACGGTCCGGCCGATGACCGAGCCGATCGCGACCGCGACCGCGAAGTCGAACGCGCCGAGCTGAGCGAGCGTCCGCCGCTCGCCCAGCCGCAGGCCGGCGACCGCCACCGCGAACATCAACCCGGCCTTGGCCACCACCCAGCCGAGATCGCCCGCGCCGCCGATGAGCCGTGACATGACTGACTAGCCGGCGCTCGCCGGATACCGCTCGATCAGCTGGTCGGCGATGGCGTCGAGGTCCTTGCCGATGTAGTCCGGCTGCGGGCCGACCGCGAGGGGGGCGTTGCCCTCGCGCAGGATGAGCCCAGCCTGCCAGCCGGCCGCCCCGGCCCCGATCGTGTCCCAGACATGGCTCGCGACCAGGCAGATGTCACCCGGATCGAGGTTGAGCGCGGTCGCCACCGACTGGTACGCCTCCGGCGCGGGCTTGTGCCGGTGCACGGTCTCGTCGACGCTGAAGCGACGCTCGAACGGATCGATGATGCCGCCCCGGGTGAGCTGCCGCCCGGAGATCTCGAGCGTGTTGTCGGTGAGCGTGAACAGCCGGAAACCGTGATCGCGGAGGCGTCGCAGGGCGGCCGGGACCTCGTGATGCGGTGGCATCGAGGCAAACCGGCTGGTGAGCTCGGCCCCGTCGGCCTCGCTGATCGTGATGCCGCGGGTGGCGGCCAGCATCTGCAGCACGGCCGCGCCGATGTCGGTACCGTCGACGGTGAACATGTCGGCTCGTCGGGTGGTGGCCATGGCCGCCATCATCGGCGATGCCCGCGTCGGCGGGCAACGCAATAACGCGATCGCCAGCTAGATCTTCTTGATGCGGTCGATGCGCACGACCGGCTCTTCCGGGGTGTTGAGCGTGTGCGCCGACCCGTCCGGCACTGCCTCGGCCGCCTGCTGCGCCGCCGCGCTGGCGGCCAGGAACTCGATGTTCCTGGCCATCTCCTCCATCCGCTCGGCGGTCCAGCCCTCGATGTCCTGCGGCTGAATGTGCATGCGGATGGTCAGGCGGGCGATGGCCACCTGCCCCGTGAGGACCTGCAGGCGGGCGTAGGAGACGCTCCAGTCCTTTCCGCCGATGGCGGGCAGCGCCTCCTTGAGCGTGGCGCTGATCGACTCGAGCACGTTCAGGGTGGCGCCCGGTCGGTCCTGCCAGCGGAAGTACACGTGCAGCATGGGATACGGGCGCTCGACCACCGGCTCCATGTCTTCGTGGCTCAGCCGCCGCGACAGCAGCACGCGCAGCTTGTCGCATCCGGGCTGTTGCTGCAGGGTGGCCTCGAGCTCGGCCGCGCTGTCCGGCGCCGCCGCGGCTTCGCTGCCGGGCGGCTCGTGGACGAACAGCACCATCACCGCCGTTCCGTGCAGCAGCGCGTAGGTCAGGCCGCCGAGCTGGAAGTGCGGCCGGGCGGCGGCCACGTGGGCGAGGATGTCCGACTCGATGTTGCTCCTGGCGTCGGCGCAGATCGCCAGCACCCGCCAGGTTCGGGCGTCGGGCATTTCGTTGTCGACGGCCGCGCCGCTGACAAGATCAAGATCAGAGGTGAGCACCGACGCCGGCCGCTGCTTCCCACCATCCGCGGGAGGGCCCGCGGGAGGCCTCCCGAGAGTCCCTGCAGGAGGCGCGGCGGCGCCCGCAGGTCCTGCGACGACGTTAGCAACGGCCGACGGGGTTGCCTGAACGGCGACGACATGCCGGGCGTTCTCCGGCTCCTGCATGGTGGCGTGGATCTCGTCCAGAAAATCGGTCAGCCGGCGAATGTCGGTGCTGTTGCGCAGTGTCAGCCGGATGCGCGCCCAGTGCTTGTCGTCATGCCCGCTCACCGGCGCCGGCACCGGGAGCTGCGCGTCCAGGACGGTCAGCTTGTTCGCCGCCGCCTGCACCGCAATCGACACCGGATGGGCGGTGATGGTCAGGATCTCGTCGCGGGAGACGCCCACGAAGAGGTCGACCATCCTGGACACGCCGGTCGCGGGGGTGAGGCGTCCCGGCGCCAGGTCGAGCGGCTGGCTCTCGAGCCTGTCGCCGGCTGCGTGCCCGTTGCCGCCGTTGCGCTCGGCCGGCCACCACCGGTCGTCCGGCTTCCCCCGGAACACGATGAACGTGACCGCCTGGCGCAGCGTGCCCGTCCGGAGCAGCGCAAGCACGCTGCTCGATTCGGTCGGGAGCGCTCCGCGCCAGACCAGCAGCGGCAGCAGCTTCGGCGATACGGCTTCCTCGCGGCTGTCCGGGTCCGCCTTCTGCCAGACGATGTACCCGTACGCCTTTCTGCCGATCATCAGCGCCTCGGCCGTCGTGTCCCGCCAGTAGTCGCTGCGCAGCGCCTCGAAGTGCCGGTAGTCGGGGGTTTCCGTCGACAGGATGCGCCGCTTACCCAACCCGTGCCACTCGGTCGGCACCAGCGGCCAGTTCTGCATGGGCACCAGCAGGCAGACCTGTGCGACGACGCAGCCGACAGCCCAGTAATCGGCGGTCGCCCCGCGCGCCTCGAAGCCGAGCGCGATCGCGAGGGTGAGCGCGGGGAGCACCGAGGCGGCTATCAGCCAGTTGCCGATCGTGTACAGGCGGCCGCGCAAGGTCGATCGGTCGGGGCGCTCGATCCGGTCGGCCTGGGTGGTGGCGAACAGGGTGAGGACGATCGCCAGCACCTCGGGCACCGGCCCCATCGCCTTGGGATTGACGGCGTTCCAGCCGAGCAGGAATCCGAGGACGACGAGCATCAAGACCAGGCTCATGAACGCGGACGACCGTGCTGTGGCGAAATAATCGCGGTCCTCGACGGTCACATCGGCCGAGATGGTCGCCCGTTTGGGGATGGCGCGCTGCGGGACGTCCTCGATGATGTTGACCCGGCCGGTGATGGTCCGGGCGCTGACGACGCTGAGCTTGACATGCCGGGTCAGCGACGGCTTACCGGTAGTGAACGCCCGCCGGGCCGTTGCCAGAAACGCCAGGAACGGTTCGCCCCGCCAGTCCGGGTCCATTGCCACGTGCCGCAGCGCAGTGAGGAGAGCCTCTCTGGTCGGCGGGTCGGCGGGCGCATTCGCGGAATCGCCGCGCCGGTAGCCCACTTGATAATGGCGCAGGATATTGACGGCCTCGGCCGCGCTCACCCGGACCAGGTCCATGAACGGACGCACCAGCCCGGCCGGCCAGCGCCCGTCCTGCACGTGCTGCTGGGCCGCCGCGACCTGGTCGAGGGCGGCGCTCAGGTCCTGCAGGGGCAGCGGCGTGTGGACCGCCATGTCCAGCCAGGGCCCGTCCGGGTCGTCGGCGCCGCTGCCGCGGCGCCGGTCGATCGACACCCCGTCGGGCAGGTTGACCTGGATCTGGCGGTCAGCGTCGGCCGTCGCCATCAACACGGCGATTTCGAGCCGGCCGGCCGGCCGGATGATCCACGTCCGAGGCTTGAACAGCGAAGACGAGGAGACGTTGAGCTTGCGCGGCGGCACTCGCACCGACAGCACCGAGGGCGCGACGACGTAATCCATCAGGACGACGACGATGAGCGACTCGCGCAGCGCCAGCAGAACCTTGACCGCGCGGCGGGCCAGTTCGGCCGGGAGGGTGTCGTCGGTGGCACTCGGCGTCCGCGATCCCCGGCCCCCGGCCAGCGATTTGAGGCGTCGGCTGAAATAGCCCACGATCTCGACCAGCCTGTCCCTGGCCTCGGTCAGCCGGGGCGCATCGATGGCGCTGACCCAGTCGGCCTCCAGGCTTTCCTCGTCAGCGCCCTGCCGCAGGACCCGGTAGATAGCGGCCGACAGCAGCAGCCGCTGATCGCGGGTGGCGATCGGCAGTTCTCGCCGAGAGTCGGCCGGCATGTACGACACCGCCATCTTGGCGATGATCTCCGCCATCGCGGCCGAGATCTGATGCTGCAGATCGGCGGCGGGCATCATCGGCACCGGCTTGCCGGCGGCGTCGGTCACGGTGGCGAACAGATCGGGCTCGCGGGGGTCCTGGTCGGAGTCCGGGGGAGCGCTCGGATCATCGCGACGGATGTACGGCGGCAGGATCGCGACCGGCAGCCAGATGGGCCCGGTTCGGTTGCGGAAGGCCTCGTGGGTGACCTGACTCAGGTCCACGTCGATCTTGATCGTGGTTTCGATGGTGTCCGAGCGCGCGATATCGACTATTTCCGACGTGGCGCGGACCCATTCGTAGTTCGCCATCAGGAACAGCAGCTCACGCCCGCGCCGGGAGTCGTGTTCGTAATGGGCTTCCTGCCAGGTGAACTCCGCGGGCGTCACCGCCTTGACCTCGGCCAGCAGATCCGCCGCCAGCTCGACCAGGCTGTCTTCGGCGGCGCTATCGGCCGTTGCCTCGGCGAGCTCATCGTCTTCGACGGCATTGGCATGACTGAGCCGACTGAACCAGTTCATTGACCCCCCACCCCTGGGGTAACTACTGAACGGTCATTTTATTGCCTAATTCCGGTTATGGGAAGGATGTTGCAACTCGGGCTGCAGAAACGGAATCTGGCGGGCTACTAGCATCACCACTCCGAATACGAACATCAGCGCACCGCTGGTTCTGACCTCACTGTTTACGCATCGTGCTCGGGGTAGCCTAAATGCGCTGCTCCAGACCTCGGCGGCGGGCGGCGTTCGCGACGGGCGGGCGCCGGGACCTCGGGGGATCAGCGATGCACGTTTTCGCCGGGAAGGAGCCGGCCGCCGACGCTGGCGCGGGATCCGCGCCGAGCGCGCGGGCCAGGGACACCTACGAGCGCCACGCGAGCGGCCTGTACCGGCAGGCCGTGCTGACGCTGGGCGACCCGGGCGCGGCCGGGAGGATCGTCGCCGATGTCCTCACCGCTGAGTGCGCCCGATCGCAGGCACCCGATGACCACTCCGTTGGCCGCCGACTGGCGGTCTCGGTGTACTGGCGCTGCCAATGGACGGCCAGAGGCGAAGGCAACGAGGGCGTCAGGGAACGAGGGGCGCTGGCCCTGGTGCGCTTCGGCGGCCTGGACTACCGCCAGGCAAGCGAGGAGTTGGCCGTTACCCCGGCGGAGATGGCGGCCATCTTGTGCACGGCCCTGCGCGACCTGACCGCCGCGACCGACTGACGGTAGGGCGCAGCAGGCGTGCTGTCAGGCAGGGGCGAATCGCACCCGCAGCCCGAGTTTGCGCAGCACCCAGAGGAACCACAGGGTGGACGCGCCGGCCCCGGCGATGACGAGGGCGACGGTCGCGGCGGTCGAGAGCATCAGGAACGCGCTGGCGGGCAAGGTCACCATCAGCAGCCCCAGGCCCGTCGTGAGGAGCAGGAAGATTCCTGCCCAAAGCCAAGTCGCTCGCTGGAAGAAGCGGTGCAGGCCCGGGTTGCTGATGCCTGGCAGACGGAGCGCGACCACCTCCGCGGCCAGTCGGGCGATGAGCGGATCGGGGCCGCCCGCTGTTCGGGCGAACAGGATGCACATGGCCAGGTTGGCCAGCGGAACTTGCAGCAGGAAGAGCCAGAGTTGGCCGCTGGCGAGCACCACCGCGGTCTGCAGGGTGAGGACGATCGCGGAGATCGTCAGCAGGCCCGGCACCGATCCGGTCGCGAGCTTGCGGACGAGAACGGTCAGCCAGATTGCCGCGACGCCCGCCACCAGGCCGGCATCGCGGCCGAAGAGCCAGGCGGCGACCGCATAGGCGGCCAAGGGCAGTCCGATCGACTCGGTCAGGTTCCAGCCCGCGACCAGAAGCAGCCGCAGCGGTCGTGGGAGTTCTAGGTCCCCGGCCGCGCGGGTGGCCGCGGTGATCTCACCGAGGCCGGTGGCCCCGAGGGTCGCTGCGTCTGCCGTCATGGTCAGAAGTAGTGCCGTCGGCCGCCGACGGCGTGGCCGACCATGCCCAGCAGCGCGAGGGCGAGGCCGACCAGCAAGACGATGATGCCGATGGTCCAGAGGATCGCGATTTTGACGACGAATCCGATGATGAGAAGAACGATGCCGAGAATAATCACGAATAGCCCTCTTAATGCAGGTCGGACGACGTTTAGGTGTCCGTCAGCTGCCCGGCCGGATGCGCCTCAAACCCTCCGGGTTTACCAGTCTCCGAGCGGCGATCCGGCCGCCACCGCTATCAGCGAGCCCACGCGGATCCAGGCGGAAATCGACGCGTTTGCAGGTCGCGGTTAGGCTCGTTCATGGGGAGAAACGGCGGGAGGTGGGGATGAGGGTCGAGCCGGGCACGCTGCAGCGCCGCCTGGGCGAGGCGCTGTTCGCCCGGGTCGCGGGTCCCAACGGGTCCGCCAACCGGGCGCGATTCGCCACCCCGGGCCCGCGCTGGTTCGCCCCCGACCGCCCGATCCGGCGGGTGCACGGGGACGCCGCGATGTTCGCCGGCGGCCTGCGCGCGCTGCTGCTGCAGTCGCTCCACCCGCAGGCGATGATCGCGGTCGCGCAGCACTCCGACTACCGCAACGACCCGTGGGGCCGCCTCCAGCGGACGAGCACCTTCCTCGCCGCCACCACGTTCGGCGCCGCCGACGACGCGCAGCGCGCGGTCGACCACGTCCGCCGCGTCCATCAGTTCATCACCGGAACCGACCCCGACGGCCGCCCCTACCGGGCCGACGACCCGCACCTGCTCCGCTGGGTGCACGCGGCCGAGACCGACAGCTTCCTCCGCTGCCACCAGCGCTACGGCGCGCGGCCGCTCGACGCCGACGGCTGCGACGGCTACGTCGCCGACACCGCCAGGATCGCCGTCGCGCTCGGGGTGCACGACCCGCCGCAGACTCGCACGGAGCTGGCCGAGACGCTGGCCGCCTACCGGCCCGAGCTGCGGGCGACGCCCGAGGCCCTCGAGGCGGCCCGGTTCCTGGTCTGGAATCCTCCGCTGCCGCTGCTCGCCCGCGGCCCGTACACGCTGCTGGCGGCCACCGCGATCGCGGAACTGCCGGCCTGGGCACGGCGGG
>DATCGA010000184.1:0-26767 GCA_036509215.1 Trebonia sp.
CACCGCCGAGCGGTCGCCGCCGGATTCGCGGACCACCGGGGCCGACTCGCCGGTGATGGCCGACTCGTCGACGACGGCGATGCCCTCGATGATGTCGCCGTCACCGGGGATGACCTGGTCCGCGGTGACCACGCAGCGGTCGCCGACCGTCAGCTCGGTCGACGGGACCGTCTCGATCGTGCCGCGCTCGGTCATCCGGTACGCCGCCGTCTCCCGGCGGCTCCGGCGGAGCGTGTCCGCCTGCGCTTTGCCCCTGCCCTCGGCCACCGCCTCGGCGAAGTTGGCGAATAGCACGGTCGCCCACAGCCAGGCGGCCACCAGCCCGACGAAGACGCTCGGATGGCCGATGAAGTCGACCGTCGTGATCACCGAGCCGACCTCGACCAGGAACATGACCGGGATGCGGACCATCACCCGCGGGTCGAGCTTGACGAACGCCTGCAGGACGGCCCGGCGCGCGATCGCGGGGGCGAACAGGCCCGCCGCCGACCGGGTGTTGCGGGCCTTCGGGGGCCTGGGCCGCCGTCTCGGCCTCGGCTTCGCGCGGGCCGCCTCCGTCGTCACAGGAACCTGCCCGACTGGTCTTCCGGGCCGCCGGCGTCCAGCGTCTCGTCGGGGAACTCGCCGGGGTCGCCGTCTCCCTCGATCATCCGGCCGAGCACCCGGACCAGCCCGATCGCGAGCGCGAAGAAGGCCAGCAGGATGGCAATGAGCGTGACGTCAGTCATCACCCGTCACCTCAGAACCATTCCGGCTTGAATATCGCGATTCCCAGATAGCCGAAGGCGGCCACCGAGACCGCGAGGAGGATGCCCTGGACGACGGTCATAATCACTTCACATCCCTGAGCGGGGGAAACGTTGCGGTTAGGACGCTACGCCGGGCCCAGGAAGCCGCCGCCGAAGCTAACAGACTCTAAACAGAGTTGCCCCGATCCCATGCAAGCCCCAAATACGGGCTGGCTAACGCTCTCTCTGGTTGCGCTTTCCGGGTCAGGATGGACTCGAGGAACTCCGCGTTCGGGTGCAGGCGGGCGCGGAGGTCACGGACCACGGCATCGACGTCGAAGGGCACTGTCCGGTGCTCCACCCGCGGCCGTTCGCGGGCTCAGGATCGTCGCCGTGGTCGTCCGTGAACTCGAGCAGGAGCCAGCCGGCCTGACCGGGGTGTTCCGGTATCCCGGCGCTGCCGGGGTTGAGCGCCCGGATGCCGCCGATCACGCGGTCAGCCGCGCGGTGGGTGTGCCCGCCGATGACGACGTCGGCGGCGCACCCCGCCAGCAGCGCGCCGAGCTGCTGATCGGGAAGGCCGGGCTCGATCCCGGGGCCGTCGTCCGCGCCCGGCGAGGCGTGCACCCCGAGCACGCGGGTGCCGTCGGCCAGATCCAGGCGCAGTTCGCCCGGCAGGCTCGTCAGCGTGCCGAGCAGGCCCGCCTGGCACAGGACGCCGCGGGCCCACCCGATCCCGGCCGCCATCAGACCGTAGATCTCCACCAGGTCCGGGCTGCGGGCCGGCGGCGGTGGCGTGCGGAGCGGGCTGCTCGCCGGTCAGCACGTAGCGATCGGTGTTGCCCCGCAGCGTCGTCAAGCACCGCCCGCAACGCGACTTCACTGCCGTGGATATCGGCCAGGACGCCAAGCCTCATGCGGGCAAGCCTACGTGCGGCTGGTGGCATGGGCCCGGTCAACAATGGCAGCATTTGGGGTCGATAACGGGGGCGTATTGGTTGTTACCCCGGGGCGCCGCGTCCGGCAGAATGGTCGTCGTGCAATCGGCGATCGAGGTAAGCGAGCTCGCTCAGCGGGCCAAGTCCGGGGTAGTCACGCTGCACGATGTGACGCTGGCGATTGAGCCAGGGGAACTGGTGGCGATTATCGGCGGCAGCGGCGCGGGCAAGACCACGCTGCTCGACACCCTGTGCGGCCTGCGCCCGCCGGCCGCCGGGACCGTGCGCCTGATCTCGGGCAACATCGGCTACGTGCCCCAGGATGACGTCATCCACCTCGCCCTGCCGCTTGCCCGCACGCTCCGCTACGCGGCGGCCCTGCGGGCGGTGCCCGGCGCCTCGGTCGACACGGTGCTGGGCACGCTCGAGCTCGCCGGCCGCTCGCTGGTCCCCGTCGGCCAGCTGTCCGGCGGCGAGCGCAAGCGGGCCTCGATCGCGTCCGAGCTGCTGGCCGGGCCGACCCTGTTCTTCCTCGACGAGCCGACGTCGGGCCTCGACCCGGCCCGCTGCGCGGAGCTGATGAGGACGCTCCGGGGGCTGGCCGAGGCCGGCACCACCGTGGTCCTGACCACCCATAACCCGTCCGACGCGGACCGGTGCGACAAGGTCGCGGTGCTGGCCCCCGGGGGGCGGCTGGCGTTCTTCGGCCCGCCCGCCGAGGCGCGCGCGCACTTCGGCACCGGCACCCTGGAGGAGATCTACGAGCTGCTCGACGGCTCCGGCGATCCAGCTGGCCCGGCCGCCGACGTCGGCTATCCGGACGGGCGGCCGGGTGACAGGTCGGCTTCCCCGTCGGCGGCCGGACCCCGCCCCGGTGACCGACCCGGCGGGCCGGCCTCCCGCCCGTTCCGGCAGTGGCTGCTGCTCACCCGACGCAACGCCGACATGCTGAGCCGGTCGCCGCTCACGCTCGCGATCCTCGTCGGCGCCCCGGTCATGGTCCTGCTGATGTTCCTGGTGCTGTTCCGCCCGGGTGCGTTCAACCCGGCCCAGCCGAGCCCGGCCGCGACCGTGATGATCTTGTTCTGGGTGGCGTTCGGCGGCTTCTTCTTCGGCCTCACCTACGGGCTGCTGCAGATCTGCGGCGAGTTCGGCGTGCTCCGCCGCGAGCGGTTCGCCGGCGTCGGCGCCTCGTCCTACGTGCTGGCCAAGGTCGCGGTGCTGCTCCCGCTGCTAGCCGTGGTCGACCTGCTGTTCCTGGTCGTGCTGCGGGCGCTCGGGCGGCTGCCGGACGCCGGCGACTACGGGGCCACGTTCGTGACCCTGCTGCTGTCGTCGGCGGCGGCCCTGGGGCTCGGGCTGCTAATCTCGGCCGCGGTGTCGGAGCCGTCCCAGGCCACGATCGCGCTGCCGATGCTCTGCTTCCCGCAGGTGCTGTTCGTCGGAGCGATCCTGCCCGTCCCGACGATGGCCGTCGTCGGCCGCTGGATCAGCTACGCGATGACCAACCGGTGGGCGTTCGAGGCGCTCGGGCACAGCCTCGGAGTCGCCGGGCTGTGGGCCGACCGGCGGTCACCGCTCGGGGCGCCGCTGCTCGCCTCCTACGGGATGACGTTCGCCCGGCCGGTCGCGGCCGACTGGCTGATCCTGGCCGGCTTCACGGTGGCGTTCCTCGCGGGCACGATCGGCGTCGTCGTCCGCAAGACCACCGTCGCGGGCCGCCTGGTGCCGTCGGCCGCCAGCCCGGCGCCGTCAGCAGTGCAGGCGCGGGGCTAGGCCCGCCTCGGCCGCCTCGCGGTCGCAGTAGGCGCGCTCGGCGAAGTCGAGGAACGCCTCCACGTCGGCCAGGTTGGACGCGACGCCGAGCGAGACCCGGACCGCGCCGCCGGTCGGCAGGCCGATCCTGGTCAGGTAGTCGTCGACCGTGGTGACCGACTGGCGCGAAAACCCGCGGGCCATCAGCACGCCCCACCAGGGGCCGCGCACGTCCTTGCGGTCCAGCCCGAACGCCCACTCCCCGGCCCCGGGGTTGCAGAAGCACCCGGTGCGGAGCGAGATCCCGGCGCCGGCCGCGTCCCGCGCGACCGCGCGCTCGTCGACCACCCGCCCGGCCCGGTCGAGGAAGTTGAACGTGACCGTGCCGCCCCGGTCGGCGAGGCCGGCCGGGCCGTACAGCCGGATGAGCGGCGCCCCGTTGTCGTGCCTGAGCCGGCCGAGGCGGTCAAGCAGCCAGCCGGTGAGCATGGACACCCGCCGACCGATGAGGTCGATGCCGATGCTGTCGATCCAGTCCAGCCCGGTGGTCACGTCGGGGATGGATAGGAAGTTCACCGTGCCGTCCTCGAACGCGCCTTCGTCGTCGAGCATCCGATGCCAGCCGCCCTGCACGCTCACGCCCCAGATGGTCCCCCCGGAGAACCACGGGCGGTGGAGCCGGGGCAGCGCGTCCCGCCGGACCAGCAGGCAGCCCACCCCGGTTGGGTAGCCGAACACCTTGTACCAGCTCACGGCCACGAATTGCGGTTGCACAGCCGAAAGGTCGAGGCGGTTGGCGGGGGCGTAGGCGGCCGCGTCGAGCAGCACGTCGTAGCCGTTCTGCTGCGCCTGGCGGACCCATTCGAGCGGATGCTGGACACCGCTGAAGTTGCTTTGCGCGGGATAGGCGAACAGTCCCGGGTGGCTGCCCCTGGAGCGGGAGAGCGCGGCGAGCACGTCGGATTCGTTCACGCGGAGCTCCCCGGCGGTCAGCGGGACGTAGGTCACCCGGGCCCCCCGAGCGCGGGCGAACTCCCTGATCCCGTTGACCGAGTTGTGGTTGTCGGCTGTCAGCACCAGGCGACGGCCGACCCGGAACGGATACGACTCGCCGACCAGACGGCAGGCGCCGGTGGCATTGGGCGTGAAGATGACGGCGTAGTCGTCGGCGGTGGTGTTGAAATGGCGGAGCACGGCCTCCCTGGCCTGCTCGACCAGCAGCGTCGACGCGCTCGAGGTCGGGTTCTCCGAGTGCGGGTTCCCGAAGCAGCCCGAGCCTATGCGCGCCGTGTGGGCCGCCAGCTGCGACCTGGCCGCGAGCCCGGCCCCCGTGTAGTCAAGGTAGACGTGACCGCATTCATCCAGGTAGGAGTATTCCCTAGCGCGCAACTCGTCAATTGTTGACGTATCTGCGTATTCAGGATATGCGGCATTAAAGTCAGTCACTGCGAATCCCACTTCCGCCTTTAACCCGCGTGCCACTCCGGCTCTGGCCGACGCGCCCTCGTGCGGGTACCCGTTGCCCTCATGACCAAATGTACCATTTGACCGATAAGCCGGAATTGGTAGGTATTTGAAATGATTATTTGGTATGCCTAGGCGCTAATCGGCAATTCTTGCCTCGGCCTTGGCGGAGACCGGGGGCGTGGGCAGCCGCGCCTCGCCCGGCTCGACCACGAACGTGTAGTCGAGGGCGTACCACGGCTCGTCCACGTCCGGGTCGGGGGCGGTCTCGCCCTCGTGGCGCACGTAGCTCGCGATCAGCGGGCCGGTGACGCCGAACTGCGCGTCGGTGTCGAGCATCGGATCGTCGTGGCTGTAGATCTGCGACGTGATCGTCTTGTAGCCCTGCTTGTAGACCATCGCGTGGACGTGCGCGGGCCGGAACGGGTGCCGGTCAAGCGCGCTCAGCAGATCGCCGACCGGCCCGGTAGTCGGTATCGGGTAGCCCGACGGGCGCACGCTGCGGAAGCGGAACACCCCGTCGTCGTCGGTGAAGAACTTGCCGCGCAGGTTCCACTCGGCCTGATCGGGGTCCTGGTTCTCGTACAGCCCGACCGGCGAGGCGTGCCAGACGTCGATCTCGGCCCCGGTGACGGGCCTGCCCGCGGTGTCCACGACCGTCCCGGTGAAGAAGAGCGGCGGCCCCTCGGTGCGCGAGCGCACGATCGAATCGCCGTTGGCCATCACCGGGCTGCCCTGGCGCCAGAACGGGCCGAGCAGGTTGGCCGAGGTCGGCGCGTCCTCGGTGCCGTTGTTCATCAGGCACACCAGCGTCGACAGGCCGAGGCTGCCCGCCATCAGGCGGACCTCGTTGTGGCTGGGGGTGGTGAGCTGCCCGAGCCGGGCGACGATGTTGAGGCTGGCGTCGAACTCCGCCTCGGTCAGCCGGACCTCGCGGGCGAAATCATGCAGATGGCTCACCAGGGCCTGCACGATCTCCCTGAACCGCGGGTCGTCGGCCCGCTCGGTCTCCGCCAGCACGGCCTCGGTCAGCTGCAGCTCATCGGTAACGATCATGGAGGCAACGTACCTCGCGCGCCAGGACCGCGATAAGGAGGCGCTACCGGGCGATGAGCTCGGCCGGGAGGATGGCGGCGAGGACCTCGCGGTGGGTGGGCGCCGCCTCACGGTGCCGGTCGCGGCCGGCCGGGGTGAGGGTGACGTAGATGCCGCGCCGGTCCTCGCCGCACAGGCAGCGCTCGACCAGCCCGTCCTTCTCCAGCCGGTCGATCAGCCGGGACAGCGCGCTCTGGCTCAGGTGCACGGACTCGGCCAGCTCCTGGGAGCGGAAGTCACTGCGGCCGCTCTCGGCCAGCCGGTCGAGGACCTCGAACTCGCTGACGCCGAGGCCGTGCCGCTTGCCCATCTCGCGCTCAAGCGCGGCGCAGGCCGCCGCGTGGCTAGCCGCGATGGCCCGCCAAGCGCTCACGACCGGCTCCATGGCCGGCTCGGTCTCGCTCACAGGCGCAGTTTACCGCGCCGCCTCAGTAGTTGCAACTACATTAATTGCAGTTGCATCTAATGCACGCGCAAGCATATTGTTGGCGGCATGGAGACATCAAGCCACGCTCAGGCTGCGGACACACAGCCCTGGAACCCTCGTCTGTGGGCGATCCTGATCGTGCTCTGCGGAGCGCTGTTCCTCGACGGGCTCGACGTTTCGATGGTCGGCGTCGCCCTGCCCGACATCCGCACCGCCCTCGGCCTGTCCACGTCCTCGCTGCAGTGGGTGGTCAGCGGCTACGTGCTCGGCTACGGCGGCCTCCTGCTGCTCGGCGGCCGGGCCGCCGACCTGCTCGGACGCCGCCGGGTGTTCCTGGCGGCGCTGGCCGTGTTCGCGGTCGCGTCGCTGTTCGGCGGGCTCGTCAGCAGCCCCGAGCTGCTGATCGGAGCCCGGTTCATCAAGGGCATCGCGGCCGCCTTCACCGCCCCGGCCGGGCTGTCGCTGCTCACCACCACGTTCCGCGAGGGCCCGATGCGCAACCGGGCCATCAGCATCTACTCCGCCTTCGGGGCCAGCGGGTTCTCGCTCGGCCTGGTCCTGTCGGGCCTGCTGACCGAGGTCAGCTGGCGGCTGACGCTGCTGGTGCCGGCGCCGGTGGCGCTGCTCATCCTGATCGCGGCGATCCGGTTCGTCCCGCGCGGCGAGCAGGTCACCAGGAGCGGCCGCAAGTTCGACATCCCCGGCGCGATCACCGTCACCGGCGCGATGCTGCTGCTGGTCTACACCGTCGTCGCCGCCCAGCAGGCCGGCTGGGGATCGGCCCGCACGATCGGCTCGTTCGCGGCCGTGGTGGTGGCGCTGGCCGGGTTCGTGGCCATCGAGCGGCGCAGCGCGGATCCCCTGGTGCCGCTCGGCATCTTCCGCTCCGGCGCGCTGACCAGGGCGAACATCGGCGCGATGACGCTCTTCGGCTCCTACGTCTCGTTCCAGTTCCTGGTCACCCAGTACCTGCAGAGCCTGGCCGGCTGGAGCGCGCTGTCGACCGCGCTCGCCTTCCTGCCGGCCGGGGTGGTGGTGGCGATCCTGTCCACCCGGATGACCGCGATCATCGGCCGGTTCGGGCCCGCCCGGGTCACCGTGGGCGCGTTCATCGCCCTGGTGGCGGGGTACGTGGTGTTCCTCCGGGTCGGCGTCAGCCCCGACTACCCGTCGGTCATCCTGCCCGCCGTGATGCTCATCGGGGTCGCCTTCGGACTGGGCTTCTCCGCCCTCAGCCTGGCCGCGACCGCGGGCATCCCGGACGACGAGCAGGGCCTGGCGGCCAGCCTCTTCCAGACGTCGTTCCAGGTCGGCGGGGCCATCGTGCTCGCCATCGTGACCGCCGTGGTCGAGGCGGGCGGCGCCAGCCAGATCACGACCCCGCAGGCCACGCTCGGCGCCTACCGCCCGGCGCTGGCCGTCATCACGGCCATCTCCGCCCTCGGCGCGCTGACCGCGCTCAGCGGCCTGCTGCCGGCCCGGCGCCGGGCCGGGGTGCCGGAAACCGCGCTCGCCGGAGTGCCCGCTCCGGCCTCGGCCCGGGTGCCGGTCCCGGCCGCGCACGCGGCGGCCGGCGCCGACGCCGACGCCGACGGCGACTGCGGCGACCCCGCCCGGGCCTGAGGAAAGGACCAAAGCCATTCATCCGAACGGACCGTGGGTTCCCCGTCTCAGGCGGGCGCACGTAGCGTGGTGAGCATGCGAGTGAGAGTCGGGATGTCATTGGGCGCGGCCGGCGCAGCGGGCGAGTTCGAGGCGGCGGTCGCCCTGCTGGAGGCCGCGGGCGTCGATTCGCTGTGGCTGCCGGAGACGGTCTACGGGCCCGCCGTTGATCCGTTCACCGGGATGACGTTCGCGCTCGCCAAGACCACGCGCCTCAAGGTCGGCAGCGGGATCTCGGTGCTGCCGGGGCGTCATCCCGTGCTGGTGGCGAAGCAGCTGGCCTCGCTGGCGGGACTGGCGCCGGGCCGGGTGCTGCCGGTGTTCGGCCTGCAGCCGGCCCTGCCCGGCGAGCGCGCGCTGTTCCCGGTGCCCGCCGGGCAGCGGGGCGCGGTGTTCGACGAGTCGCTGGCGCTGCTGCGGCTGATGCTGACGACCGACGTGGTGTCCTTCCGCGGATCCTTCTTCACCGTGCAGGACGCCACCGTCGGCCCGCGGCCGGTCAAGCCGCTGGACATCTGGCTGGCCGGATCGGCCCCGGCCGGGCTTCGACGGGTCGGACGGCTGGCCGACGGCTGGCTCGGCTCGCTGCTCACCCCGGCCGAGGCGGGCGAGGCGGTCGCCGTCATCAAGGCCGCAGCCGACCAGGCAGGACGCGAGGTGGACCCGGATCACTACGGGATCTCCCTGGCGATCGCGTTCGGCGGGCTGCCGGACGCGCTGGCCGCCTCGATCCGTCGCCGCCGACCCGACGCCGACCCGGCGACGCTGGTCGCGGACGGCTGGGCTGGCGCGCGCGACCTGATCGCGGCGTTCACCGACGCCGGGCTGAGCAAGTTCGTCGTCCGCCCGGCGACGGCCCCGGAGTCGTTCGAGGACTTCGTGGCCGGCTTCGCCCGCGAGCTACTGCCGCTGCAGACCTGAGAACGTCACTGCTTGACGGCCGACGCCTGGTAGATCTGCGCGATCGACGCCTCCAGCCGAGCGTTGAACTGCTCGTCGGTCTGGTCGTCGGTGAGCCCTTCGAGCAGCGCCCGGGAGAAGCTGGCGATCATGGCGCGATCGTGCACGAGCAGGGCGCAGGCCTCGTCGCGGCTGTAGCCGCCGGACAGCGCGAGCACGCGCAGCACCCGCGGATCGGACGCCAGGTCGGCGTACAGGCCCGCCTGGGTCGGGATGGTGAGCTTGACCATGATCTTGGCGTCGGCCGGCAACGCCTCGACCTGCTTGTGGATGGCGTCCCGCAGCAGCGACTCGGCCTGCTCCTTGTGCGGGCTGGCGATGCTGACCTCCGGCTCGAGGATCGGGACAAGGCCCGCCGCGCGGATCCGGTCGGCGTAGCCGAACTGCTGCTCGACGATCGCCGCGATCCCGGTCTCGCTCGCGTCCTTGATGACCGACCGCATCTTGGTGCCGAAGATCCGGTGCTGGTTCGCCCGCTCGAGGAGATCATCGAGCGTGTCGATGGGCTTCATCAGCTGGACGCCGTCCGCCTCGTCGGCCAGCCCCTTGTCCACCTTCAGGAACGGGACGACGTTCTTCCGCTCCCACAGGTACCCGGCCGTCGGCGCGCCGCCCACGGTCCTGTCCATGGTCTGCTCGAACAGGATGGCCGCGATGATGCGGGTGCCGTCAAAGGCCGGGCTGGTCATCACCCGGGTGCGCATCGCGTGCACCAGGTCGAACATCTCCGCGTCGGAGTTGTAGCGGTCCCGGCCGATGCCGTACTTCGCCAGCGCCCCCGGCGTGCTGCCCCCGCTCTGGTCCAGGGCGGCGAAGAAGCCGCGCCCGGAGCTGACCTTCTTCAGCTGATCTTCGTTCATGCAGTCATTCTAAGCCGGCACCGTAATCGCGGTCAGGATCATCCCGTCGCGAGAGAGCCAGCGGCCGCTGAAGCCGGCCGGAGGCACGCCGCTGGACTCGGGCGGCGCGACCAGCAGCCGCACCAGAAAGGTGCCGTCGGCCGCGTTGATGGTGATATCCGCATCGGCGAAGCCGAGCCAGCGGCGCGCGAGCGGAAACCACGCCTTGTAGGCCGATTCCTTGGCGCTGAAAAGCAGCCGGTCCCAGCAGACGCCAGGCGCCGCGGCGGCCAGGTCGCGCAGCCGGGCGCGCTCGCCCGGCAGCGCCACCAGCCCGAGCACCTCGCCCGGGAGCGGCTGGGCGGGCTCGGCGTCGAGCCCGATCGCCCGCACCTGGCCGGCCCGGGCGACGGCGGCGGCCCGGTAGCCGGCGCAGTGGGTGATGCTGCCGACGATGCCCGTCGGCCACTGCGGGGCACCCGCCTGGCCCCGCAGGATGGGCGCCGGCGCCACGCCGAGCGCGCCGAGGGCAGTGCGCGCGCAGTGCCGGCCGGTCGTGAATTCGAGGCGGCGTTTCTGCACCGCCCGCGCGATCAGGGCCTCCTCGGCCGGGAAGAGCGCGGCGCCGGGCGGGTCGCTGAACGCCTCGGCGCACGCCACCACGTCGGGCAGGATCTCGCCGATCACCCGCGTTCCCCGCCATCAGCGCCGTTGCCCACCCCGCCACCGTACGCGCCGATCGCCTGGGGCGGCCCGTCCCCGACGACGGCGCGGCGTCTGGCTCGGCGGCGCGGCGCGGCGCGGCGTCCGGCGCCGACGGCCGCCTTTCACCCCAGCGTGAGCGGGAGGCGGTCCAGTCCGCGCAGCGTGGAGCCGGGCGTCCGGTAGGCCGGGTCGCCGTCCGGCCGCAGGCACGGGAACCGGTCAAGCAGGCGCGGGAAGAGGATCTCGCCCTGCATCGCGGTCAGATAAGCGCCCAGGCAGTAGTGCGGGCCGGCCCCGAAGCTGAGCGAGGGTACCTGCTCTCGCGTCACGTCGAACTTCTCCGGCGCCTTGAACTGGGCCGGGTCCCGGTTCCCGGCCGCGATCAGGCCGAAGACCATGCTGCCGGCCGGCACCGGGCGACCTTCGAGCTCGACCGGCCGGAGCGCGGCCCGCGCTACCAGCTGCACCGGCGGCTCGTAGCGAAGGATCTCGGCCACCGCTCGCGGCGCCAGCCCGGGCCGCCCGCGCAGCCGGGCCGCCTGGTCCGGATGGCGGAGCAGCAGCTGCGTGCCCAGGCCGATCATGCTGGCCGGGGAGTCGACTCCGGCCGCGAACAACATCACCGCCGAGCCGATGAGCTCCTGCTCGTCGGCGGTGCCGCCGCCCGCCAGGCCGGCCAGCAGGTCGCTGGCGCCGCGCTGGCCGGAGATGATCACGGTCAGCCGGTCGACCAGCTCCGCCCCGGCCGCCGCCGTCCGCGCGTGCTGCCCGGCGGTGGCGAACTGGTCGAAGGCACCGCTGACCTGGCGGGTGAGCCGGCCGAGGCGGATGGACTCGTCGTCGGCGATACCGAGCAGGCGGCCAAGCGACAGCGAGGCAAACGGGAGGGCCAGTCCTTCCACCAGGTCGACGGCGGGCCCTCTGCCGTCGAGATCGTCGAGGAGCGCGTCGGCCGCGTGCTCCATCTCCCGGCGATGCGCCCCGATGTGCCGGGGGGAGAAATGATGCGCCGCCGCCTGCCGGTGCGCCCGGTGGCTCGGCCCGGTCAGCAGCGGCAGCGACCGGTACACGCACCGGGTGAACGCGCTCTGCCGCCATCCCGGGCGCAGCGCGTCCAGATGCGCGCCGGTCGGCGGGCCGAACGAGGGGTCGCGCAGCAGCCGCGAGCAGCCGGCGAACGTGCTCACCAGGAAGCCGCTGGCTACCCCGGGGAACCTGATCGGAAGGAACGGCGCCAGGTCGCGCAGCCGCGTGTGCAGCGGGTACGGATCGGCCAGCGGCCGCGGCCGGGTTAGGCGCAAGAAGATCCGCAGCGCTTCGGCATCCCCGCAGGCGGCAAGCGGGCTCATGAAGCACCCGCCCGTACGCCGTCCCGGACCCTGACCACGGCCGCGGCCGCTTCCGCTCGAGCCCAGAACGCGAGGAGGTTCGCGGCCGTCACTTCCGGCTGGTCCCTGTAGACGTTGTGTCCGGCCTTGTCCACGACGACCAGGTCCGCCCGCAGGACCCGGGCCATCTCCGCGTAAGCTTCAGGCCGCCACAGGCGCTTCTCCCGGCTGCCGTGCATTACCAGTGACCGGATTCCCGCGGCGGCGACTTCTCCGCTTAGGTCGGCCTTCTCGTCTGCCAGCGACCGCGCGACCCCCTTGAGGTAGTTCGGGTTCACCGTGGCCAGGTTGGCGTGCCAGAAGTCTCGGGTGACCTGGTCCTCGTTGTGAAGCACGCGCTTGAGCAGCGGCCACATCAGCATCGCGCCGCCCCTGTCGATCAGGTCGTCGATGCCGGCCACCATCGCGCGGGCGTGTGCCGAGCGCACATTCGGGCCGCATGACAGCAGACTCAGGGTCCGGGTCAGGCTGGGTGCGGCCAGCGCCATCGCGCGCGCGACGAAGCCGCCGAAGCAGTGGCCGACCACATGGACGGACGCGCCCGCGCCGACAGCCTCGACGACCTCGCGCCCCTCCTCGGCCATGCTCTGGGTCATGTACCGCTCAGGCCCGTCTCCCTGGGGGCCGGTGAATTCGCCGCCATGCTGGCCGGCGTGGTCGTAGGACCACGCGTCGTAGCCCGCCTGTGCTAGCAGCGGAAGGAGGTGCCAGAAGTCCTCTTTGGTGCCCATGAAGCCGCAGACCATGACGCTGGTCCGGCCGATGGCCCGCTCCGGCTTGGCGTGCAGGGCGGCGACCGGGCCGCGTCGGGTGTCGATCGACCGCCGCTCGATGCCCGGCGGCAGCGGAACCTCGACCATCATCCGCCCACCGCCACCGCGGTCCCGCGCCCCAGTCGTTCGAGGTGGGCGACGGCCTCGCCGACGCCGTCTTCGGCCTGGATGCGAGCGGCGAGATCCTGCGCCCGGTCGCCGACGCGACGGTCGCCGAGCGCCTGCGCCACGGCGGCGGCCAGCCGGGTTCCGGTCAGCGCGCGCACCGGCCGGGCCGGCACCGCGACCCCCAGGCTGGTCATCCGGCTCGCCCAGAAGTGCTGGTCGACACCGAACGGCCAGATCACCTGCGGGCGCCCGGCCGCCGCGGCGGCGGCGGCGGTGCCCGCCCCGCCGTGGTGGACCACGGCCGCGGTCTGCGGGAAGAGCCAGGCGTGGGGCACGTGCCGGACCGTGAGGATCTGGTCACCGTGTCCGGCCAGGCGACGGGTCAGTTCCGGGTTGTGCGAATGGACGATGAACCGCGCCCCCGTCTGCCGTGCGGTCATCGTGACCGCCCCGGCCAGTGCGGCCGGGCTGTCAACCGGCATGCTGCCGAAGCCGAGGTAGACCGGAGGGTCGCCGGCTTCGAGGAAGCCGGCCAGCCGCCGCGGCGGCGACCAGGCCGGCTCCGTCCCGGTGAACCAGTAGCCGGTGATGTGCGCGGTGGCGGGCCAGTCGGCCGGCCGCGTGACCACCTGCGGGCTGAACGCGTGGAGCACGGTGACCGACGGATCGCCGAGCGGGTCGTGCCTGCCGGGCCGACGGCCGAGGCCGAGCGCGGCCTGCCGCCAGGCGTCGATGTCCCGCCGGCACCAGGCACCGGTGAGATACCGCGCGGCCCGGTACGACGGCCGGTTCAGCGCAGGCGGCAGGCGGCTCGCGCCCGGCCAGGCCATCGACGGGAACTGCCGGGTCGGCACCAGCGCGGGGGCGAGGGCGGCCACGACCGCCGGGACGCCGAGCATCTCCGCCAGGTGCTGGCCGATCGGCACCACCGGGTGATGGACGACCAGGTCGGCCGGGCCGCGGGCCGCGGCGGCGGCCGCGCCCGGCAGCGCCCGGCCGGCCCGCCGCCCCATGGCCTGAGCGAACGCGAGGAGATGGCGGAGGCCATGCCGGCCGGCGACCGCCCCGCCGACCTCGGTCATGTCGAGGTCAAGCGGCTCGAAGGCCAGGCCGGCGGCGGTGGCGATACCTTGGTAGAGGGCGGGCGCGGCCAGCACCGGGTCATGCCCCTCAGCCCGCAGCCGCGCGGCGAGGGCGACGAACGGCCGAACATCACCCTCCGAGCCCACGGTAAACAGCAGCACTCTCACTTATCCGCCCTCACCCGTGACGCTACGTTCAGTAACAGAGGTTACGAATAACGCTACACAGAGCGACTTTCAAGCGCTGGAAAGAGTGTGAGTCAGTTTGGTTGTGTCGGCGGAATTAGGGGAAAGTACCTACGCCGGTACGCGTGAACAACATTAGAAACTGCACGAACACGAGGCATACTGCGAAGCATGAGCAGAGTGATGGTGGCCGCGCACCGGGGGGTCGCCGCCGGAGCGGCGGAGAACACGATCGAGGCGTTCACCAACGCGATCGCGATCGGCGCCGACATGATCGAATTCGACGTCCGGATGACCCGCGACGGCGAGCTGATCGCCTTCCACGACGCCCGCGTCAACGGGATCGCGGTCGGCAGCCTCACCCGCGACGACATCGAGTCCGCCACCGGGGTGCGCCCGCCGCTGCTGACCGAGGTGCTGAGCGCCTGCGCCGGCCGGATCAAGCTGGACGTCGAGCTCAAGGAGGACGGTTACGTCCCCGAGGTGATGGCCGCCCTCAAGGCCATCACCGATCCGGGCGAGTTCGTCGTGACGTCCTTCCTGCCCTCGGCCGTCGGCGCCGCGAAAATCGCGTTCCCTGAGGTCAAGACCGGTCTGCTCATAGGCGGCAGCGCGCGCTGGGCCGGCCTGCCGACCCGGCTGCGCGAGCTCTACCCGGTCGGCGTGGCCAGGAGCGTGCGGGCCGACTACCTGGCGCCGCACTACAGCCTCGCCCAGTACGGCACGGTCGGCCGGGCCGCCGCGGCGGGACTGCCGTGCCTGCTCTGGACGGTGAACTCCGATAGCGACATCCGCGCGTTCGCCGCCGACCCCCGGGTCGCCGCCATCATCACCGATCGCGCCGAGCGGGCGCTCGCCATCGTCGCCGAGGCGACCTGAGGCTTCTACGCCTTGGTGAACACCGCGTGGATGGTGATGACGTTGTCCAGCGACATCATGCCGAGCTGGTTGAAGGACATGCCGTGGTGGCCCCGGTTGACCGGCAGCTCGGCGTCGAGCGAGAGCTCGTCCGCGTGCGCGGAGACCGTGCCGCTGACGCTGACCGGCTTGGTCTGGTCGCGGACGGTCAGCGTGCCTGCCACGGTCGCGCTCTCGCCCGACAGCGTGACCGAGGTGGCGCTGAACGTGATGTCGGGGTACTTGGCCGCGTCAAAGAAGTCGGCCGAGCGCAGGTGGTCGTCGCGCTTCTTGATGCCGGTGTCGAGGGACGCCGCAGAAACCGTGATCGTGCCGGTCGCCTGGCCGGCGGCGGAGATCACAGCCGCGCCGGCGACCTGGCCGAACACCCCCTTGACCTTGACCAGGCCCCACACGCTCTTGGTGCGGAGCCCGACCGAGGACCTGGCGCCGTCCAGGGTCCATGATCCGGCCAGCTTCCCGTCCGCAAGCAGTGCCTGTGTCTCTGATGCCATGTCGCGCTCCCAGGGTCTATTTTGTTAGTACGTAAAAATAGTTTTGATACCGGAACAATATATAGTGAGCTCGAGTCTGGTCAAGGAGAGCGGCATGAGCGACGAAGCTGGCGGCAGGGAGCACTCGGTCCTGTGCCTGCGGCTCATGCAGCTGTTCCCGCGCGTGTCGCGGGGCATGCGGCGCTGGCAGGACCGGGTCGCGCCGAGCTCGGGCACCCCGCTCGGACCCAGGCACGTCGCCGCGCTGCAGCAGCTCCGCGGCGGCCCCGTCACCGTCGGCGAGCTGGCCTCGCTCCTCGGCCTGACGCTGCCCACGGTCAGCGGCGTGCTGGCCGACCTCGACCGGGCCGGCTTCATTGACCGCCAGCCCGACCCGGCCGACCGCCGCCGGACGCTCGTCCAGATCCAGCCGGCTCAGGCCGCCGTGGTCGAGCAGTGGCTGGACGGCGCCGCCAGCCCGCTCGCGCGGGTCCTCGACAAGCTCGCGCCCAGCGAGCGAACCGCCTTCCTCAAGGCGATGAACATGCTCGAGGAGGAGCTCACCGCCGACGACGCCCGCCCCTGACCGGGCGGGATGAGAGGCGGCGGGGCGGGATTGGGATATGAACAGCGGCGGGGCGGGGTCGGGAGGAAGAGGAGCGGCCAGCCGGTGGTTGCACGAGCGTGCTGCATGGATCATTCACCGTCACCCGGGACGTCAACGCCGCGCCCGACCGGGTCTGGGACGCCTACGCGAACGTGGATCTGCGGTCGGCGTGGCGGCGGCTGCCGGGCCCCGACGGCGTGCTCGAGCTGGACTTCCGGGTCGGCGGCTGGGAACGGCTGACCGGCACCTCGGCCGCGACCGGGACGGTCGAGGCCATCGCCAGCCACGCGCTGTTCCTCGACATCGTCACCGGTGAGCGGATCGTCTCCGCCCACGAGGTCGTGCTCGACGGGGTGCGGCGGTGGGTGTCGCTGATCTCGATCGGATTTGAGCCAGCCCACGGCGGCACCCGGGTCACGCACACCGAGCAGTACACGTTCCTCGCGTGGGCCGACGACGGCGCCCACGACCAGGCGCACCTGCGCGGCAGCACCCAGCTGTCGTTCAACGCCCTGGCCGCGCTGGTCGAAGGACCTCGTCCCTAGTTCGCGGGCACGGCCAAGATTGGGTGTACTAAACGCCGAATAGCGACGGAAAATACCCGCAATCTTGCGACCGGCCCACCCCGCAGGCACCACTCAAAACGGGCTTGCAAGCGAGCCGCTTCGCCGTTCGGGCGCTTTCGCAACAACGGCACCGTTCGTCACCGACAATCTGATTTAAGTCATGATCGTGGGTCATTCGGGTCGTGTAGCGATCACCGCTCCCCGAGGCCGGCGGCCCCCGGTGGGACGCTGGATCGGGGTTGGCGGGGGGTTAACGACGCCGGGTGATGCGGCGCACGACGAGCACGACGATGAGGACCGGTATCAGCCAGCCGAACCCGGCGGCGCCGGCGGCGCCGACGGAGCCGACGGAGCCGACGCCGACGTGGACGGCGCTGCCGAGCAGGCTCGCGGCCACGATCGCGGCGACGACGGCGGCGAACACGAACGGGGCCGGCCGCCGGCGGCTCGGGGACCGGCCGAGCGGGCCCCGGCTCGGCCGGGAGGCCGGGCCCGTCCAGGCCGGCCCCTGCCAGGGCGGGCCGGACAACGCGGACTGATCCGGCGAGCCCCACGGCCCGGGCGAGCCCCACGGCCCGGCCGGGCGCCCGAGGCCGGGCGAGTCGGCCCCGGCGCGCGGCGCGCCACCGTCGGGCCAGCCTGAGGGGCCGGGGAGGTCGGTGAAGAGGTCGCTCAGCTCCCGGCCGGTCCTGGCCTGCAGCGCCTTCGCGGACCGCTCGTCGAACTCATCCTGGGTCAGCCGTCCGGTCTGGAAGTGCTCGCTCAGCTCGGCGATGGCCAGATCGCGGTCGGCGTCCGACGCTCGCATCTCGCCGGAGGGGAATCCCCGTGTCTGCGCGCTCATCCTCGTTCCTTTCAGAAAACCATTGGCTGGTTGAAGTCGGCGGATATCGCCTAGGCGGGCACGGCGGCGCGGGCCGGGGCCGGCGCGTCGGCCGAGGGGAGGCGGCTGGAGCGGAGCCACAGCACCGCGAGCCGGGTGACGACCTCGGCCAGCGCCATCAGGAACAGCGCCGCGACCCAGGCGTCGACGCTGGTGATCGAGTGCGCGACCGAGAACCGCTCGATCGAGGGGCCCGCGCCGTGGATGGTGGCGTACGCGAAGCCCATCCGGGCGCCGATGCCGACCACCCAGAGGATCGCGGCGATCCAGCCCGCCCGTGACAGCGGCACTCCGTCGGCGCCGCGCCGCAGGCGGGTGGCCAGCGCGCACAGCCCGCCGAGGGTGGCGCCGATCGCGGCCAGGGTGACGTCGAGCAGCAGGTCGTTGCCTGCGGTGGGGACGGAGCGCAGGTAGTAGGCGGCCGCGCCGATCACGATCAGCACCGGCAGCAGCAGGATCTGCCAGGTCAGCCTGGTCTCGCGGATCTGCCTGAGCACCAGCAGGACGAGGACTGCGTTAATGAGGTAATCGGTGGCGTTCATGGCTCAAACGCTACGGAGCCGGGGGCTCCCTGCCATCGGACCACGAGTTGACATCCGGCCTCAACCCACGGGTGGAGTCCTCCACCCCCGCCGGCCAGGATCGGCCGGTTCTGCGGCGGGCGGCTAATATCCAGGTGTTCTACTCGCCGTCATGATCCGTCCCAGGAGGACTCCGTGGACCCCCAGACCGTGGACCAGAACTACGCACAGCTGCAGCAGCAGGGGCAGCAGACCGCCGCGCTGATCCAGACGCTGGCGGGCAAGCTGCAGACCGCCGCCTCGGCGGGCGACATGAACGCGCGCGAGTGGATGCTCGACCTGAAGGAGATCCGCTCGGCGTCCAGCAGGAGGAAGGGCAGGTGTCGCTGCTGCTGCAGTCGATCCACTCGATGGTCGACAACCACGTCCAGTCGAGCGGGCAGCCCGGGTATCAGCAGCAGGGCTACCAGCCGCAGCCGGGCTACCAGCAGCAGGGTTACCAGCAGCCCCAGCAGGGTTATCAGCAGGGCTACCAGCAGCAGGGCGGGATGATGGGCGGCGGGGGCGGCGGCATGCTCCAGTCGTTCCTCGGCGGCGGTTTCGGCCGCGCGATCGTGACCGGGGCCGGCTTCGGCATCGGCGACGACATCATCAACAAGATCTTCTAGGCCGACGTCCCGAGAGACGGACGCGGCGGCCACCCGGAGCACGCTGCGGCGACCTGATGACACAATCTTTCCGTGACGCGACCTCGGCCTAGCCCGCCGGCGGACGGGCAGCCCGGCCCGGTCCGGACTTCGGCGTCCCCCGGCCCGCCGCCGGTCCTGGTCGAGGATCACCGGGAGCGCCGGATCCGCAAGCCCGCCGATCTGCTGCGCTGCCTGGCCTGCACCGCCAGCGTGGTCGTGCTGGCCGGCCTCGGCATCGTCGCGAGCGCCACGGCCGACGGCGTCGAGACCAACATCGTCGAGGTCAGCCGGTCGGTGCCGCACGCGCTGCTGGTCACCGCGCGGCCGCTGGCGCTGTTCCTGCTGCTGCTGGTGTCGGTCGCGCTGGCCATCCGCCAGCTCGCCCGCCGTCAGGGCCGCACGCTGGCGGAGGCGGTGGCGACCGGCGTGCTGGCGGGCGCGGCGGTGGCGGCCGCCAACAACCTGCTGCGCGACCGGGCGGCCGCGCGGCTCTACGACGCGATCACCATGTCCAAGGTCGACGTCAGCCACGTGGCGGCGCTCGACGGGTACCTGGCCGCCCTGGTCGCCTACGCGGCGGTGCTCGGCCTGGGCGGGCGCCAGGCCCGCTGGCGGACCTTGCTGTGGCTGTTCATCGGCCTGTACGCGGTCGTCAACCTGTCCGCCTCGACCACCACCGTGCTCTCGCTGCTGATCTCGGTGCTGATCGGCGGCGCGATCGGCCTCGGCGTCCGCTACGCGGCCGGGTCGATACCGACGCGCCCGACCGCCGAGGAGATCGCCGGGGCGCTGAGCTCGGCCGGCTGCGCGGTGTCGGAGATGCGGCGCGTCCTGCAGACCGGCGACGCCACCGAGTCCCGCCGCTACGCGTCGGTCGCGCTCGGCGGGGGCCGCCTCGACGTCTTCGTGTACGACTGGGACCAGCAGGCGGCGGGGCTGCTGTACCGGCTCTACCGGCTGCTGCGGCTGCGCCGCCAGGTGTCGCGGGGGGCGCCGCTGTCGCAGGACCGCGCGACCGAGCGGCTGGCGCTGCTCTCGTACGCGGCCCAGGACGCGGGCGTCCCCATGCCGCGGCTGTGCGCGCTGGTCCGGGCGGGCCAGGAGGCGGTCGTGCTCGCCTACCAGCACCACGACGGCCCCACCCTGGCCGACCTGGTCATCCAGCCGACCGACGCCCAGCTCGGCCGGGTCTGGGACGACGTGCTGCGGCTGCACGCGCACCGGGTCACCCACCGGGCGCTCACCGCCGACCACATCCTGCTCGCGGCCGGGGACGAGGTCCTGCTGCTGCCGCCGACCGCGGGCGACGTGGCCGCGACCGACCTGCAGATCCGCCTCGACCGGGCGCAGCTGATGGCCGAGCTCGCGCTGCTGGTCGGCCCGGACCGGTCGGCTGACGTGGCGATGGCGAAGATCCCGACCGACGAGATCATCAACACCGTGCCGCTGCTGCAGACGGTGGCGCTGGCCCGGTCGACCAGGCGCGCGCTGCGCCGCCGGCGGGACGTGCTGCCGGCCCTGCGCAAGCGGCTGCTGACCCACGTTCCCGGCGGCGAGGTCGCGCCGGTCAACCTCGAGCGCATCCGGCTGCGCACCCTGGTGACGCTGGTCGCCAGCGTGGTGGCGGCCTACCTGCTGGTGGGCGAGCTGGCCAAGGACAGCCTGCCCTCGGTCCTGCGGTCGGCCGACTGGCGCTGGTCCATCGTCGCGCTGGCCCTGTCGGCCGTAACCTACATCGGCGCGGCGCTGTCGCTGACCGGGTTCGTCACCCAGCGGCTGAGCTTCTGGCTGACGATCCTGGCCCAGCTCGCGGGCTCGTTCGTCACCCTGGTGACGCCGGCCGCGGTCGGCGGGGCGGCCCTCAACATCCGCTACCTGCAGCGCAGGAAGATCTCGGCCGCCAGCGCGGCCGCCAGCGTCGGGGTGTCCCAGGTGGTGGCGTTCGTGCTGCACATCTCGCTGCTGGTGATCTTCATCGCGCTCACCGGCACCAACGAGAGGAACCCGATCAAGCTGCCGGCGGTGGCGTACTTCGTCATCGCCGGGCTGATCGCGATCGCGGCCGCGGCCGCGGCCCTCCCGGCCGGGCGCCGGCTGCTGCGGGCCCGGGTGGCGCCGACCATCAACCAGGTGCTGCCGCAGCTCCTGCAGATCGCCCAGCATCCCCGCAAGCTGGCCGAGGGGATCGGCGGCGCGCTGCTGCTGAGCGCGGCCTACATCGGCTGCCTGGCGGTCTGCGTCCGCTCGCTCGGCGGCTCGGTCCCGATCGCCAGCATCGCGGTGGTCTACCTGACCGGAAGCGCGCTCGGCTCGCTGGTCCCCACCCCCGGCGGCCTCGGCGCGGTCGAGGCGGCGCTGTCGGCCGGGCTCACGGCGGCCGGGATGCCGGGCGCGGCCGCGGTCAGCGCGGTGCTCCTCTACCGGCTGATCACCTTCTGGCTGCCGGTGCCGCTCGGCTGGCTCGCCCTTAGATACCTCGAGCGCCGCCAGGCCCTCTGATTTACTCGGACACCATTAACCAACATTTACTGTTTTTTGTCGCCATTTACCGTCGATTCCAGCCCCTCGTTTCCCCGCCGGTATTCAAATTCAACAATTCTGCTACCTCGCGCGGGCAAGAGCGAAAAAGGAATCGACGACGAATTAACTGGCCGGCCCGTTTCCCGGTATCAGACATGGTCAGCGGCCGGCCGGGGCCGAGGAAAGATCGTAGGCTTCGATCGTGAGCGGCCCGAGTGGTGCGAATTCGGTCGGCGAGAGGCTGAGAGAGCTGCGCCGCCGCCTCGGGCTGAGCCAGGAGCAGCTCGCGCGCCGTCTAGGGGTCTCATTCGCCACCGTCAACCGGTGGGAGTCCGGCCGGACCCAGATCTCGGCCCGGTCGCTGACGGCGCTGGCCGAACTCGAGGCGAGCGCCGCCGCCGCCGACAACGACGGCCACGATGACGCCGACAGCGACAGCGCGCTGCCGACGGCTCGGTCCAGCTTCGTCGGCCGGGCACGGGAGCTGGCCGAGCTGACCGCCCTGCTGCGGCAGTCGCGGCTGGTCACGCTCATCGGCCCGGGCGGCGCGGGCAAGAGCAGGCTGGCGGCCGAGGCGCTCAGCCGCCGCGCCGACGCCGACGCCGACGTCGTCTTCGTCGCCCTCGAGCAGATCCGGCACCCGCGCACGCTCGCTTCCGCCCTCGCCTCCCGGCTCCAGGTCCACGACCAGCAGGGAACGCCGCTGATCGAGTCGCTGCAGAGCGCGCTGACGGCCGGGCCGCCCAGGCTGCTGCTGCTGGACGGGGCCGAGCGGCTGGTCGGCCAGGTCGCCGAGCTGGCCGACCAGCTGCTCGACGCGGTGCCAGAGCTGCGGATCGTGGTCACCAGCAGGACCCTGCTGGGGGTGCCGGGCGAGGTCTGCTGGACCGTGCCGCCGCTCAGCTGCCCGGCCCCGGCGGCGGAGGCGGCCGACATCGCCGGCTCGGACGCGGTCCTGCTCTTCATCGCCCGGGCGAGCGAGCGGCTGCCCGACTTCCAGGCGGCCGACGTCGCGCCGCACTCGATCGCCGAGCTCTGCCGCCGCCTCGACGGCCTGCCGCTGGCGATCGAGCTGATCGCGGGCTGGGTCGGCACGCTCTCGGTCAGGGAGATGCTGCAGCAGCGCGCGGTGCTGCTCGACTCCGAGCCCGCCCACCACGGCGGACGGCGGCTGGCCGACGTGATGCAGGCGAGCTACGACCTGCTGACGGCCGAGCAGCGGGGCCGGCTGGCGATGCTGAGCGTGTTCGCCGGGCCCTTCCGCATCGCCGACGTGCAGGCCATCCTCGACGTGGACCTGGCGACGGCGGTCGCCACCGCCCGGGCGCTGGTCGACTCGTCCTGGCTGGTCGTCACCCGCGGCGGCGAGCAGAACGTGTTCTCGCTGCTTGAGACCATCGCCACCTTCACCGCGCTGCAGCTGGCGCGCGGCGGCGACGGCCCCGCCGTCCGGCGTCGGCACGCGCTGCACTTCGCCGCCGTGGCCGCCGAGAGCGAGCAGGCGCTGGCTGGCCCGGACGCGGCCGACTGGGCCGCGCGGATGGAGGCCGCCGTCGCCGACCTGGACCTGGCGATGCACTGGGCGGGCGAGCACGGCGACGTCGACCTCGGCCTGAACGTCAGCTCCGCCCTCTGGCGGTGGTGGCTGTTCAGCGGCCAGCTCGGCGTCGGCCGCGACTGGCTGGCCAAGTTCCTGATCACCGTCGGCGACCGCGATGACGAGCTCACCGGCCGCGCCTACTGCGCCGCGGCCGTGCTCGCGGCCGAGAACGGCGACTACAGCGAGGCGGTCAGGCAGGCCGAGCTGGCCATGGCGATCTTCGGCCCGCTCGGCCTGAAGACCCGGATGACGCTGGCCGCGACCGTCATCGGCTCGGCCAACCGCTATCTCGGCAACCACGAGGGGGCCAGGCGCGGCTTCGTGCGGGCGATGGAGCTGCGCGACGAGCTCGGCGACCGGCGGGGCATGTCGGTCTCGATCAACAACCTGGCGCTGCTCGAGCTCGACGGCGGCGACCTGCACCGGGCGCAGCAGCTATTCGAGCAGGCGCTCGCGATCAAGCGCGAGTTCGGCGAGCGGCGGTCGATCGCGATCGGCCTCGCCAACCTGGCCGACGTGCTGATCAAGACCAGCCAGTGGGACGCGGCCGAGGCCGTGCTGGCCGAGGGGGCCGGCCTCGCGGCGGGCAACCCGCAGCTGGTCGGCACCATCGCCTGCAACCAGGGCGCGCTCGCCGCGCACCGGCAGGACTGGGCCACCGCGACCGAGCGATTCGAGGCCGCGATCGCGTCGTCCCAGGCCGGCGGCCATCCGCACGACGTCGTGGAGGCGATGATCGGCCTCGGCCGGGTGCGCGCGCTGACCGGGGACCACCGGGCCGCGGTGGCGCGGCTGCGGGCCGCGCACGCGCTGGCGACCGAGATCGGCAATCCGCAGCGGCTGGCCGAGGCGGAGGCGGCCCTGGCCGAGGTGGCCGACCCCGATCCGGCCGGCCCGGCCGCGGCCGGGGAGGGGCCGCCCCGGCCCGAGAACGTGACCGGCCGCCAGGCCGAGGTGCTGGCCCTGCTGGCGGCGGGGCTCTCCAACAAGCAGATCGCGGCCGAGCTGTACCTGAGCACGGCGACGGTCGAGCGCCACCTGGCCACGATCTACCGCAACCTCGGCCTGGGCGGGCGGGTGGAGGCGGCCCGGTTCGCGATGGAGAACGGGCTCACCGGACAGCCGCGCAATCGCACGGTGTTATAGCTCGGCCGGGCCCTTCGGCGCCAACGGCCGGGACGAACAGGACCACGATCCCCTAATGAGCCGTATGTGCCTTTCTGCGGCCGGCGAAATTACATGGTTGCCGCGATTCGCCCCGGGCCTTGACCCCGATAGAAAGGTGGAGCGCCGTGGGTGTGCATGCACAACCTCCCGACTGCCGAGGGGCCAGCCGGGCCGCGTGCAGCGCGCTCAACCCAGTCCCCCGGCCAGGCGCCGCACCATTCCCACTATTCAAGGTCGAGGTACCCAGGAACATGAAGCTTCACAACGTGCGCCAGACGGCCGGCGCGTTCGCGGTCACCGCCGCCGCCGTCGGCCTGGTCCTCACCGGCTGCGGCAAGACCACCGGGACGGCCGCGGCCGGCCCGGCCTCAGCCGCCACGACGTCGGGGGCCACCACCGCCGCGGCCGGCTCGACCGCCTCGGCGGCCGCGTCCGCCACCGGCTCGCAGTCCTCGGTGACCTTGTCCTCGGGCTCCCTGCCGTTCCCGACCACCGTCGGCGACACCTGGAAGTACAGCAACTCCAACGGCTCCACGTCGGAGAACAAGATCGCCTCGAATACGCAGGTCGCGGCGGGTCAGCAGATCGCGATGGCCACCACCTTCACGGACACTGGCACGACCACGCACGACACATACGACTACGTCGTCCAGCCAAACGGGCAGATTTCGCTTCCGACCAGCCAGTTCACCTCGTCCATAGCGACCTCGGGCATATCGATCAAGGTCCTTTCCGGGGGCATCTTCTGGCCGTCGGCCGCTCAGCTCGCCAGCGGCCAGCCCGTTCACACCACGCTGACGATGGAGTTCACCATCGCAGGCAAAACCCAGAAGATCACCGAGCACATCACCTCGCAAGGCCAGGGCACCCAGTCGGTCACGGTCCCGGCCGGCACCTACAGCGCCTCGGTCGTGAGCGTCCAGGAAGCCGCGACCTTCGACGGGATCAACACGACCATCGACGACAAGACCTGGCTCGCCAACGGCATCGGGCCGGTCCAGAGCGAGCTGATCAACGTCGACGGCGGCAAGACGGACCTGACCAACAAGGAAGAGCTGACGTCCTTCGTCAAGGGGTAGGGGCTCAGCCCGTGCGGCCGGCCGCACGGGCTGCGCGCGATCCCTGTTACGCAAGTGCCGCGTACCCCGGCCTTCGATCGTTAAGATCTGTTCTGGCCCGGTCTCATCCGGTATGAACGTTGGGCAGGGGAATGCAGCCGCTCACTAGCGAAGATCCGGTGAAGATCGGGACCTACCGGCTGCAGGCGCGGCTCGGCGCCGGCGGGATGGGGCGGGTCTACCTCGCGTTCACGCCCGCCGGGCGGCCGGTCGCGCTGAAGGTAGTGCGGTCGGGGATCGGTGACGACCTCGATTTCCTGGTCCGCTTCCGCCAGGAGATCCAGGCCGCCCAGCGGGTGCGCGGGCTGTACACCGCGGAGCTGATCGATGCCGACCCGACCGCCACGCCGCCATGGCTCGTGACCGCGTACGTGCCAGGACCGTCGCTTGAGGAGGTCATCGACAACGACGGCCCGATGCAGGAGGCGATGGTATTCCGGCTTATCGCCGGGGTCGCCGAGGCGCTGCAGGCAATACACGCCGCGGGAGTCATCCATCGTGACCTCAAGCCGTCCAACGTGCTGCTCGCGGCGGACGGCCCGCGGGTGATCGATTTCGGGATCGCCCGCGCGCTGGCGGCGATGCCGCTGACGCGCAATGACGTCATGATGGGGTCGCCGGACTTCCTGTCACCCGAGCAGATCCTGGATCAGCCGATAACTCCGGCGATCGATGTGTTCGCTCTCGGCTCGCTCGCCGCCTTCGCGGCCCTCGGCAGGCTTCCCTTCGGCCAGGGTCACATCACCGAGGTCGCGCACCGCGTGGTGCACGAGCCCCCCGACCTCGCGGGCTGCCCGGTACGGCTGCTTACCCTGATTGAGGCGTGCCTCGAGAAGCAGCCGCAGGCCCGGCCCGGGCCGGGCCGGATCATCGAGTTCTGCGTGGCGCGCGCGGCCGAGCTGACCGATTCCTGCCAGCCCTGGCCGGCCTGGGGCGGCAGCGGCGGCGGGCCCGAGCGCGGCGCGGGATCGGCCCAGTCGGCAACCGCCGTGCTGCCGGATCCGGCCCGGCTGGCCAGCACGGGCAAGCCGAGGAGGCGATACCTCGCGCGCACCGCCGGCCTGGCCGCCGCCGTCCTCGCCGCGGCGGTCATTTCGATCGCGGTGGCAAGCCATCTCGCCGCCGGCAACGCCCCGGCCGGCCGCCCTAACGCCGCGAGTCGTCCGACCACCGGCGCTGCCGCTCCCGAGCGCAGCCCGGCCGTTCGCAAGCCATCACAGGCCGCCAACCCGGTGCAGCCGGCGGCTCTGCTGTCTCAGGGGCACCCGGTAACCACATCGTCGGTGCAGGGCCCCCCGTGGGCGGCGCCCAACGCCGTCGACGGGAACCTCACGACGCGCTGGTCCAGCGGCTGGAGCGATCCGCAGTGGCTGGAGGTCGACCTCGGGAAGACGCACGCCATCACCAAGGTCGTACTCGACTGGGAACACGCCTACGCCATCGCCTTCCAGATCCAGGTCTCCGACAACGGCGCGACGTGGACGGACATCTACTCCACGACGACCGGCACCGGGGGCGCGCAGACGATCCAGGTCAACGGAACCGGCCGTTACGTCCGGATGTACGGCGCCGCGCGGGCCACGCAGTACGGGTAC
>DATCGA010000185.1:0-5720 GCA_036509215.1 Trebonia sp.
CGCGGGCAACCCGGTCCGGCCGCACTACGTCGTCTGCAACGCCGACGAATCGGAGCCGGGCACCTTCAAGGACCGGGTGCTGATGGAGGAGGACCCGTACGCCCTGATCGAGGCGGTGACGATCATGGGCTACGCCTGCAGCGCGGCCCAGGGCTACATCTACATCCGGGGCGAATACCCGCTGGCCGAGACCAGGCTCCGGCACGCGATCGACCAGGCCCGGGTGCACGGCTTCCTCGGCCCTGACGTGATGGGCGAGGGGCTGGCGTTCGACATCGAGGTGCGCCGCGGCGCCGGCGCGTACATTGCCGGCGAGGAAACCGCGCTGATCAACTCGCTGGAGGGCAAGCGCGCCGAGCCGAGGAACAAGCCGCCGTTCCCCGCCCAGTCCGGCCTGTTCGGCAAGCCGACCGCGGTCAACAACGTCGAGACGCTGCTGTCGGTCCTTGAGCTGCTCCGGGTCGGCGGGGCCGCGTTCGCGTCGGTCGGCACCGAGGCGTCGACCGGGACCCGGCTGTTCTGCCTGTCCGGCTGCGTCCAGTCGCCCGGCCTGTACGAGTACGAGTTCGGCGTCACGCTCCGCGACGTGATCGACCGGGCAGGCGGGGTCCGCCACGGTCGGCCGCTGCAGGCGGTGCTCCTCGGCGGCGCGGCCGGCGTGTTCGTCGGGCCGTCCGCCCTCGACATGCCGCTGACCTTCGAGGGCGTCAGGGCGGCCGGCGCCACCCTCGGCTCCGGCGTCGTGCTGGTGCTCGACGACACCGTCGACGTGCTGCCGCTGCTGCGCCGGATCACCCGGTTCTTCCGCGACGAATCCTGCGGCCAGTGCGTGCCGTGCCGGGTCGGCACCGTCCGCCAGGAGGAGCTGGTGGCGCGGCTGCTGTCCGGCGACCCGCTGGGCGGGGTCGCGGCCGAGCTCGCGCTGCTGGACGAGATCGGCATGGTCACCCGCGATGCGTCGATCTGCGGCCTCGGCCAGACGGCCCTGTCGGCCGTCCAGTCGGCCGTCAAACTGGGCCTGATAGGGAGTCTCTGACATGGCGTCTGTGTTCCTGGAAACCCCGAAGCGGCTCATCGACGTGACCATCGACGGCGCCACCGTGCGGGTGCCCGAGGGCGCGACGCTGCTGGAGGCCTGCCGCGGCCAGGGGGTCGACACGCCCACCCTCTGCTACCTGGAGAACCTCACCCCGGTGAACGTCTGCCGGGTCTGCGTGGTCGAGGTCGAGGGGTCGCGCACCCTGGCACCGGCCTGCTCGCGCAAGGCCGAGGCGGGCATGCAGGTGCACACCGACTCGGAACGGGTCAGGACCTCGCGCAAGATGGTGCTTGAGTTCCTCGCCTCCACCGCCGACATGTCCCTGGCCTCGGCCGACGTGCAACGGTGGCTGGGCGAGTACGGCTGCGACCCCGCCCGGTACGGGCCGCCCGCGCCCGACCACGGGGCCGGGGAGCGGGACGCCACCCGCCCCGGCGAGCATCAGCACGAGGTGACCGGAGCGGCCGCCGACACGGTCGCGCAGCCGGTCAAGTACGACAACGAGGCCTACGTCCGCGACTACGCCCGCTGCATCCTCTGCTACAAGTGCGTCGAGGCCTGCGGCGAGGACGCGCAGAACACCTTCGCCATCGCGGTGGCCGGCCGGGGCTTCGACGCCCGCATCTCGACCGAGTTCGACGTCACCCTGCCCGACTCGGCCTGCGTCTACTGCGGCAACTGCATCGGCGTGTGCCCGACCGGCGCGCTGATGCCCGCCTCGGAGTACACCATGCGCCAGGCCGGCACCTGGGACGAGTCCGCCCAGACCGTGACCGAGACGATCTGCCCCTACTGCGGCGTCGGCTGCAACGTCGAGCTGCACGTCCAGGACAACACGATCGTCAAGGTGACCTCACCGCTCGACAGCGAGGTCACCCACGGCCACCTCTGCGTCAAGGGCCGCTTCGGCTTCGAATTCGTCCAGCGCCGCCACCGCGAATAGTTGCCGCTGCTGTGAACTGAAATTCCCTAACGAGCGCCGCTTGTAGACCTGCCCGAGGCCGCGGTGGACGTTCACGCGCTTGTAGTGGCGCGCGAACCACTGCTCCAGACCGCGGGTCCAGGGAATGCGCCGATCGCTGTCGGGCGACAGCCACACGTACTGGGCGTGGCCGAAGATCCACGTCCACGCGGCCACCGCCCGCGGCGCCGCCTTGGCGCCGCCCTGGACCGAGACCCCGTTGTCCTCCACCAGCGTGGTGGCCAGCGAGTCGAGCACGTCGGGGCAGCCCGCCCCGGTCGAGAACCGGTTGGCCGCGAGCGTCAGCGAGACCTCGTCGGTGACCACGCAGGAGCCGGCCGGGATGGCCGCCTTGTCCGGGTAAATGCTGGTCGTGTGCAGCCCCGACAGTTCGCGGGCCTGGAAGAGGCCGAGGCCGAGCACGAGCGCCACCGCCACCGCGATCAGCGAGCGCCGCACCGCGGGCCGGTCGGAGAAGGCGCGGCAGAGCGTCCCGGCCGCGCACCCGACCGAGATCGCCAGCCACGGCGCCACGAAGTCCGCGTAGTGGTAGAAGAACGCCGAGTACGCCAGCAACGCCGCCACCGCGCTCAGGCAGCTGGCGAGGGCGAACCACTCAAGCGGGGACGACCGGCGCGGTCTCCACAGGTAGCCGAGGGCGAGCACGGCGGCGCCGAGCCCCGCGAGGATGTACGGCCCCCAGCCGGCGCTGGTGGTCGCCGTGGTCGCCACGCCGCCGCTCGCGAACAGCGAGTGCGTCCCCGAGTGCAGGCTGATCTCGCCCTTGCCGTTGAGGATGTCGATCAGCCCGGTGAGGTGGGCGAGTCGCAGCGACGCGGGCACCGCCGAGCTGGCCCGGCTGGCCTGGTCGAGCAGGGTGGAGCGTAGATACAGGCCGGGGCCGGCGGCGGCGAACGGCAGCACCGGCACCGCGAACCCGGCCATCACGCCGAGCGCGTACCCCGCCGTCCGGCGGCGCCTGACCGATCTGGCGGGCGTCGGCGTCACCAGGCACACCACCAGCAGCGCGAAGGCGGGCAGGACCGCCCAGTACTTGACCGCACCCGCGAACCCGATCGCGACGCCGGCCCAGAACAGCCGCTGCGGTGACGTCAGCCGTCCGCGCCGGAAGGCGGCGCAGACGCCGATCAGCAGCAGCAGGTTCATCCACGGCTCGAGGATCAGCGTGTGCGCGGTGGTGATGTCATCCGGGTAGACGGCGAGGATGCCGCAGCTGACCACCGTGACGAACACACCGCGGTAGCGCACCAGGTACCCCACCAGCGGCACGCACAGGGCCGAAGCGAGCACGGTCAGCAGCCGCGCAGCGGCCATCGCGTGGGTCGCGGTCGACACCTTGGCGATGACGGCGACCGGCGCCATCAGCAGCAGGATGCCCGGCGGCTGGACGAACGCGAAGCCGTGGTAGGGCATCGCCCCGGAGATAAGCCGGATCGCGCCCCCGAGATACACCCCGTCGTCGTACTCGGTGACCCCGGTCAGGAACAGCGGCCTGCTGAGCATGAACAGCCGCAGCGCCAGCGCCAGCCCGGTCGCGGCCAGGATGACGAGCCCCGCGGGCGACAGCCAGTACGCGCGCAGCACGTCCGGCTGGAGCATCTCCGGCCGGCGCCACCGCGCCTTCCTCGACCCGGCGGGAGCCCTGGCCGGCCCGGCGTCCAGGACGCCGGCTCCGTCGGAGTCCGCGCCGCCCGCCTGCCGCGGAACCAGCCCGTCGGGCATCGCCCCGGCCGGCTGGGCCTGCTCCGGCTCCCCACCCTGGGGCACAACCGAGGTATTCGAGGTGTCATTGGGGCTGCTGGGGTTGCCGTTCACCGGCTGTGCTCCACTGGTGCTCCAGATGGTCCGCGATGCGATGGTTGCTCAGCTGCGCGGCAACATCCGGGGCGGCGCATAGAGCGAGGGCCGTCGCTTCCTGGGCACGACCATCGCTCACTAAGCGTCGCCAAGATAGCACAGTCGGCTACTACGCGAGTGTTAACCCAAGGACGCAGAGCTAGGCGGCCGGCGTGCTGCACGGTAGTGTCGCCCCGTGGATGATCTCCCCGAAAACGCGTCCCCGGAGAACCGGCGGAGCATCCCCAGGACCGACCTGCTGCTGGCCGACCACCGGATCGCGGCGGCCGAGGGCCGCCTCGGCCGGCCGCTGGTCAAGGCCGCGGTCGCGCGAGCCCAGGAACGAGCGCGGAACGCCGAGATCGGCACCGATCTGGCCACGGTCGCCGACGCCGCCGTGGCCGAGCTCCCGGCGACCGCCGCGTCGATCGCCCGAGTGCTCAACGCGACCGGCGTCCTCGTCCACACCAACCTCGGCCGCGCCCCGCTCAGCCAGGCCGCCCGCGACGCCCTGGCGGCCGCCGCCGGGACCTGCGACGTCGAATTCGACCTGGCCACCGGGGCCAGAGCCGGGCAGCGAGGTCACGGCGCGATCAGGGCGCTGCGGGCGGCCGTGCCGAACGCGCAGGCGGCTGGCGTGGTCAACAACAACGCGGCCGCCCTCGTCCTGGCCGCCACCGTGCTGGCCGCGGGCCGGGAGATCATCATCAGCCGCGGCGAGCTGATCGAGATCGGCGACCGGTTCCGCCTCCCCGACCTGCTCGCCTCCACCGGCGCGCGGCTCGCTGAGGTCGGCACCACCAACCGCACGACCGTGGCCGACTACGAGCAGGCGATCACCGCCGACACGGCGATGATCCTCAAGGTCCACCCCTCCAACTACAAGGTCGAGGGGTTCACCAAGAGCGCCGCAGTCGGCGAGCTCGCCGCCCTGGGCATCCCACTCGTTCACGACATCGGCTCCGGCCTGCTCGCGCCGCACCCGCTGCTGCCCGACGAGCCCGACGCCGCTACCTCGCTCCGCGACGGCGCGAATCTGGTCACCGCCAGCGGCGACAAGCTCCTCGGGGGCCCTCAGGCCGGGCTCCTGCTGGGCGACGAGCCGCTGGTCCGCCGCCTGCTGCGGCACCCGCTGGCCCGGGCGCTCCGGGTCGACAAGCTGACGCTGGCCGCCCTCGAGGCGACGATCGCCGGCCCGCTCCCGCCCGTGGCCCGGTCGCTCACCGCAGATCAAAGGCTGATCAACCATCGCTGCGAACGGGCCGTGGCGGCTCTGGCCGCCCACGCGATCCCCGCCACCGTGGTGAGCGCCGAGGCGGCGGTCGGCGGCGGCGGCGCCCCCGGCGTCACCCTGCCGAGCGCCGCGATCGCCCTCGACGAGAACCTCGCGCTCCCGCTCCGCCACGGGCCCGCCGTCCGCCGAGGCGAGGCCCCGGCCGTGGTCGGCCGCCTCGAGAAGGGCCGCCTGCTGCTTGACCTCCGCTCGGTCGACGAGACCGACGACGACGCCCTGGTCGCGGCCATCCTCACGGCAGCGCGAGCCTGATGTACGTCGTCGCCACCGCCGGGCACGTCGACCACGGAAAGTCGACGCTGGTCCGCGCGCTGACCGGGATGGAACCGGACCGGTGGGCGGAGGAACGCCGTCGCGGCATGACGATCGATCTCGGCTACGCCTGGATGACCCTGCCGAGCGCGGACGGCGGGCGGGCGGGCGACAAGCTCGCGTTCGTCGACGTGCCCGGGCACGAGCGGTTCGTGCCCAACATGCTGGCCGGCCTCGGCCCGGTCCCGGCCGTGATGTTCGTGGTGGCGGCCGACGGCGGCTGGATGCCGCAGTCGGCCGAGCACCTCGCCGCCGTC
>DATCGA010000186.1:0-9715 GCA_036509215.1 Trebonia sp.
GGTCGGCCCGTCGACCAGGCTCGGCAGCACCGGGGCGAGCCACTGCGCCAGCGCCGGGGTGCCGCCCGCCAGCAGCACCGCGTCGCGCGGGCGGATCCGGGCAGCCCCCGCATCGGCGGCCGGGAGGAACGCCACCGTCGGCAGCCGGGAGACGATCGCCCGGGCCAGTCGCGCGTCCAGTTCGCCGCGGCCGACCGGCCCCGGCACCAGCTCGAGCAGACCGGGTCCCGGCGCGAACGCCGGCAGCATCCCGGCGTAGACGTCGGCCGCCCGCTCGACCAGGAAATCGGTCAGCGGCCCGGGCGCGACGTGCCGCCGGTCGGGGCTGAGCGGGAACGACGCCAGCAGCAGGGCGGGGAGGCCGAGCGGCTCATCGGTCGGCGTCGGCGCGTGCACCACCGCGCTCACCCCGTCGACCGGCAGCGCCACCGGCCCGCCGTTGGAAGCGCCGTCGGAAGCGCCGTCGACCGGCACCGCCCAGCGGACCGACCAGGCGGTGCGGGCCCGTTCCTCGGCCGGCCGGTCCGCCAGCAGGGCCGGCTCGAGCACGCCGCCGTCGGCCGCCACCCGCCACCGGCTGACCGTGCCCCCGACCGTGATCGTCACCACGCCGGCCGCGCGGGCCGCCGTCAGCGCCCGGGTCCCCGCGTCGGTCTCGATCTCGATGTCGGCCAGCGCCGGCAGCGCCAGCAGCAGCGCCGGCCCCGCCTCGGCCAGCAGCCGCGCCACCAGGGCGACGGCGGCCCGGTCGCGCAGCGGCAGCTCGACCGAGGTGACGAAGCCGTCGGCCGGCCGCCCGTCATCGGCGAAGGGAAGCCGCAGCACCGGCACATGCCCGCCGCGCGCCTCGAGCTCGTCGACCAGCGTCGGCACCCCGGCCACGAGCAGCCCGGTCCGCTCCCGGGACCAGCCGACGGCGCCGGCCGCCGAGTGAATGCGCGGGGAGTCGCTGACCGCGACCACGGCCGCGAACCCGACCCCGAACCGCCCGACGGTGGCGTCCCCCGCGTCCCCGGGCCCGGCGTGGTCGCGTTTGCTCGAGGCCCGCAGCGTGGACAGCGCCTCCACCCCGGCCGCGTCCAGCGGCGCTCCGGTGTTGGAGGCCGTCAGCGTCCCGTCCCGCAGCGTCAGCCGCAGCCGGCCGGGCACTCTCGCCCGCGCGGCCGCGTCGGCCGCGTTCTGCGCGAGCTCCAGCACGACCCGGTCCCGGTAGCCGCCGAGCGCGTAGTCCTCCTCGGCGTTGGCGTCCTCGCGGAACCGCGCGGGCGACGCCGCCCACGCGTCGAGCACCCGGCCGCGCAGCGCGCCGGTGGAATAGGGGTCGTTCAGCCCAGGAGACACAGCCTGACCCTATGGCACGCTGCTGCCAGGGAACCTGAATCCGCCCGGTGACCCAGCGGAGCCGGTACCGTTGACAGAGTGACGACCTGGGGTGATCACGCCATTCTGTGGCACCTGTACCCGCTCGGCTTCACCGGCGCGGAGCGGATGGCGCTGCCCGACGGCGAGCCCGCCGTCCACCGGCTGAGGCAGCTCGAGCCGTGGCTGGACTACGCGGTCGAGCTCGGCTGCAACGGCCTGCTGCTCGGGCCGGTCTTCGCCTCCCAGACCCACGGGTACGACACCACCGACCACTTCAGGATCGACCCGCGGCTGGGCGACGAGGCCGACTTCGACGCGCTGGTTGCGGCGGCCGACCAGCGCGGGCTGCGGCTGGTCCTCGACGGCGTGTTCAACCACGTCGGGCGGCGGTTCCCGCCCTTCCAAGCTGCCCTCCACGGCGGCCCGGCCAGTCCCGCAGCGCGCTGGTTCAAGCACACCGCCGACGGCGGCTACGCCGTGTTCGAGGGCCACGATCAGCTCGTCGAGCTCGACCACGACGAGCCCGCCGTGCTCGGCTACGTGATCGAGGTGATGACCCACTGGCTCGCCCGCGGGGCAGGCGGCTGGCGGCTTGACGCCGCCTACGCGGTCCCGCCCGCGTTCTGGGCCAAGGCGATCCCGGCCGTCCGCGAGTCGTTCCCCGACGCGTGGTTCCTGGGCGAGATGATCCACGGCGACTACGCCGCCTACGCCAGCGAGGCCGGGCTGGACTCGATCACCCAGTACGAGGTGTGGAAGGCGATCTGGTCCTCGCTCAACGACCGCAACTTCTTCGAGCTCGACCACGCCCTCGGGCGGCACAACTCGTTCCTCGACGGCGAGCTGGCGCAGACCTTCGTCGGCAACCACGACGTGACCCGGCTCGCCACCCAGCTCACCGATGACCGGCACTTCGGCCACGCGGTGGCGGTGCTGATGTGCATCGGCGGCGTGCCCAGCGTCTACTACGGCGACGAGCAGGGCTTCCGCGGCCTCAAGGAGTTCCGCGAGGGCGGCGACGACGCGATCCGCCCCGCCTTCCCGCCGTCCCCGGCCGGGCTCGCGCCCGACGGCTGGGGGTACTACCGCCTGCACCAGCGGCTCATCGGCTTCCGCCGCCGCCACGCCTGGCTGGTCCGCGCCCGGACCGCGGCCGAGCACCTGACCGACTCCGCGATGGCCCTGCGGGTATCGGGCGGCGAGCCCGGCCAGAGCCTGCTGCTGCTGCTCAACGTGGGCGACGACCCGGTCGAGTTCCCGGTCGACGCCGCCGGGCTGACGGTGGCCGAGGTCCCCGACCCGGGTACGCTCCCGGCCGACCCCCTGACGGTCCCGCCGCACAGCTGGACGATCCTCGCCTAAAACCACAAAACCGGTTATATCGAACGGACCCTGCATGACTCTGGCCCGTTTCCGCTATCTCCGGTCCGCGTTCCGGCCCGACGTCATCGACCCCAATCTCCGCCGGTTCATCGGGTCACCGTGCCGCCGAGAAACGATTCGACGAAGGCGGGACTGGCGGCGAGCTCGGCCGGGCTGCCCTCCATCCGGATCTCGCCGCCCGCGAGGACGTAGGTCCGGTCGGAGATCGCCAGCACGGCGCGGGCGCGCTGCTCGACGACGAGCACCGCCGCCCCGTGCCGCGCCAGCTGCCTGACGTGCTCGTCAAGGAGCGTGCGGGCGACGGCCGGGGCGAGGTTGGCCGTGGGCTCGTCAAGCAGGAACACCGCAGGCTGGAGCATGAGGACCCGGCCCATCGCCAGCATCTTCCGCTCGCCGCCGCTCAGCTTGCCGGCCGGCCGCGACAGCATGGCCGCGAGCCGGGGGAAGACCTCGGTCACTGCCTCGATCCGGGTCCTGACCTGCCGGGAAGGCAGCAGGTAACCGCCCATCTCCAGGTTCTCCCTGACGGTAAGCGGAGCGAACACGTCATCGACCTGCGGGACGTAGCCCACCCCGGCCCTGGCGATCTCCTCCGGCGGCCGGCCGGTCACGTCCGTCTCCCCGATGGTGACCGTCCCGCTGCTGACCCGGATCACCCCGACCAGGCTCTTGAGCAGCGTGGACTTGCCCGAGCCGTTCGCACCGACCAGGGAGACGACCTCACCGGGATCGGCGTGCACGGTCACGTTCCTGATGACCGGGTCGCCGCCGTAGCCGGCGGTCACGCCGGCCGCCCGCAGCGGCAGGCCCGGTGCGGTGCGCTCAGCCGACAAGGTACGCCTCCACGACATCGCTGCGGCTTCTCAGCTCGGACATGGTGCCCTGGGCGAGGACGGCGCCCTCGGCCATGGCCACCACCGGGTCGCAGAACTCGTCCATGATCGCCAGCTCGTGCTCGACCATGAGCACGGTAAGACCGCCGGCGGCGAGCGCGACCAGCTCGCCGCCGATCCTGCGGGCCAGGCGCGGGTGCACGCCGGCCATCGGCTCGTCGAGCAGCAGCACCCGCGGCTCCGCCATCAGCGCCCGCATGATCTCGACCATGCGCCGCTGACCGCCGCTGAGCTCTCCCGCGTAGCTGCTTGCGTGGGCCTCGAGGCCGAACTGCTCAAGCAGGGCCGTCGCCCGGGCGATCGCCGCGTTCTCATCGCCGCGCCAGTACCGCGGGCCCGCCAGGGCACCGCGCATCGAGTCGCCGCGGTTGCCGGGCACCGCCGACAGCAGGTTCTCCATCACGGTGAGCCGCTTGAACTCAGCTGCCAGCTGGAAGGTGCGGATCAGGCCGAGCCGGGCGCGCCGGTAGGCCGGCAGGCTCGTCACGTCGCGGCCCAGGTAGCAGATCTGCCCGGAGGTCACCGGGAGGGTCCCGGCCAGCATGGCCAGGAGCGTGGACTTGCCCGCCCCGTTGGGGCCGATCAGCCCGGTCAGCGTGCCGCGCCGGACGGAGACGGAGACGCCGGCGACCGCCCGGAGGCCGCCGAAATCGCGGACCACGTCCACGGCCTGGAGCACGACCTCGTGATCGTGCGGCGGCGGGGCCGGCTCGGCGCCCGGCTGCGCGGCCTCGCCGCGTGGCTTGGTCGTGGTCAGCGGCACGGTGGCGGGAGCGACGACGATGGCCGACGGCTCTGTCTGGTCCGACGGCGCTGCCTGGTCCGGCGACGCTGCCTGGTCCGGCCGCGCTGTCTGGTCCGGGGGCGCTGTCCCGTCTGGCGGCGCGGCGGGACGCGGCACGGCCCTGGCCACGCGCTTGCGCTCCGGCAGGATGCCCTGCGGCCTGACCCAGAGGAAGATCACGATGAGCAGGCCGATCGCCACCCACTGGAGCGACGGGATCAGGTTCGGTGGCAGGTTGTTGGAGGTGGGGATGTACCTGGTCACTTCCTCGAAGCCGACCGGGACGAGGATCGCGCCGAGGATCGCGCCGCGGTGGTTGCCCGCCCCGCCGATGATGACCGCCGCGAACAGCACCACGGTTTCCGCGTAACCCCAGGCGGCCGGCGACCACGTGGTGATGTAGGAGACGAGAATGGCGCCGGACAGGCCGGCGATGGCACCGCCGGTCACCAGCATCGTCGTCCGGAGCGAGAGCAGGTTCTTGCCGAGGGAGTCGGCTACCGTGTCGTTGTCCCGCATCGCGCGCAGGCTGCGGCCGTAGGGCGACTCGGTGATCCTCCTGACGAACAGGTAGACGGCCCCGCACAGGACGATCGAGATCGCCGCCAGTACCCACTGGTAGCCGCTGGCCTGCGGGTTGTACTCCCCCTGGAGCGGCTGCGGTATCAGCGACAGGCCGGCGTCCCCGTTGAGCAGCGGACGGTAGTTGGTCGCCAGCAGATTCATCAGCACCGCGGTGACCAGCAGGCCGACGGCGGCGAAGTCGCCGCGCAGCCTGCGGCCGACGAGGAAGGTGAACGGCAGCGCGATCAGGCCGCCGACGATCGCCGCGCCGATCCACGGGATCGGGAACGGCAGGTTCAAGCCGCCGAGGTAGGACTGGAACCCGCCGTTGGCCGAGTCGCGCGGTAGGGCGAGGATGGCGGCCGTGTAGCCGCCCGCGGCCTGGAAGATGATGAAGCCGAAGTTGGTGACGCCGGCCACGCCGAACTGCTGGCTGAGGCCCAGGCACGCCATCGCGTCGACGGCTGCGTAGATGAGCAGGTTGATGAGGTAGTACGAGTTCATCAGGCGGCCTTCCCGAGCAGCCCGGTCGGACGCACGCCGAGCATGATGAGCAGAGCGGCGAAGGCGATCACGTACTTGTAAGAGGGCGTGATGTACGCCGCGCTGATCTCGGTCGACAGGCCGATGATGACGGCGCCGAGCATGGCGCCGTAGGCCTGGCCCGGCCCGCCGAGGAAGGTCGCGGCGAGGATCAGCACCAGGAACAGGTCGGTGCTGGTCGCGTTGAAGCTGCCCGCGTCCATCGCGAAGACGACCCCGGCCAGGCCGCACAGCGCTCCGGTGATCGCCCAGGTGGCGGCGATCACCCGCCCGGCCCTGATGCCGCAGTTGCGGGCCAGCGTCCGGTTGGCGGCCGTGGCCCGCATCGCCTTGCCGAGCTTGGTGTAGCGCAGCAGGACATGCGTTCCCGCCATGACCAGCAGCGACAGGCCGATCACGGCGAACTGCGCCGCCGTCAGCGTGAAGCCGCCCGCGCTGACCGTCGGTCCGTTGCTCATCGCGTACGAGACGCTGGTACCGCCCGCGATGGCCTGCACGCCGAACTCGATGATGAGGGTCATCCCGAGCGAGACGATCACCATCGTGATCGGCGCCGTGCCGCGCCGCTGGAACGGCGCGTACACGCCGGCGTTGAGCAGCACCGACCCGCCCGCGCAGGCCGCCACCGCGACGACCAGGGCGATCCAGACGTTGACGCCGTGCGAGTTGAGCAGGTAGGCGAGGAACGCTCCGGCGATCATCACCGCGCCGTAGGCCAGGTTAAGCACGTCGGTCACGCCGAACTGGAGCGTGAAGCCGATCGCCGCGATCGCCAGCACGGAGGAGGTGACGAGCCCGAAGCCGACTGAGGCAAGGAAGATCGTCATCCGGCAACGGCCCGCAGTTGCGCCGCCGTCAGGTTTCCGACGACGTTCACCGCGCCGTTCGCGCTGTAGGTGTCGATCTGGAAGATGCCGGTCGAGTCGTGGTAGCCGTCGAAGCTGGTCGGGCCGCCCGGTCCCTCGTATCTGATCGACTTGCCCGCGTTGAGCAGCGCGACGCACGAGGCGAAGGAGGGGCAGATCGTCGCGCCAGACGCGCCGTTGCCGATGGTGAGCATGTCCGGCCCGTACACGCTGGGGTCGGTGGACTTGGACATGACCATCGCGAGCGCGGCCAGGTTGATCCCGTCGTAGAGGTGCACCCCGCCGGGTGCGCTCAGGTACGTGGTGAAGTCCCCGGTGGCACCGGGGACCTTGCCCTGCTGAGCGAGGAGCGCGGCCGAGAACGCCTGGAACGCCGGGCCGCTGGTCTCGGTCACCAGGTTGTCGGCGCGGAAGCCGGCCGTGAACGTGCTCGCTCCCACCGCCGCCGCGGCGGCCTTGAAGAACGGCGGCGAGATGGCCGCCGAGGTGCCGATGATCGGGATCATCTTGCCCCCGTTGAGCTGCTTGATCTCCGCGAACAGGGTGGGGTCGGCCGACCCGAGGGCCTCGGTCATGATCGCGTCGGGATGCGACTGCACGATCGCTTCTGCCTCGGTGCGGAAGGTCGTGGCGTTCAGGTCGAGCGTCTGGTCGGTGGTGAGGGTAATCCCGGCCTTCTTGAGCGATGCGATGGCCGGCTGGATGAAGGTCTGCGAGCCGATGTCATTGCCGAACGCCAGCGCGATCTTCGTGTAGTGCAACTGCTGCGCGATGGCCACCATCGCGTAGGACTCCTCGAGGTCGGGCGGGACCAGGCGGTAGAAGTAGGGGAAGTGGACGCTGTCGAACTCGGACTGGCCGGTCATGCAGAACATGGCCATCTTGTGCGCGTTGATGATCGGCACGACCGCCGCCGCCTCGTCTGACGTGCAGCCGATGACGAGCGCCAGGTTCGAGGTCGTGGCGAACATCTGGTTGACGGCCGGAACGGCGTCGGCGGGATCGCCCCGGGTGTCGACGCTCTTGCAGGTGAGCGGGTGCCCGCTGACCCCGCCGGCTGCGTTGATGGCCGCGGTCGCGCCATAGCAGGAGGCGAGGTAGGTCGGGCCGAGCGCGGCGTCGGGGCCGCTGAACGGCGCGACATCGGCCACGGTGAGCGGCGATCCGGTCGGCTGGCCGGCCGCCCCGCTCGTCGATGCCGCAGCGCTTGCTGCGGCGGTGCTTACGGCGGGTGTGCTTGCGGGGGTGCTTGACGAGGAGCTGCAGCCGGTCAGCGCGGCGAATGCCGCGACGCTGACGACGGCCGCGAGAACCCAGGCACGTCGTCTGCGCCCGGCCGCGAGGCTGGTGAACTTCATTGTCACTCCAACGGGTGCGTGCTGCGGGATGGACTGCGGTAGGACGCGGGTTGCCGGACGCTCAGAAGCCGGGCTTGGCGCTGACGGCGGGATGCCACCGCCAGTCGGTGCGGTCACCCGGCTCGGCGACGACCCGGTTGCGGATGGTGCCGAGGCCCTCGATGCTGACCTCGATGACGTCACCGGGGGTCAGCCAGACCGGGGGCTGCCGGGCGAAGCCGACCCCGCCTGGCGTCCCGGTGGCGATGACGTCGCCGGGGGACAGGCGGGTGAAGGAGGAGAAGAACTCGACCGCGCTGGGGACATCCACGATCATCTGCGAGGTGCGGGCCGACTGCATGACCTGGCCGTTGAGCACGGTGGTGAGCAGAGCGTCCGACATGTCGGCCTCGTCGGTGGTGACCACCTCAGGGCCGATCGGCATGCTGCCTTCGAAGTTCTTGCCCGCCGTCCACTGGGTGGCGGCGCGCTGCCAATCCCTGGCGGTGGCGTCGTTGAGAATGACGAAGCCGGCGATGGCGTCCAGGGCCTTGTCGGCGGGGATGTACCGGCCGCCGGCGCCGATGACGACGCCGAGCTCCCCTTCATAGTCGAACCGCCCGGTCAGCGCGGGCCGGACCAGGTCCGCGTAGGGGGCGAGCACGCTGTCGCGGCCGCGTACGAAGGCCTCCGGCCAGGTCGGCACCTCCCGGCCGCCTTCGATCGCGTGCTCTGAGTAGTTCACGCCGAGGCAGAGGATCCGCCCGGGGGCGGGCACGGCCGGGCCCAACTCGGCCGGGCCGAACTCGCGCCCGTCCCGGGCGGTGACGGCCCGGACCGCGTCCATGCCCGCCGGGCCCGCCGCGAGCACGGCGGCGAGCGCTGCGAACTCCGGGTTGCCGGACTCCGCGGCGACGTCCACGTACCCGGACCGGCCGCGTACGTGGAGCCGTGGCCCCGTCTGCGTGAGTATGGTCGCGAGCCGCACCTGGCCGCCTCCTGTGCTGCTGGCAGCGCCTGGACGCCGCCTTGAGTCTGATTGGTTAAAATCACCAGATTGGTTGGAGACTAGATCGGGGTTCCTGGGAGGTCAATAGGTAAAATGCACAGAAATGGTTCAGGCGACGTCACAACATGGTATTGATTGGTAGGATTGGTTGCATGGTTGTGCATGGGTCAACCGGCTAGCGCGCGGAGCAAGGTGGATGGTGAGCTGACAGTGACGGGAACCATGCCGATCGTCCCCTCGGTGCGGGGACGGGGGCTCGCGAAGCTGATCCTGGCCGAGTCCGGACGGGCGGGCCTCGGGCCCGGCTCGCGGCTCCCGACCGAGCGTCAGCTCGCCGTCGACCTCGGCGTCACCCGCAGCGGGATCAGGCTCGCGCTCGCCGCGCTCGAGGCCGATGGCTTCATCTCCCGCGAGGTCGGCCGGGGCACCTTCCTGCGTGACACGGCCGCTGGCGCGCTGGCTGCCGCGCGCGACGATCAGCCCGGTGCCGGCGAGCCAGTCGCCGGCCGCGGCGGTGCGGGTGAGCCTGGCGGCCGGGACGGGCGCCCGGCAGCTCCCGATTTCGCGCCCGCCGACGTGATGACGGTCCGCCGCCTCATCGAGCCGCAGGCACTGCCGTTCGTGGTCTTGTGGGCGACGGCCAGGGATTTCGCGGAGATGGAGCGCTGTGTCGTCGGGGGTGACCAGGCCGCGAGCTACGAGGAGTTCGAGACCTGGGACCTTGCGCTGCACCGGTGCATCATCGCCGCCGCGCACAGCCCGCTGCTGGCCGCCCTCTACGACGTCGTCGAGTCGGCCAGGCACGGGCAGGTCTGGGGCGACCTCAAGCGCCGCAGCGCGACCCGGCACCGCCGCGAGTTCTACCAGGAAGACCACCGGTCGATCGTCGCCGCCCTCCGGGCCCGCGACGCCGATACCGCCGTCGAGGCGATGCGCACCCACCTGACCCGCGTCGCCGGCCACCTCCTGGGCGA
>DATCGA010000187.1:0-2833 GCA_036509215.1 Trebonia sp.
GCTGTAGGAGACGGACTTCAGCCAGGCGGCCAGCCGCAGGGGCGACAGCCAGTCGGCCTGTTCCTGGGTGGTGAAGCGGCTCGGGAACGCCAGGGTGATCTCCGAGTCGATCCCGGCGAACAGCTCCGCGGCGGCCGGGAACACGGTCTGCAGGTGGGCCCGCAGCTGGCTGGCCGCGGCGACCCTGTGCCCGACCAGGTCCCGGCGGGCGCGGACGGTCGAGCGCAGGGCGGTGGCCTGCTCGCTGTCGCGCTCCGTGGGCCGCAGCCGCCGGGCGTCGGTGCGGACCACGTCGGCCAGCGCGCAGGCGTCGAACCGGTCGTCCTTGTTCCCGGCCGACCCGTAGCGGCTGCGCAGGTTCTTGACCTGGCCCGGCGGGATCACGAACACGGTCAGCCCGGCTTCCAGCAGCGTCTCGACGACCGGCCCGTCGCCGCGCTCGACGCCGGCCTGCGATACCCCGGCCCGCAGCAGCCGGGCGGCCAGCTGCCTCAGCCCGGCCGCGTCGTGGCGGACGGTGAACCGCTCCAGGGCCTCGCCCTGGTCCCCGGCCACGCAGACGGCGTGGTCGTCCTTGGCCCAGTCCACTCCGGCGGTAACTCGCGGCGCGGCGGCACTCGGGTCGATACTCATAGCTGTCCTCTCTCTGCTGAATCAGCTGGAAGACACCCGGTGGTCCCGGGACACCGCAGCCGGTCGCTCACTGGTCGGCGCTCACTGGCGCATAGCCCTGTAGCCAGTCGGGGTGCCCTGGGCCGCCGGGCCTCGCGGAACTCACGCTGGACCTCGAGGGTCGAGCGAGGACGGCAATGGCCCGGCGGGGACCAGGGGTGCACCCGAACCCTCCCACTCAATGAGCAAGCGAGTGACTCGGATAGAGAGATGGTGCACCAGTGAGCGAGGTTGTCTACAACCGGATCGCGATGCTCCGGGTCGAGCGGGGCGTCTCCCGTCGGCAGCTCGCCGAGGCGCTTGGCGTGCACTGCCAGACGATCGGCTACCTGGAGCGCGGCGAGTACAGCCCGAGCCTGTACCTCGCACTGCGGATTGCGGAGTACTTTCGAGATCCCGGTCGAGGTGATCTTCTCGACCTCCCCGTTCCCCAGGCTCGGCACCGTCGAGGATTCCGCCTCAGCCGTTTAGCCGGGTACGCGAACCTGCCGCCGCTGCGTACCGCCGAGCTTGTCGGCGGCTGGACAGTTATCGGTCTTCGTGCAACCTCGGCCGCCTCCGTTCCGTCTTTCCGGGCGAGAATCTGGAGGAGCCTATGAAATCTGCCGCGGACGAGGAGTTCACCGCCTACGTGGCGGCATCCGCGGTCCGGCTGCGCCGCATGGCCTATCTGCTGTGCGGCGACTGGCAGCGCGCGGAAGACGAGCTACAGGCCGCCCTGGTCAAGCTGTACCTGGCTTGGAACCGGCTCCGGTCACCGGAAGCACTGGATTCGTTCGTGCGCAAGACAGTGGTCCGGCAACTGATTGACGAGCACCGGCGCCCCCGGCGACGGGAACAGCCGCAGGCCGATGTGCCCGAGCTGGCGGCGGCTGCGCCGCTGCCGCTGGAAGACCGGCTGGCCGTCCGCGCAGCGCTGGCCCAGGTGCCGCCGCGGCAGCGGGCCGTGCTGGTGCTCAGGTACTACGAGGACTGCGACGTCGCCGAGACCGCCAGGCTCGTCGGCTGCAGCGAAGGCACGGTCAAGAGCCAGGCGGCCCGAGGGCTGACCAGACTCCGCGAACTGCTCGCGGCAGCGGACTGGCCCGCTGTCTTTACGGAAGGATAGGAACGGGAAATGGCCGAGATCAAGGTTCACCTGAACGAGCTTGTCTCCAGCGGCGAACCACCGCTGGGTTTCTCCGCTGCCGACGTCATCTCCGCCGCGCACCGGTCCCGGCGCCGGAGGAGGGGCGGCGCGGCCGCCATCGTCGGCGCCGTCGGCGCCGTCGCCGCGGTGACCGCGTTCGTCATCCCGGGCGGCCCGGCAGCCAGCCCGGGCGGCCCGGCCACCAGCCCGGCGCGAACCAGCACCGGGGCGCTGTCCCTGACCGCACTGACGAAGACCGCGGCCTCTCGCCCGGCCGACGCGCACACCGTGTCCGGCTCCGCCCGCGTCAACGGTCTCGGCGCCGCCCAGGTCATCGCGGCGACCGAGAAGACCGTCGGCGCCCCGCTGGTCTCGGTTCAGGCCAGCATCCTGCCACCCTCGGGTGAGCTGGACCTCGGCGCCGCCGTGGGCGCGTCAGGCGGCCCGTACGTCAACGTCCAGGTCAGCCCGGCGCACACGCTCATCACCGCCACACCGACGTGCGCGGAGCTCAGCGACCTCGCTTCCGGGAGCGGCGACGGGTACTACGGCCCGTGCTCCATCAGCCGGCTGCCCGACGGAGATCTCCTGATCTCACGCAGCGGGCACCTGGTATCCAACCAGGACGCCATGGCCCAGGCCACCCTTATCCGGCCGGACGGATCGGGGATCTTCGCCGAGGACACCAACACCGCGTTCGTCACCCCGCAGCAGGAGGACAAGCTCAAGGCCGAGGGCAAGGGCGGGACGGGCATCCTGGTCGTCAAGGCCCCCCCGGCCGGCTCCGCCGCCCTGGTCGCCCTGGTGCGCACCCTCGCTGCCGACCAGTCCTGAGGGAGCGGACCGAGCCGGTCATGCGAAAACGGCCCGCCAGCTGCGAATTCTCGCGCTGGCGGGCCGTTTTTGCTGGTCAGTCCCCGAGGTCGCTCAGGAACCTGTTGGTGTACTCCAGTGCCGACGTGCCGGAAACCGAGTTGCAGGTCGGCGACGCGTACGAGTCGTTGCAGGGCGTGTCCCGGTCCAGTGACCAGA
>DATCGA010000188.1:0-15082 GCA_036509215.1 Trebonia sp.
TGCTGGACGCCGCCGACGGCGTCGAGCCGCTGGTCCTGCAGGCCAAGGAGGCACAGCCGTCGGTGCTGGCGGACTACGCCGGCCGCAGCCAGTACAGGAACGAGGGCGAGCGGGTCGTCGCCGGGCAGCACCTGATGCAGGCGCAGAGCGACATCTTCCTCGGCTGGACCCGCATCACCGGCCCTGACGGCGCCGACCGGGATTTCTACGTCCGCCAGCTGCGGGACTGGAAATTCTCCATGCCGATCGAGGCCATGGTCCCGGCCGGCCTGGCGGTGTACGCCCGGCTGTGCGGGTGGACCCTGGCCCGTGCTCATGCCCGTTCCGGCGACCGCGTCGCGTTGGCCGCTTACCTCGGCCACTCGCGCAAGTTCGATCACGCGATCGCCGATTTCGCCGAAACCTACGCCGACCAGAACGAGCTCGACTACGCCGCGTTCCAGGCCGCCGTCAAGGACGGCCGAGCCGAAGCCATACCCGGGGTCTAGCCGGCGCGAGCCGCCCGGGTCAGAAATCGGCGGTGCGCCTGAGGCCGGGCGGGCGCCCGTCCGGGTCTACGGCGAGCCGGTAAAGCGGCCGGGCCCACCGCGAGGTGAAGGTTCCGATCGTCGGCGGCCGGTGCCGTCGCGCGCGGCCCGTGGGGCGGGGCACTGCTGTCCGTCCTCGTGCCAGGCATCCAGTGCTGCGGCCGTTCGCCGCCAGGCCGCGAATCCGGCCTGCGGATCCAGGAGTTCCTCCTCGGGGACCGCGGGCCCGAGGTGCTCACGCCACAGTCTCAGGCGCAGCTCCCGGGGCAGCGTCCGTGCTCCGTCGCCCTGGCCGCCCGGGTCCAGCGGCGCCCGCTCGTCGCGCGCGCTGTCGATGACGCTGCAGCAGACTTCCGAGTCGTGCGTCCATGAGCGCAGGTTCAGGTTGTCAGAGCCGACGGCCATCCACACGTCGTCGATGATGCAGAGCTGGACCGCCACCCGATCGCCGCCCGCCGCGCGCACGATCGACAGCGCATCCTGCTGGCCGATCCGGTTCAGCGGTCCCCAGACGGTGCCGTCCGAGCCGCCTGAACCACCGGCGGTCGCGGACTCGGCGCCCGAGGGGCGTCGGATCCGTCCGGCGCTCGCGGAAGATCTCCGACAGGTCGCCGACGGCGGGCCCCCTGATCTCCAGTTGCACGTCGTGCCAGGCCGGGCGGGGCCCGTATCGATCGTCCATCCTGATCGGCTGCGGATCACCCTCGTGCTGTTCGTCGTCGCCCCGCCCGTGGAACAGGTCAATCCCGCCCATGAAGGCGACGTCGTCGCCTGGCCGGTCGGCTCGGTGAAGCAGCACGATCTTCTGGTGGTGCGAGCCGAACCGGCGGACCCGCTCATCGAGGTGAACCTCGCCGCCAGCCAGGTTCAGCACCTCCCCGACATGGAGCGCCTCGCGCTGGCTGTACCCCGACTGGTCCGGATGCGAACGCCACACCAGCGCACGCACATCCGCCCCGCTGTCCAGAGCCTGGGTCATAACCGATCCGAGTTCGGTTCCGTGCCCGGCCAAGCGCTGGCTGACATCGCCCCGCCAGTCCAGGAACCACACCTGGTCTCCGGGCCCCACCAGGGAAAGCTCCCTGTGCAGCCGGGCGAAGTAAGAGACGCCGTGAACCAGCGGAACGACCACGTTTCCCTCAGTCCACCCGCGGCCGTCGCCGCGACGCCGGTCAATCTCCGACGCTTCGTTGCCTCGCTCCTGCGCGCTCAGCAACCAGCGCTGCTCGGTCGAGAGATCCGCATTCTCGGCCAACAGGGCTCCGGTAACGAGCGCCGCTTGGCGGATGCGGCGGCTGCCGCTTTCGAGGACCATTTGATCTCTACCTCGAGCTCCGTCTCGCCGTCCTCCATCTCGATTTCGAGTTCAAATGTCACTTCATCCGGTACGTCGAACTCGATCTTTTCTCCTCCGCGCTTAAGCTCGACCTCCCCACCGGCAGACTGACCCCGACCTGCCAACCAGGGGAGAAGACCCGCCTGAGGCCGCCGGCTAGCTGAAGTCCACCGTCACCTTTTTGACGCCGACGGCGCCGAGCACTTGCGTGAGCATGGCCCGGGTGCTCTGCTCTCCGGCGGCGAGCAGCCCTTGGTCATGCTCGGCGGTGTCGTGGATCTGCGTCTCGGCGGCCTGGTAGAGCGGGCGGTAGCCGTTCGGGTTATTCCTGAAGGCCTGCGTCGCGCCGTTTATGGCCCCGTGGGCGCTCGTGATGGAGCAGGTGACCGGGTCCAGGTCGGCGGGGCCGATGGCGGGCGCGGCCATCCGCACGGTCACCGTCCCCGTTGACTGATTGATGCTGACGTCCTGCCTGGAAAGCTTGCTGAGATCCACGATGGCGTCGTCGGTGCCGCTGCCCTTGAGTTCCATCTGGTTGCAGATCAGGAAGCAGGGGATGATCCCCACGCTCTGGGTGATCTGCACGTCCACCGGGTAGGAGCGGGTCGCCACGTGGGCCTGCTCGATCTTGGTGAGCTTTCCGAGGACCACTGTGGTGGTGATCGTGGTGTGTGAGGCGAAGGGGTTGAGGTCCTCGATCTTGGCCAGCAGGACGTAAGCGCCGACAAGCACAATCACGACGAGGACGATGACCTTGGTCATCAGGCCGCCAAGCAGGCGACCGAGGAACTTTCCGCCGTGCTGGGGGTTCTCACGCCTTGCCTCGGGCGGTTGCCTGGTGTCGTGCCGCTGGCCCGTATCTTCCGCCATATCCTCACTCTCCGACTTGAACGGCCGCTCAGCCTCTACCCGGCGAAGAGTGAATCACCGCCTAACCGGCCGCCTATTTGTCAGCGTTGGCTACCGCGGTGCGCGCGCGAGCGCTTGACGACGGCTGGCCGTTCCCCGATCGTCCGGAGGGGTGATAACTCCACCGTGGACCGGTGGGATGGCACCATCGTTTCCGGCGGTCGCGGCTGGCACCGTGAACGACATGACTGAGGAAAACAGTGCCGCCACGACGCTGACGAGCGCACCGCCGCCGACGCAGGATGCTCCGGTAGTGCTTGAACAGGTGACGAAGCGGTACGGGCGCGGCCGCCGCTCGGTCACCGCGCTCGACGGGGTGTCCCTGTCATTCGCGGCAGGCTCGTTCACCGCGGTGCTCGGCGTCTCCGGGTCCGGCAAGTCGACGCTGCTGCAGTGCGCGGCCGGGCTCGAACGGTCCTCGTCCGGCTCGGTGCGGCTGTGCGGGAAGGAACTGTCCCGGCTGTCGCAACGCAAGCAGGCGGTGCTGCGGCGGCAGCGGGTCGGGTTCGTGTTTCAAGAGCTGAACCTGCTGCCCGAGCTGACGGTGGCGGAGAACATAGCGCTCCCGCTCCGCCTCGACCGCCGTCCGGCCGGAAGGGCGGACATCGAGCACGCGGCGTCCCGGGTGGGCCTGTCCGGCGGTCAGCTCCGCCGGCGGCCCGCCGAGTTGTCCGGCGGCCAGCAACAGCGGGTGGCGATCGCCCGCGCGCTGATCACCCGCCCGGACGTGATCTTCGCCGATGAGCCCACCGGGGCGCTCGACCCGCACACCGCGGACGCCGTGCTGCGCCTGCTGCGGGACGCGGCCGACGGGACGACCGTGGTCATCGTCACCCACGACCCCCAGGTGACGAGGTTCTGCGACCGCGCGGTGTTCCTCTACGCCGGACGGGTGGACCGGGAGCTGCCCGACCCGGAGCCGGCCATGGTGGCCCGGCTGATCCAACAGCTCGGGGATCGCGCCGCCGGGGAGCGCGGCTGATGGGCGGGTGGATGCTCTCCGGGATCAGGCGCGGAACGGGCCCGCTGATCGGGACCGTGGTGGCATCGCTCGCCGCCGCCACCCTGACCGTCGCGGCGATATCGACCGCCACCGCCGCCACCCGGGCACCGGCCGGGCGGCTGGCCAGCGCCAGCGTCGTGGTGGCCGGGTCCACCAACGTCAGCGTCACGCTCGGCACCGGCCAGAACGCCCAGCAAGAGAGCCTTCCGCTGCCCGCCTACCGAGGTGTGCCCGCGTCGCTGGGGCAGCGCCTGGCCCGGGTGCCGGGCGCGGCCTCCGCCGTCGGCGAATCCGGCTTCCCCGACGGCACGGTCGGGCCCGGTGACGTAGACCTCGTGGCGGTGACCGCCAAGCCCGGCATCTCACCGGACGTCCTCGCCGGCCGGATCCGCGCGGCCCTGCACGGCGGCCAGGGCTACACGATCGCGACCGGCGCCGCCCGCGGCGACGTCGCCAACCTGAACGCCGCGATCGAGCGGTCCAACGGCCAGGATCTGGGCGGGGCGCTCATCGCCCCGATCGTGCTGATCTCCCTGTTCGTGCTGGCGAGCACGACCGCGCTCGCGGTGAACCTCCGCAGGCGCAGGTTCGCCCTGCTGCGCGCGATCGGCGCCACCCGCGGCCAGGTCCGCCGGGCGATCCTCACCGAGCTGGCCGTGTGCGGCGCGGTCGGCGGCGCGCTCGGCTGGCTGCCCGGGGCAGCGCTCGGCGCTCGCTGCGTGCGCGCGCTGGCCGCTCACGAGATGCTGCCGACCGGGTCGGCCGCCTGGCTCAGCCCGTGGCTGCTCGCCATCGCCTGCGGCGCCAGCGCGCTCGTCGCGTGGCTGAGCGGTCAGGTCGCGGCGCGCCGGGGGAGCCGGACGCCCCCCGCCCAGGCGCTGCGCGAGACCGCGGCCGAACGCAAGTGGCCCAACCCGGTCCGGGTCGCGCTCGGCCTCCTCGCGGTCGGCGGCACGGGGACCCTGATGGTGTTCACGCTCGGCCAGAAGAGCGCGGCCGGGCAGCTCGCGCTCGCGTTTCCGCTGCTGCTCGCCTGCATGCTCGCGGTCGCCCTGCTCGGCCCGCTCCTGGTGGCGTTCACTGCCTGGCTGGCCAGGCCGGCGGTCGCCCTCGGCGGGGCGCCGGCCCGGCTCGCGCTGGCCGCGATCGCTGCCCAGCCCCGGCGGGCCGCCTCGGCGGTCATCCCGGTCGCGCTGGCGGTCGCCATGGTCGGCACCGTCTACTTCGCCGACACCTCGATCGAGCACGCCACCTCCAGCCAGGCGTCGAGCGCGGTAACGGCCGACGACGTGCTGACCGGGGCTGACCTCACCGCCGCCACCCTGCGGCAGGTCCGGGCGCTGCCCGGGGTCCGGGCGGCGGCCGGGGTGACGCCGATCAGCGCGGCCGTCACCGACCCGGACCTAGACCAGGGTTACGGTGCGGCCGTCACCGGCGGGCCGCTCGGCCGGCTGCTCGATCTCGGCGTGACCTCCGGCAGCGTGACGGCGCCGCGACCCGGGCAGATCGCGGTGAGCGCGCTCGAGGCGGGCTCCAGCGCGCTGAACGTGCACACCGCGTCCAGGATCACCGTGTACCTGCCCGACGGCACGCCTTACCGCGCCACGGTCAGCGCGATCTACAGCCGATCGCTGGCCCTCGGCGACCTGCTGATCCCGGCGTCCGTCGCAGCCGGCCACACCGGCACGCCGCCCGGGTACTCCCAGGTCCTCGTCAGCGGGGGCACGGCTGCGGAACTGGCGCGGTTCGCGGCCGGTCATCCCGGGCTGCGCGTGACCATCCGCTCCGTCGCCAACGCCCAGTCCGCAGCGGCAACCGCGCAGAACTCGTTCGCCAACGACCTGATCCTCGGCGTGCTCGGCCTGCTGTCGGCCGTGGCGCTGGTGAACACCCTGGTGGTGACGACGGTTGAGCGGCGGCGGGTACTGCGGCTGCTCGGACGGGTGGGCGCGACCCGTGGGCAGGTCGCCGCGGTGTTCGGGTGGCAGGCGGTATTCGTCGCCGGCACCGGGCTTGTCGCGGGAGCGGCCGCCGGCGTGGTCACGCTGCTCACCGTCACCAGGTCGGTCACCGGCAGCTGGGCCCCGTTCATCCCGCTCGCTCCCGCCGTCGGCCTCGTCGCGCTGGTGGCCGCGCTCACCGCGGGCGCCGTCATGATCCCGTTCGGCCTGATGTCCCGCCGCGAGCCAACGCTCGCGTCCGGCTGATCCAGGGGTACCAACGGTCCGTTCGAGAAAATCAAGAGCAGTATCCCGAACGGACCGTTAGCTCCGCGCTGACAGCCCGGCTGAGACCTCCGGCCCGGCCAGCGCGGGCCGCGCTGGCATTTGCGAAATTCTTTTTCGTAAATGCGATGAGCCAATTTCATAATTGTTTTTTAAGATTTGCGCGCTGGAGGTTACATCCTCCTTAAGGGGCTGATGATACGCAGGGCGTTTTGGCCATTGCTCAGTAGGCTCACGTCCGGCACACAGGAGTCCCGGCAGGCGGTTATCCCGCTTCCGCCTGCCGGGCTCCACCCACCGAAAGGACACACATGAAGCTCGCGGACCGAAAAACGCCGCCGACGCCTTTCGCGCCTGCCAGACGACACCTCGGCGCGACTGCGCTTGCAACCGGGGCGGTGATCGCGGCCGTGGCTCTCGCGGCGACCGGCTGCTCCTCCGGCCACGCTGCGGACGACGCTCTGACGCTCGCCGGCGCTACCAGCACCACGGGCCTCAGCAGCACCATGGCTGGCAGCTATCAGGTGGTCAAACTTAACGACTCGCGCGACGAGACGTTCAACCAGCTGCTCGGGATCAACGACGAGGGCGTCATCGTCGGGTACTTCGGCTCTGGCGCCGCCGGGCACCCGAATAAGGGATACACGCTCGTCCCGCCGTTCGCGCAGCGTAGCTTCCTGGCGGAGAATTTCCGACGCTCGGCGCAGACCCAGGTCACCGGGCTTAACGACCGCGGCGTCACCGTCGGGTTCTGGTCAACGCAGAACACCGCAAGCATGACGAACAACAATTTCGGGTTCTACGAGCAGGACGGGCGGTTCCATGACGTCAACTTCCCGATAGGCGACGCGGCCAGCCCGCCGGTGGATCAGCTGCTGGGCGTCAATAACCGCGATATAGCGGTCGGCTTCTTCACCAATAGCGGCGGTCTCAACCGCGGCTACGAGTACAACATACGGACGCACAGGTTCAGCCGGGTCCAGATCCCCGGGCAGCGGGGCCTCGGGCCAAGCCTCACCGCCGCCGCCATAAACAATGCCGGCGATGTCGCGGGCTTCTACAACAAGACCTCCACGCAGGTGGACGCGTTCCTCAAGCTGCGGTCCGGCAGGTTCATCACGCTGATGTATCCGGGTGCGACGATGACCCAGGCCTTCGGCGTCAACGACTCCGACGAGGTCGTCGGCACCTACACCACGGGGACCGGCAACGCGGCGGTCACGCACGGCTTCACGTGGCGGGCCGGCAAGTACGCGAGCGTGAACATCAGCGGCGCGAGTTCGACGGCGATCAACGGCGTCAACGATGAGGGTGACCTAGTCGGCTTCTTCACCGACGCCAAGGGCAACACCGACGGCCTCCTGGCGCTGCCCTAGCGATCCCAGCCAGGCACGGCGCTAATTTAGGTGGGGCGGTCCCCGATAGCGGGGACCGCCCCACCGTCGTCGGCCGTGGCCCGGCCGCGAGCTGGGCATGTGGATGGCCGTGACGAAACCGTCACAAGCGGGACGGGGGGTGCTCACTGACATACGGTGTCAGCAATAGGTGCGTACTCTCTCGTTTGTGAGCGAGATCACGTGCTTCTACCGGCAGCCGAGCCCGACCTCCGACCTCGGGCGGCACAGAGGCCTCTCGCCCGGCCTTCCGGCCGACCCGGAGGCGCTCAGCGCGATCGTGCGGGGGCTGCTTGTCCACAACTTCAGCGCGAAGGTTCAGGGCCTGGCGTTTCCGGCCGAGCGCATGTCGCATATGCAGACCGTCGGCGCCGAAGCGATCCTGGACAATGTGTTCAGCCTCGACCCGGCTCCCCTGGACATTGAGCGGCCCGCCGAGCGGAGAATGGTCGTCTTCTGCTACCACTTCGCGCTGCTGCACTGCGCCTTGCTGCGCGCCACGGGCACCCCGGCCCGCATCCGGTGCGGCTTTGCCGGCTACTTCGAGGCGCGACGGTGGATCGACCACTGGGTGACCGAGTACTGGGACGGTGATGGCTGGCTGCTCACCGACCCTCAGACCGGACGCAGCGACCTGACCGGCGACGACTTCCAAGACGGTCCCACCGCATGGAACCAATGCCGCGACGGTGCTTCGACATCGGCTGCGTACGGCAACGGAGAACTGTGGGGCTGGGACGAATTGCGAGGCAGCCTGATCAATGACGTCGCCGCCCTCAACAAGGTCGAGGTATCGGGCTGGTACTGGTGCGACCGTCTCAAGGTGGAGCCGCTCGATCAGCCGCACGACGAACTCGACACCTCCCTCGACATCCTCTCCCGACTCGCGGCCACCGCCGAATCGGCCGAGACAATCAAAGAGTGCTTTGACCTGTACCCGGAGCTGCAGCCACCAGCGGACGCCGTCGCGATCAAAACGCCCGGCTAGCCAATGGTTCAGGCAGCCCCGATGCCCGGTGCCGCTCCAGCGGAGATGCGCCGCAGCGGCGGTTGTGATGCGCGATGGAAACCCAGGGTAATAAATGCGTCAGGAGGACCGGGCAGCAGCCTTAGCTGCCCGGTCCTCCTGAGGTGCGAAGCCAGTGATCAGGCCCCGGACGGGTCCATCAGACGATGGTTGCCGCGGCCAGCCCGCCGCGATGAGCCGGGCGTCGCCGGCGTCGCCGCGGCGTTGGTCGCCGTCTGCTTCGCGGTGTTGAAGGCCGCCGCGACCGCGGCGCCCTGGCCGCCCAGTGTGACCGTGACGGGGTTCGTCAGGCCGAAGTTCTGGCAGGAGAGGTTGGTGAAGGACATGTTGAGCCTGTTCGCCAGGAAGGTAAGCAGGTTGTCGCCCACCCCTGGCACCGGCGACGAGCCCGTGGCGAGCAGGGCCTGATTCGCCGCCAGGAACGGCGTCTGGATGTCGACCATGTTCTGGCAGAACATCGCCGGGCTGCTGGTCTTGTTGTTCTGGGCGCTGATCGGCGCCTGGCCCAGTTCCTCGCGGTACAGGTTGGTCTTCGCCGCGTCGATCTGGGCATTGCTGCTCAGCACCATCTCGTCGTTCTCCGGCACGAGCGCCGCGATCGTCGGCTGGTGCGCGGCCGACAGCAGTTCGTCCATGGCCTGGGAACTGGTCAGCGCGCTGCCGTTCGCCAGGTCAGGCGCCTGGAACGGGGTGCAGCCGAGCAGTGGGTCCATGAACGCGTCGAGCAGGATGTTGTCGCTGCCGTTGGCGAGCACGGTGGAGCCCGGGATGTTCGCCGAGTTGGACGTGGTGTCCTGCGCGGTCTGGCCGGTGACCGGGTTAAGCAGGTAAAAGGTGGTCACGTTGTCGCTCGGGTCCTGGTCCACCATGTCGAAGTTGCGCGTTTCGGGGCAGTTCTGGCCCGACCCGAGCGTGCCTCCGGACGCGATGATCTTGCTCGAGGTGCCTTCCGACGGCACGACCAGCCTGCCCTGGCGCTCGGCCTGGAACGCCGCGTTGAAGAAGTTGATGCCGTTGCAGAACGACACCTGCCCGAAGATCGATCCGGGCTCGCCGTTGACGCAGTTGCCATTCCTGAGCGCGTTCGCAGTCGCGCCCACCTGGAACAGGTCGGTGCCGTTGAACCCGAAGTCGATCGTGACGACCGCGCCCCTCGGCAGTACCGGCACCACGGGTGCCACCGCCGGGGTGGTGCCCATCGTGACGACAAGCGGGTCGTAGACGAAGAGCTTGCCCGTCTGCGGGTTCAGGATGGTGGCCTGCACGAAGGCGCCGAGGTTGACCGCGTTGGTCATCTCGCACCCGGACTGCGCGGGAGTCTGCCCGTTCGTGCCGGTGAGCTGGTAGGGGGTGGCGAGGCCGCCCGCGCTGAGCGGGTTGGCGGGGACGATGATGTCGCAGTTGACATTGGCCGCCGCGGTCGTGCTCGTCGCTGACGGCGATGCGCTCGCCGGCGCGCTCGCTGCGGCACTCCCCGAAGCGCTCGGCGAGGCGCTCGCTGCGGCACCGAGCGCGCTCTCGCTGAGGTTGTCGGCCGAGCCCCTGGTGACCGCGATCGTGACCCCGATCACCAGGGCCAAGATCACGGGAATAGCAACCAAGACCGTGCTGCGGGCCGAATGATTTCTCCGCATGCGCCGTCGCCACGCGGGATGAAGTCTATTGGGCATTGAATCCGACACCTCCGTGTCCGAGTCGCCCCCTGAAGCGGGACGTTAGACCTGATAGGCATGTGTGAGGCACGAATTCGAAGATTCTCTGCTCCGCCTCGTTGAGGACTATATTCGTCGGCAGGGTAGAGGATCCGTTTTTGGGTTTGGCGTCACAGTTACGTCATATATAAACTCGCGATTGTCGTTGTTATTGCACCGTGATAGGGGTCGCGTGCGCGGCAGCATGCGCGTATGATCCGTACGGCCACCTGGCGGCGGTCCCGCTGCGCGAAGACGCGACGCCGACGAGCAGGGACGAGGGAACCGTCCGCAAGATCGCCGAGCGCGACCGGAAGCTAGCCGGGTACCGCGCCACCCTCGACGCCAGATCTGGGGCCACAGGTAGTAATTATTGCCGCGCGACCACAAGAATTTACCAAATACTTAGCGTTGAGAGCTTGAGCGGAATCTCACGCGACCGATATATATGTCCATCATGAAGCCAGGCATGCGCAGGGTACTCGCAAGAAAGCCGGTGGCCCTAGCGCTCGCCGCCACATCGCTCGCCGCCACGGTGGCGCTCACGGCCGGCGGACCCGCGCGCGCCAGCGCCACGCAGCCGGCCGCCGCCTCGTCCAGCGCCATCTGCACTGCGCCGACGAAGTACGCGTCCCTCGCCACGAAGCTCTCCAAGGACATCGCGGCCGCCATCCGGGGACGCTCCGGGGGAATCGCCATTCGGGTTGAGGACGTGCGGACCGGCGTGGAGTGCCGGTACAACGAGGGGCACCGCAGCCACTCCGCAAGCGTGGTCAAGGCGACGATCCTGGCCGCGCTGCTGTATTGGCGGCAGCGTACCCACACGTCGCTCTCGAGTACGGAGAAGCACGAGGCGACGCTGATGATCGAGTACTCGGACAACAACGCGGCCACTTACCTGTGGAATGACGTCGGCCACACCCGGCTGAACCAGTTCGTCAAGGCGGCCACCATGACCGAGACCGAACTCAACTCGAGCGGCTACTGGGGGCTCAGCGAGATCACCGCACGCGATGAGCTGCAGCTAACGCGGCTGCTCACGGAGCACAACTCGGTGCTCACCGACTCATCGCGCGCCTATGAGCTGAACCTGATGAACCATGTGGTGTCGTATGAGCGGTGGGGCGTCCCGGCGGGTGCGCCAAGCGGACTGACCGTCTACGTGAAGAATGGCTGGCTCAACGACCCGGTGCTCTGGGTCATCAACAGCATCGGTGCGATCGAGGGCCACGGGCGCAACTACAAGATGGCGATCCTCACCTACAGCAACCCGGGCGAGCAGTACGGAATCAACACGGTCCAGGCGATCGCCAAGGTCGCGAACCGCGACCTGAACGCCGGGCTGCCCGCGGCCGGGACGCCGCTCGCGCCGACCGCGCTTCCTCGGTTGATGCAGGGACGACCGGACGAGGTGCTCCCGAAGGGGGCGCACTAGCCAGCCGCAGCCGGCCTTCTCTCTAGGCGGTCAGGCCCGGCTACCGCCGGCCGGTCCGGACCTGATGCGCTGGAGGAGCTGTTCGTACCAGTCAGGCTGGGGCGGACGGGCAGTTTCGATCCACCAGGTCGCGCCGGCCTCCTCGTAGGCCGGGAGCTCGTCGGCTAGTGACGCCGGGTTGTCGGCGACCTCGGCCCACACCACCAGATCGAAGCCGTCAAGCGAACCCCGCGCCTCACGGACGAGATCGCGCACCGAGGCAATGTCGTCAGCCGTGGGGCGGACGAGGGCGTTATCGCGGTAGCGGATCGGCACGGCGCCATCCCACCGCGCGGCGCGCCGCATGCCTGCCCGCGAGGGCAGGACGCCTCCCACCCACACCGGGATCTTCCCGCCGTGCGCGGGGGTGGGGGTGAAACGGACCGGGCCGACGTTGTAATGCTGGCCGTGGAACTCGGTGACTTCGCCGCTCCACAGGCCGGCGATCAGGTCGAGTCCCTCGTCGAGCATCGCCGCCCGTGTCCGATCGTCGGCCGGGTCGCCGAACAGCCCGAAGTCGCCGTGAGCGGGCGAGCCCAGGCCGACGCCGAATACGGTCCTGCCTCCCGCCAGCAGGTCGAGCGTGACCGTCTGACGCGCCAGCACCCACGGTCTGCGCCGTGGGACGGGAGTGATCATGGGGCCGATCACCAGCCGCTTGGTACGCGCGGCGATGACCGAGAGCACCGCCCACGGGTCCACGATCGGAGGGCCAAGGCCGTCATTGGCCCAGGTGATGTGGTCCCACAGGAAGAAGCCGTCGAACCCGGCCTCCTCCGCCTCGACCGCCAGCCGGACAAGGTCGGCGGGATCGTCGGCGAAGCAGGGCGCCGCGACCGCCCGGCGGATGCTCATCTGGGGTTGGGAGGAGATCATGTTTTCCGTCTTCCCGAACGTCGTGACCTCGTGCTGGTCTGCACCGACGATAGGGCAAGGGGCGGGTTGCGCAGGAACTGGCCATCGACGGCCTGCGCCAGCGCTGTTAGGTGATCAGGGGGTCGATGATGAACTTCACTGAGAATGACTGTGGTGTTGCCTCGGTATCAGTGACGGTGACGGTGACGAGGAACCGGCCCTCCGAGGTGGGGGTGCCCGTGATCACGCCGCCGCTGAGGCTTAGGTCGGCTGGCAGGCCGGTCTCCGACCACTTGTACGGGCCGCTGCCGCCGGACGGCGTGAGCGACAGGGTGAATGGCAGGCCGACCTGGGTCAGCTGAGTGCCCGGATTGGTCATCGTCAGCGTCGGGTAATTGCACTGGACGCTGACCTTCGCGGCGGCGCTGTGCGCGGATGGCGACGTCACCACGAGCGTGTCGGTGATCACCCACTGGTTCGACGCCGCCGTCACCGAGTCCGGGACGCTTACCGTCCCGCCTGCGGGGACTTTCACCTGAGTCGACCCGGTGCTTGTCGAGTTGGAGCGGGCCCAGTGGTAGGTGACGGTGGTCGTGCGATCGGAGCTGATCGTCCCTGGCACGGTGATCGATGGCAGCTCGGCCGGGCATGTGCCCGAGACCGCGGCCGCGTTCGCCGCCGCCGTGATGACCGGAGGCGGAGGCGGCGCGGTCGTGGGCGCGCTAGTGGTCGGCGCGCTAGTGGTGGGCGGATTCGTGGTCGGGCTGGTGGCCGATGGGCTGGCGGTGGGCGAGCCCGTCGTCGAGGGGCTGGCGGTAGGCGAGCCGGTGGCCGAGCCCGAGGTGGGCGTTCCGTCGGTGACCGGGCTCGTGGCCAGCGCGTCGGCGGGCCGATTCGTGGCCGGGGTACCGGGGGGCCCGGAGGTGTTGTTTCCCGTCAGCGCGAGCGTCGTCGTGGTGACCGCGATGGCGGCGAAGATGCCCAGGGCGGCGCCGGCGATGACGGCTTTCTTCTTGCGGCCCATGCCGCCAAGCAGGGTGGCGGCGAACGAACCGCCGGCCGCGCCCGCGATGCCGCCGAGCAGCAGCAGGAGCAGGGCCGCGGCGCGCTTGGCGAGCTCGTTCCCGCCCCGTTCCTCCCAGTCCTCGCCATAGGCGCGGTCGGCGACCGAGTTCAGCTCGGCGACGAACTCCACGGCATGCGCCGGCCGATCCCTCGGGTCCTTGGCCAGGCCGCGCTCGATCAGGGCCTGGAGCGGCTGGTCAACCAGGGCGACAGGAATCGCGCCGGTCTGGTGCTGCATCGCCAGGTGCTCGAGGCGCCCGGAGAACGGGGTCTGGCCGGTGAGGCACTCGAAGAACACGGCGGTGGCGGCGTAGATGTCGGTCGCCGGAGTGGCGGGCTCGCCGTTCCACTGCTCGGGTGCCATGTACAGCGGTGTGCCGCCGACGGGGGCCCGCTCCCCGGCCTTGACCGCGACCCCGAAGTCGGTCAGCTTGCTGTTGCCCGCGCCGTCGACGAGCACGTTCTCCGGCTTGTAGTCGCGGTGCACGATGCCGAGCTGGTGGGCGGCGGCAAGGCCGAGCAGCGAGCCCTTCAGCACGACGAGCGCGGACTCCGGGCTGGTGGGGCCCTGCCTGGTGATCATCTCGTGCAGCGAGACGCCGTCGACGAGCTCCATCACGATCGCCGCGCCCTCGCCGGGGGCCTCGACGTAGTCGAACAGCCGCACGACGTGCGGCACGTCGATCGACGCAAGCAACTCGACCTCCTCGCGGAAGCGCGCGAGGAAGTCCGGGTCGCGCAGCAGCCTGGGCGCGAGGTACTTGATCGCCACCTGCTGGCCAGTGTCGTTGCGGGTCGCCGCGACGACCCGGGCTGACGCGCCGTGGCCGAGCTCACGGTCTTCGGTGTAGCCGGGTACCACCCATGCGCTCATGTAGTCGCTCCGTCAGGGGTCGCGCCGTACGGAAGGAACTGGACACTGCGCCGCCCGACGCCGACCCGCGCGCCGGGATCGAGCGCCACGACGTCCACCGGGGCGAGCGTGCGCGATCCGCCCGCGCGGTGCAGCACCGAGCCGTTCGCCGAGCCGAGATCACGCACCTCGACCCGCCACCCGGCCAGCGAGACGCGCAGGTGCAGCCGGGACACCGAGCCCTCCGCGTCGGTGACGGGCAGCGGCGCGGCCCGCCCCGCGGCCACGTCATCGTCGAGCAGCGGCTCGCGGCCGATGACGTAGTCGCGGTCGAGCAGGTACCCGCGCCCGTCATCGACGAGCAGGACGCCGAGCGGCGGCCGCGGCTGGCGCCGGATGTTCCTGGTGCCCTCGCGCATCCTGACACGGCACTCGCGGCAGATCGCCGCGTCGGGCGCGTTGAAGTGCATCCGGGCGCACATCGCGCCGTCAACCACGACCGCTTCGACGACGCCGAGCCGTTGCAGCCGCATCGTCGAAATGTCGGCAACGGGCGGCTCTGGCGGGGCGTCGGTTTTTATCATCCGCACCGTCGGCCTGGCTGGCCGGGCCGCTGCCCGGAACCAGCTCTCGGCGTCGTTCATGAGGCGCACGTGTAGGTGAAGGAGGCGGACTGGGCGGAGATCACATTGGGCGTGAAGACCTGGAAGATCGCCTCGGCGT
>DATCGA010000189.1:0-10208 GCA_036509215.1 Trebonia sp.
CGATCGCGGCGACCATGTCGCCGTCGCGCACCGCCAGCCGCCACATCAGGTGGAGGAAGTACCGCTCGCTGTCGGTGGTGCCGGCCAGCCTTCGCTCCCAGTCGGGGGGAAGCATCTCGCCGAGCCGTTCCTGCGGGTGGATGGCGCCGTTGTGGGCGAACGTGTAGTCGCCGTAGCGGAACGGGTGGGTGTTGACGTCGGTGACGGGCAGGCCGGGGGTGGCCCAGCGCAGGTGCACCAGGCCGAGGTCGCCGAGCGGCTGCCAGGCGAGCTTGTCGTATTCCGGCTCGCTACCGGCCCGGGCGGGCGATTTCCAGGTCGCGGGCCTGGAGCCCGCGTACCACGCCATTCCCCAGCCGTCCCCGTGCAGGTCGGACAGGCTGGTGAAGGCGCCGAGGCTTTCCGCGCCCAGGAGTTCGGCGACGGGCGCGGCATCGCGCGAGCAATAGCCAAGCAGACGGCACATGAAGTACTAGCTCTCCTAAAGGGACTTGCCCATGCCTCCGCCGACGTCAATCGACGCGCCGGCGATGTAGCTGGCCCGGTCGCTGGCCAGGAACGCGACGAGCCCGGCGACCTCATCCGACCGCCCGAATCGGCCGAGCGGAACCTCCGCCTTCGCGAGCTGGCCGAAGAACTCGTCGGCCGGCATCTCGGGGGCGCGCTTGCGGTGGATGTTCTCCCACTGCGGGGTCTCGACGAAGCCGATGTTGACGCTGTTGACGAGGATCCCCTCGGCCCCCAGCTCGATCGACAGCGCCTTCGACAGGCTGAGGCAGGACGCGCGGTTGACCGACGAGGCCAGGAAGGCCGGGTCCGGGTAGCGGGCGTAGAGGGCGTTGATGTTGATGACGCGGGGCGCGGCGCTGGCCCTCAGCGGCGGCAGGGCGGCGCGGATGCAGCGGATCTGCGAGAACAGCTTCACCTCGATGTCGTCGTGCCAGTCGTCGTCGGTCAGCGCGGCGAACCGGCCCGGCCGGGCCCCGCCCGCGTTGTTGACCAGGATGTCGAGCCCGCCCAGGGCCGCGGTCGCGGCCGCGATGAACTCGGTCACCTGAGCCGGGTCGGTCACGTCGCAGGGCAGCGCGATCAACTGCCGCCCGGCGGCGGCCGCGCGCAGCTCGGCCGCGGTCTGCTCGAGTTCGTCGGCATGCCGGGAGCAGATCGCGACGGCGGCGCCTTCGGCCAGCAGTTCGGCCGCGATGGCCTTGCCCAGTCCCTTGGAGCCGCCGGTGACGACGGCCCGGCGGCCGGCCAGTCCGAGCTCCACCTACTCCTCCCCCGCTTCCTCGGCCGCTTCCTCGGCCGTTGCATTGTCGGCGGCCTGCGCTTCCGCCAGCTTGAGCAGGCTGCTGCGCGGCGGCGCGAACACGTCGACCTCCAGGCAGTGAGTGTCGGTGGTCCAGGCGCCGTGCGGAACCCAGGACGGAACGACGGCGACGTCGCCCTTGCGCATCGTGCGCACGTCACCGTCCAGATCGAAGGTGAACTCGCCGTCGAGGACGATGACGATCTGCTCCTCCTCGTGGACGTGGCGGGGCGCGATCGCGCCGGGCTCGAAGCTGACGAAGTTAGTCATCGCCTTCTGGCCGAGCACCGGCCGGAAGCCGAGCCCCGGCAGGAACTCGACCGGGGTCAGCGCGTCCACGTTGACGTAGCGGCCGGGTCCGGCCGGGGTGCCGCCCTCCGTGGTGAAGTGGCTGGCGGCATCGCCCAGCGAACCTTTGTCGGTTTCGTTGGCTTCGTCGGCTGACTGCTGGTGCGCGGCGTCGCTCATGTGTCCTCCGTGCTTTGTGAGATTACCGTGCGGCGGAAATTACAGTGGTGCGAAATTACAGAGCGCTCTTCACCACGCCGGCGATCCTGCGGATGCCTTCGTCGATGAGGTCGTCGGCGACGCGACTGTAGGCGAGCCGGATCTGGTTGGCCCCGACTCCCGCGTCCTCCAGGTAGAACGGCCGTCCGGGCACGTACGCGACCTTCTCGGCGCGGGCGGCGGCCGACAGCGCGACCGTGTCGACGCCCTCCGGGCAGCTGAGCCAGACGTAGAAACCGCCGGCCGGCGTCGTCCAGCTGGCGCCGTCGGGCATGTGCTTGGCCAGTGCCTCCGTCGTCAGTTTCGCCCGCCGCCCGTACAGCACCCGGGACTCGGCGATCTGACGGCCCATGTGACCGCCCCGGCCGTACTCCTCGAGCATCCGCTGGCCGAGCGCGCCCGCGCACTGGTCGGAGTTCTGCTTGGCGATGACGAGCCTGCCGACGATCTGGGCCGGCCCGGCGGCCCAGCCCATGCGGAATCCGGGCGAGAAGATCTTGGAGAACGTGCCCGCCTGCAGCACGACATCGGGCGCCAGCGACCACATGCTCGGCGGCGGGGCGGTGTCGTTCTCGAGCGGGCCGAAACCGAGCTCGCGGTAGGCCACGTCCTCCAGGATCAGGAAGTCGTAGCGGCGGGCGAGGTCGACTAGCCCCTGCCGGCGCTCCGTGCTCATCGACAGGCCGGTGGGGTTCTGGTAGTCGGGGATGGTGTAGACGAACTTCGGCCGCAGTCCCCCGGCCAGCAGGTCGGCGAGCACATCGACCCGCATCCCGGCGTCGTCGACCGGCACGCCGCGCACGTCGGCCTCGTAACCGCGGAACGCCATCAGCCCGCCGAGGTAGGTCGGCGCCTCGACCACGACGACGTCGCCCGGATCGAGGTAGCTCTTGGCCAGCAGTTCCATGCAGTCGATGCCGCCGCTGGTGATCATCAGCTCGCCCGCGCCGGGAGCCCTGCCCTCCTGGGCCGCCAGCCGCCCGGAGACGTAATCCCGGATGCCGACCAGGCCCTCGGTGGCCGAGTACTGCAGCGCCACCCCGGGCTCGTCGGCGATCAGGCGGGCGGCGATGTCGGCCAGGGTGCCGGTCTGGAACGTGGCCGGCTCGGGGAACCCGCCGGAGAACGTGATGACGTCGGTGGCGCCGGCCAGGGCGAGGATCGCCGTGATCTCCGAGCCGCCCAGCGCGTGCGTGCGGCGCGCGAGCCGCTCGTCCCAGTCGCGGTGCCCGGCCCCGCGATGCTCGTCGCCTCGATCAAGGCCCTGCTGCCCCACCACCGCGGTCATCGGCTTGACCCCTCCTAGACGGAAGTTGACCCTTGACATCGGGATCTTGCAATTGTAAGAATCCTCACTAACACATCTTACAATCACCAATCACTCGTCTTCGATCGTACCTCATCCAAATCGATCCGACGATAGGCAACCTTCCAAATGACAATCAACCCAACGCCGTTGGCCAAGCTGGCTGAGGTCTCGCAGCCGCCCAGGCCCGAGGTGGAGGTGGACGACTTCGACCTGGCGCTGCTGCGCGCGCTGGCGGCCGACTCCCGGCAGTCGCAGCGAGCCCTCGCCCGGCAGATCGAGATGTCGCCGCCGGCGGTGGCGGACAGGCTCGCCCGGCTCGAGCGCAGCGGGGTGATCCGCGGCTACCGGGCGGACATCGACTGGGCGGCGCTCGGCCTGCCGGTGGTGGTGTACCTCGCGGTGACCGCCGCGGCCGGCATGGACCTGAGCGAGATCATCCGCGAGATCCAGGAGCTGCCGGAGGCGGAGACGATGAGCGTCGTGACCGGCAGCCTCGACCTGCTGGTCCGGCTCCGGGTCCGCGACCACACCCATCTGCGCCAGCTCCTGCTGGCCAAGATCTTCCAGATCACCGGCGTGCAGCGGACCGAGACGTTCCTGTCCATCGCCGACATCGACCCCGACAACTTCACCGCCGCGCTGCTTGAGGACATGATCCAGCAGCGCGACGCCTCGTCCCGCACCTGACCGGAGGCTCAACCCAGTGGGCACCACTAACCCCTCGCACGGGATCAGCGGCGTTGGCCAGCACGGCTTCATCGCCCGGCACGGCCTGTACAGCGCCGAGCAGGCAGCGGCGGCGGACGAGGTCGCCGCGCGCATCCGCGAGCTCGGCCTCAGCACCGTCCGGCTGATCGTCGTCGACCAGCACGGCGTGCCGCGCAGCAAGTCGCTCTCGGCCGAGGTGGCGATCGCCGCCATGTCGAACGGCCTGGACTTCTCCGGCGCGATCTACAGCCTCGACACCGGCAACCAGGTGTTCGTGCCCGCCTTCGCGGCAGGCGGCGGCTTCGGGATCGACGAGCTGACCGGATTCCCGGACGTGGTCCTGGTACCGGACCCGAGCACGTTCCGGGTTCTTCCGTGGGCCGACCGGACCGGCTGGATGCTGTGCGACGTGTACTTCTCCAGCGGCGCGCCGATGCCGCTTGACGGCCGCGGGGTGATGCGGCGGGCGCTGTCCTCGCTGGCCGACGCCGGGTACGACTTCCTGGCCGGCATCGAGGTCGAGTACTACATCGTCAAGGTTGACTCCGACCGGATCGAGCCGGAGAACGCCGGGTTCACCCCGGCCCCGCCGGCGGTCAGCGTCTTCCAGCGCGGCTACCAGTACCTGTCCGAGGTGCGGCTGGACAGCGTCTCCTCCACGCTGGAGGCGATCCGCGACGGGCTGAACGCGGTCGGGCTGCCGCCGAGGTCCATGGAGGACGAGTGGGGCCCGGGCCAGATGGAGTTCAGCTTCAGCCCGATCGGCGGGCTGGCGGCGGCCGACGCGGTGGTGCTGTTCCGCTCCGCGGTCAAGCAGATGTGCCAGCGCCGCGGGCTGCTGGCGACGTTCATGTGCCGCCCGGCGCTGCCGAACTTCTTCTCCTCCGGCTGGCACCTGCACGAGTCGCTGATCTCCCGCGCCGACGGGCGCAACGCGTTCGCCAGCCAGGATGAGACCCTGTCGCCGGTCGGGCGCCAGTTCGTGGCCGGGCTGCTCGAGCACGCGCTGCCGATGACGCTGTTCGCCGCGCCCACCGTCAACGGCTACAAGCGCTACCGGCCGTACTCCTTCGCCCCGGACCGCGTCTGCTGGGCGGTCGAGAACCGCGGCGCGCTGGTGCGGGTCCAGGGCGCCCCCGGTGACGAGAACAGCCACGTGGAGAACCGCATCGGCGAGCCGGCCGCGAACCCGTACCTCTACATGGCGGCCAACATCGCGGCGGGTCTCGACGGCATCCGCAGGAAACTGGAGCCGCCGGCCGCGATTGAGTCCGACCCGTACGCGGCGGAGGCGCCGATGCTGCCCACGTCGCTCCGCGAGGCGGTCGGCGCGCTGGTGGAGGACAGCTTCTACCGCAAGGCGTTCGGCGACCCGATGGTCGACTACCTCATCCAGATGAAGCGCGCCGAGCTCGTCCGCTACGAGTCCGCCATCGCTGAGAACCCGCCGCCGGACGGGCAGGACGTCAGCGACTGGGAGATGCGCGAGTACTTCGAGTTCTACTGAGGACGGCAGATGACCCTCCAGCACATCGTCTTGTTCAGCTTTCCCACCGCGCTCAGTGCCGAGGACGAGGCCCGGCTGCGCGCGATGGTGGCGTCCTGGCCTCGGGAGATCGGCCTGATGACCAAGTGCCGGCTGGGCACCGACATCACCGGGGCCCGCACCCGCGGGTACTCGCACCTTCTCTACACCGAATTCCCCGACTTCGACACCATGACCGCCTACCGCGACCACCCGGTCCACCAGGCCTTCCTGGCGTGGCTGAACGAGCGCGACTGCGTCCCGCTCGCCTTCGACTACGCCCTGGACGACCAGACCGTCCTCATGCCCGAGTAACACGCACGTAAGGAACCCCCCATGGCCGAGACCCGTTCCGAACTGGGGGTCGCCACCGGCAGCCAGCTCGCGCGCGGCACGCTGCGACTCCCTGACGCCATCGCGATCTCCGTATCCGTGCTCGCCCCGGGCATGGCGATGCTGCTCAACGTCTCCGGCGTGGCCGCCACCAGCGGTGGCTCCACGCCCCTGGCGTTCCTGCTCGGCGGCATCGCCTGCCTCGCGCTCGCCTTCGTGGTCATCGGGTTCACCCGACGGATGGCGTCGGCCGGCTACGCCTACACCTACGCCAGCCGCAGCCTCGGCAAGGGCGCCGGCTTCATGGCCGGGTGGCTCTACTTCTTCGGCATGATCTGCTTCGTCCCGATGACCATGTCCGGGGTCGGCTACCTGGCGGCGGACCTGCTCGGCCTCAGCCCCAAGTTGTGGATCCTGTTCTTCTTCATCGGGATGGCGCTGTTCCTGTTCCTGTCGGTCATCAAGATCAGGGTCACGACCCGGGTGCAGCTGTACGTCGGCATCGCCACCGTCGTGATCATCCTGATCGTCGACCTGGTGACGACCGCCAAGGGCGGCAGCCACGGGCAGGCGCTGTCGTCGTTCACCTTCGGGCACTCGCTGCGCGGCGGCTTCGGCGGCGTCTTCTACGGGATCATCCTGGGCGTCACCTCCTACATCGGCTTCGAGACGGCGGCCGACTTCGGCGAGGAGACCTCCAACCCGCGCCGCTACATCCCGATCGCGGTGATCGCGGCCACGCTCTTCGCCGTCGTCTTCTACCTGTGGACGACCTACTCGATCACCATCGGCTACGGCGTCAACAACGGCGCGAAGTTCGCCGCCGACCCCATCGCCCTGAAGACCACGGCGATCACGTTCGTCGGCTCCTGGCTCGGCACGCTGGTTGAGATCGGCGGCATGCTGTCGGCCTTCATCGTCTGCGTGGCCTGCGCGACGGCCGCGTCGCGGACGCTGTTCGCGATGGGCCGCGAGGGCGTGCTGCCGAGGGCGCTCGGCCACACCTCGCCCCGGTTCAAGACCCCGGTGAACGCGACGATCGGCGTGGCCGTGGTCGCCACCGTGATGGCGCTGCTGGTCGGGTACCCGTTCTCCGACAGCGCGTTCGGCCAGCCGTTCAGCAACTACTACTTCTGGGCCACGACCGGCACGCTGGTGATCATCGTCGTCTACATCATGCTGTGCATCGGCGGCATCGTGTTCTTCTACCGCACCCGCGACACGCGGCGGTGGAACCCGCTGGTCCACGTCCTGGTGCCGCTGATCGGCGCGGTCGTGTTCGGCGCGGCCCTGTACGGCTCCGTGCACCCGACCCCGACCGGCATCCTCGCCTGGACGCCGTGGGTGGCGCTGGTCTGGCTGGCCATCGGCGTGGCGATCCTGCTGTGGCTGCGGGCGCGGCGCCCGGAGGCGGTCGCGCAGATCGGCTCGATCCTGGGCGAGGAAGGCGGCACCGACGCCAAGATCCTGGACGCCTAGCGGCGGCGGGTCTTCCTGGACCTGGCGGCTGGAGTGCGGGGCAGCGCCATAACCTAGGTCAGAACGGGAGGAGTCTGCTCGATGGATGAATTGCCGCGCGCACCCTGGCGGCCTGCCGCCGACGGACCAGGGCACCCGGCCGGGCCGATGGTCCCTACCAAGACCGCTTCGCCGCAGCTAGACGACGAGCTGTTCGCCCGCCTGGTCTCCTACGGGACGCCGCAGGAGACCCGGCCGGGTGACGTGCTGTTCGAGCCGGGCGACGTGGACGTCGACCTGATCGTGGTTGCCCGGGGCTCGGTTGAGGTGATCAGGACGGAGATCGCCGACGTGCCCGCCGAGACCGTGGCCAAGGTCCGGGCCGGCGGGTTCGTCGGCGAACTGAACCTGCTGACCGGGCAGAACGTGTACCTCCAGTGCCGGGCCCGGGAGGCAGGCACGGTCTACCGGGTCACCCGGGAGAGCCTGCGCCAGCTCATGGCGAACGACGGCGAGCTCTCTGACGTCATCTTCAGGGCGCTGGTCGCACGCCGGGAGCTGCTGCAGCGCAGTACCAGCGCCCGGGCGGTCGAGATCGTCGGCAACCCGAGGTCGGCCGCCGGCCTGGCGCTGCGGACCTATGCCGCCCGGCAGCGTCTGATCCACGTGTGGTTCGATGCCGACAGCCCGGCGGGCGAGGCGCTGATGGGGTCCTCCGGGCTCACCGAGCACGACCTGCCCGCCGTGGTCATGCCCGGCACGACGCTGAAACGGGCGACCCCGGGCACGCTGGGCCAGGCGCTGAACCTCACCTACCACCGCTCGTCCAAGAAGCCGGTCGACGTGACCATCGTCGGGGCCGGCCCGGCCGGGCTCGCGGCCGCCGTCTACGGCGCGTCGGAAGGACTGGACACGGTCCTGCTGGACGCCGTCGGCACCGGCGGGCAGGCCGCGGCCAGCTCCCGGATCGAGAACTACCTCGGTTTCCCGTTCGGCCTGTCCGGGGCCGACCTGACCGGCCGCGCCGTCCTTCAGGCGCTGAAGTTCGGCACCCAGCTGGCCAGCCCCTGCCAGGCGGTCAGGCTCGGCACCGGCCGGGATGGCGGCTGGCTGCGGCTGCACCTGCCCGAGGGCGAGTGCCTTGAAAGCAAGGCCGTCGTCATCGCAACCGGCGCGCGCTACCGCGCGCTGCCGTTGGAACGCTGGCCTGATTTCGAGGGCGCCGGGATCTACTACGCGGCCACCGAACTAGAGGCGCGCGGCTGCGTCGGCAGCCCGGTCACGGTTGTCGGCGGCGCGAACTCGGCCGGCCAGGCCGCGCTGTACATGGCCGGCCGGGGATGCGACGTGTCGCTCGTCGTCCGCGGCGCGGACATCGCGACCGAGATGTCGGCCTACCTTGTCGACCGGCTGCTGGTGCATCCGCGGGTTACGGTCCGATGCCGGAGCGAGGTCACCCGGCTGGACGGCGGCGACTTCCTCGAGGAGATCAACGTCACCGATCGCGCGGCCGATACCACGCGGGCCCAGCCGTGCCTGGGCCTGTTCTGCTTTATCGGGGCCGAGCCGGCCACCGGCTGGCTGACGGGGATCGCGACCGAGGACGACGGCTTCATCCGGACCGACGTCCAGCTGAACGACGCTGACCTCGGGCCGGCCTGGGCCGAGCTGGGGCGGACGCCGCTTCCGTTCGAGACCAGCGTTCCGGGTGTGTTCGCCGTCGGGGACGTGCGCTCCGGCTCGATGAAGCGGGTCGCCGCGGCGACCGGGGAAGGCGCCAGCGCGATCGCCTCGGTGCACAAGGCCATCAGCGGGCTCGTCTAGCGGCCGTCGCCGTCGGAAGCTGGTGCGGGTGCGGACCGGCGGGTCAACCGCTCGTAACGCTGACGCGCCGCCTGCGCGCTGCCCAGGCCCAGGCCGAAGGCCAGTTGCTGCCATGTCATTCCCTGGCCCCGGGCGATCAGCAGCAACGACGCCTCGAGCTGGTCAACCTCTGCGCGGACCCGAGGTATCAGCGACAGCGCGGCGGTCAGGTCGGCGGCGTCCACCGGCTCCTCGTCCTCTTCCACCATGTACGAGCCTGCCGCCAGGCCGACGAGCAGCCGTACCGCCTCCTCGGACCCGACTAGGACGGGAAGCCTGGCACGGTCACGGCGGGCGGCCGTGTCGGCATGCCGCTGGTGGATGCGGAACAGGGCGGCGTTTTCGCGCTCCGCCCGCGCCTTGGGCGCGTCTGGCGGGGTCCAGGTATCGCTCACCCAACGAGCTTGACACTAGTTCAAGTGATTGTCAACTCATCGTTTTCAACGATTCGTTCAACGATGGGTTGCCTGCTTAGGCGACTGTGCGTGGAAATCCTTTATTATGTCCGTCGTGGACGACATCAGCCGATTGATTTCATCCTTGCGGGATCCATCGATGGAGCTGTACGAGGAAACGCGGCCGGAATTGGAGGCCTTCTTCACGCGATACGGGAGCGCGGCTCCCGGTTTTGCCGAATTCGAGTCATCGAGACGCCGCTGACCCCTTATGTGCACTGGGAACTGCACTGCTTGCGAATCAGGGCTCAGTGCGGTGAGCACATACGCGTCGTCCCCGCCCAGCGGCTGTCCGCCCTGGAACCGCTCGGCCGGCTCGTTCCTGAGCTGGTCTCGCTGTGCGGAGCGACCCAGAAAAGATCATGGAAAAAATGCATGCGAATGGAATGTTTTTCTTCCATCAAGAGAAAAGTTTCCAAGATCATTCCATGAGCTGGCCAATTAGAAATGGTCAAACGATGGTCGCCTCCTCCACCCCGCAGAGCCGGGCGAACTGGATCGCCGATCTCGACCGCCTGACCGCGCTGAACCCGAAGATCGCGGTGGCGGGGCACGAGAAGGTCGGCGTCGCGGACGCCCCGGACGCGATCGAGGGCACCAAGCGCTACCTCATCGATTACGGCCGGCTGAAGGAGTCGACCTCCGGCGAGCGCGAGCTCTACGACGCGATGACCGGGCTCTATCCCGACTGGGCCAGCAACCAGACCTGGCTGATGTTCGGCCTGGGCTGACCTTGGGAGC